>UQNF01000015.1 GCA_900542285.1 uncultured Clostridium sp.
TCTCATACTAATTTCCACTCAGGTTCCACTGTGGAAGTTACTTTGGGAATTCACGATATATTTAGCTTCACAAAAATGTGCGTCACTATAATCCCCTAATCTTTACAGTCTGCTCGAGATTGTATTCCGCATACTCATAGATAATTGTATCGAGTTCTTTCCTTGTTTCATCCGGCAGGCTGACCTTTTTCATATCTGCTATTGGCAATTTCAGCATTCGCCTGATCGCTTCAAGAGTCAAAGGTGCGACGCTCCTGCTCCCTGCTCCGCAGTAATCACACATTGCTCCGCCCATTGCTTTGGAGAATCTTAGCTGTTTATCCCTTCTAAGATCTTTTCCGCAGAGAGCACATTCGGTTATCTTGGGTTCATACCCTGCTAACTTCAAGAACTTAACTGTAAAGCACAGCTCAAGATCTATGGGATTATTATCGGTATATGCGATGAAGCTAAGCGTATAATAGCAGAGTTTAAATGCATCATCCCATCTGTTTGAAAGGTATGTGAGCTTTTTACTCAGATGAAGTACCTGTTCCGCCGATTCATATTTCTCATAGTCCTCTCGTATCGGATAAAAGCTTTCAAGCAGGGTTGCAGTGGATATGGTATCGACCCCGACACGATTGAAGATGACGAATTCGGAATATGCGCATATTTCGCATGAAGCCGCAATAGGACTCCCCTTCTTTCGGCATCCGCGAGCGGTAAGCGTAACGAGGCCGCGTTCAACGGTAAGAACGCTCATGACCCGATCGCTTTCCTTGTAATCGGAGTACTTAACAACTATTCCATGCAGGGTTTCAAATGCCATTCCATTTATTCCTAAACTATCATCACACTTTATCGGGAACAATTAATACTAAAGTATAGATCGGAGGTCTGTCATGAACGAACGCAGCGAACTCAGCAAAGCGCTTTGGACTCGCTTCACAAGAAGCGGAAGCATATCGGATTACTTGAGCTATATTGAAGCCTCGAAAGCAAATATTGCAATCAAAAATTCGGATCAAAACCGAATTCCTTAAGCGCTGCAGCACTGTTCCGCCAATCAGGACGCACCTTTACCCAAAGCTGGAGATTGACCTTTGTGCCGAAAAGCCACTCGATATTGTGACGGGCATCGCTGCCGATCCGTTTGAGCATAGAACCGTTGCGCCCTATTATTATTCCCTTATGAGTATCCCTCTCGCAATAAATTGTTGCAAATACATCGTGTATGCCGTCATCGCGAAGCCGGATCTTGTCGATACCTACCCCAATGCCGTGGGGTATTTCCTCTCTTAACAGCTTTAGCGCAGTCTCTCGAATCATTTCGGTGCAGATCGACCACATGGGCTGATCGGTCACCATATCGTCCGGGAAATACTGCGGACCCTCGACAAGATAACCGTAAATGAGCTTTTCAAGCTTATCGACATTACGACCGGTCTCGGCGCTGATGGCGATAATATCATTGATCCAAGTCTCTTGCTCCAGTCTTTCTTTCATTATGCATATATCGTCCAAGCTGGCAAGGTCGGATTTATTAATGGCCGCGATGACCGGAGTTTTCTTGATCTTTTCTCTTAGGTTAGACAGCAGAAGTTCATCCTTTTCGCGAATGCCCTTGGATGCATCGAACATGACGAGTACCGCTTCCACCTCGTTTATCGCATCGTATGCAACCTTAAGCATGTATTCGCCCAGGCGATTCTTAGGCGCAGTTACACCGGGAGTGTCGATAAAGACTATCTGATAGCTATGCCGTGTGACTACTCCCATTATTTTATTGCGTGTAGTCTGAGCCCGTTCCGATACAATGCTAATCTTTTGGCCGACCAGCAGATTGAGAAGGGTAGATTTTCCGACATTCGGCGAACCGATTATAGTAACAAAGCCTGATTTATATGTCATATCATTCCATATCCTTTTTAGTAAACACCATTGGAATAAGTTCGGCAAGCGTCATAACAACGTATTTCCCATCCCTGTCAGCACATATAACCGTCATATCGGCCTCGCAGAACTCCGCCAGCACCTGTCTGCACACTCCGCACGGAGGCGTTGGATTCTTGCTGTCGGATACAATAGCGATGGCCCTGAAGCTGCGTTCTCCCTGGGATACTGCAGTAAACAGAGCGGTACGTTCTGCGCAGTTGGTGGGCGTATAGGCAGCATTCTCGATATTGCAGCCCGGATAGATCCTACCCGACTTACCCTCCAGCGCAGCTCCGACACGGAAGCCGGAATACGGCGCATATGCCCTTTCCCTTGCTGAGAAGGCCTGTGCGATCAATTCTCCAATTCTTTCTTCACTAATAGCAGACTGTTCTTGACTTCTCACTAAACCCTTATACTCCTATTCTTTGCAGATAATTCTATTCCCTCGACTATACTGCGCTGAACCGGAAGCATAATCTGTTCATCCTCCGGACGCATATGGTCATAGCCAAGCAGATGAAGCACGCCATGTACAGTCAGAAAAAGGATCTCCCTTTCGGTCGAATGGCCTAAAGCTTTCGCCTGTTCTCTTGCCCTGGGGATCGATATCATAATATCGCCAAGGAAGCCATCCGGTGGTGCGAGCAGATCGTCGCCCTCATCGGCAGGAAAGCTCAGCACATCTGTCGTCCTATCGACCGAGCGATACTCCCTATTGTACTCATGAATGTTTTCATCTGTCGTAAGTACGACCGACAAAAACCTGCTCTCAGCATTTTCGTGCTTAAGCGCCGCATTTGCCGCAAGCTCAACGGCAGAGCGCACGCCTTCATCCTCTTCGATTCCCACAAAGCTTATATTTGCGGCATTCTTCTTTTCCATTCTTAATAATCCTCCGGATCGGGATACTCAATGCGCTCATGGTATTGCGCGGTCAGGGTATTGACAAAGCTCTCTTCAATAACCTTGACATCACGGGCAGTGAGCGGACATTCACTAAGCTGTCCATCCCTTTTTAGCCAGATAGCCGATATAACGTCCCTAACCTTAGCTTCGATGCTCTCTCGATTCTGATCCTTGAGCGAACGCACGGCTGCTTCGCAGCAATCCGCAAGCATCAGTATTCCGGACTCCTTCGAGGAAGGCTTGGAAGCCTTGTAGCGGTAATCGTCTTCGTTGACGGGTGCGCCGTTAGCCTGCTGGATTGCCTTATTATAGAAATACATTACCGTTGAATTGCCGTGGTGTTCGGCGCATATTCTGATGACATCGCTCGGCAGCTTATTTTTGGTAAGCAGCGTTACGCCATCCTTTCTGTGGGCAATTATACGCTCTGCGCTCTCTATCGGAGTAAGCGTATCATGAATATTGACCCCTCGCTGGTTCTCGATAAAATGCATGGGACTTCTTAGCTTGCCAACGTCGTGATAGTAGCCGGCAGTTTTGCAGAGAAGCGAATTTGCCCCGATAAGCTCGGCAGCTGTTTCCGCAAGCGAGGAGACCAGCATTGAATGATGATATGTACCCGGGGCTTCCACCATCAGCCGCTTGATCAATGGGCTGTTATTATTCATAAGCTCGTTGAGCCTTGAATCAGTGGCTACATCAAACACTATTTCAAATATCGGCATTAGCCCCGTTGCGACAACGCCGCAAATAATTCCGCTTCCAAACTGCCAGAGCACCGGCATGACAATTCCTTCAAAGCTTCTTGAAGCCACAGCTTGTACGCACAAAAACACCAATGCGGAAGCAAGTCCACCAGCAAGTCCAGAAACGATAGGAGCCATTCGTCCATATTTTGGCTTAACAGTATATATAGCAGTAAAGCCACCGGCAAACTGTGCCAGTGCCACTCCCAGAGGTATCCATGCGTCAGCTATGTATGATCCTGATTCTGCGTTAAACACGGGTGAAAAAGCCAGAAATCCGCCTATCAGCGCGCCGGACAAAGCAACTGCATATGCCGCTCGCCTATCCACCAGTACGGAGGACAGTATAGCCGCAAGAAGCATCATGCTGAAGCAGCCAGACACAAGCGTCGTTAACAGGCTCAGCAGCGCGCCAAGCGACAGCATGGACATTACTATCAGCAGATTCTTTGGCGTCCTAACCAGCTCATTCTCGTTCTGAAAAAGATAAAAGCAAAGCCCTAATACGGATGCAGCTGCCGCCGCCACGGAGATTAGAAGCATGATCACAAACGGGAGCGCCGCTTCCGTATCCTGTGTTATGCTATCCGCATCAAGCTGGAGCCTCAAATACAGCGAGAGAGATATTATCACTACTGCGGCTGCAACAACAAGCGCAAAGGCCAGCAGACGCATACGCTTGTCATCCCGTTTTTTGGGCGTGCGCTTTGTTTTCGCTCCATCCGGGCGATCCTCGATAGCGCGCACTGTCGTTTTACTCAATCTTAATCCCATATTACCTCCGAATTAGACGGCGTCACCGATAGGTCAATGTTCATCCGTTTGAGAATTTCTTCTCTCAGCTGCGCGTTCGGAAGCTTTTTCGTATGCCTGAACGATGCGCTGCACCATCTCATGACGCACAACATCCCTTGCCGTCAGCCTTACTATCTCTATGCCTTCAACATCCTTAAGGACATGAATAGCGTTAATTAATCCGCTTTTTTTCTCGGCCGGAAGGTCGATCTGCGTAATGTCACCGGTAACAACAACCCTTGAGCCTTCGCCAAACCTCGTCAGGAACATTTTCATCTGTTCAATGGTGCAGTTCTGAGCTTCATCAAGAATAATGTAAGCATCGTTCAGCGTCCTGCCTCTCATATAGGCAAGCGGAGCGACTTCGATTGCGCCGCGCTCGGAGAGCGTTCTGAAGTTCTCCGCCCCCAGGAAATCGTATAGCGCATCATAAAGCGGGCGCAGATACGGATCGACCTTGTTTTGAAGATCGCCGGGCAGGAAGCCAAGCTTTTCTCCGGCCTCTACCGCAGGCCTTGTGAGGATTATCCTCGAAACCTCCTTATTCTTAAACGCAAGCACCGCCATGGCGACTGCAAGATATGTTTTGCCCGTGCCTGCCGGACCGACTCCAAAGACTACCGTCCTGCGTTTGAGAGCATTAATGTACCTTTTTTGGCCAATAGTCTTGCATTTAATCTGCTTGCCCCTGTTGGTAAACGCAATAACATCGTCTGCAAGCTCCAATATCAGGTCCGAGTTGCCCTCTCTTGCAAGATCGATAGCATAGCGAATTCTGCCCCTGTCTATTTTTTCATCTCTTCTGATGAGCGCAAGCAGCTTTTCAACTACGCTTGCGGCGATCTGTACCGCTTCCTCCTCGCCTTCAATGATGATGCTCTCGGAATCCGAGCGGATCGCCGCGCCCGTTTCAGCTTCTATCACCTTGAGGTTTTCGTCAAAGGCTCCAAACAGCCTGATTATCTCGTCCATAGATTCGATCTCGACCGTGGTGCTATAGTTTTCTTCCATCTGTAATCGCCGAATCATTCGGCCCCTTTCACAATACTATTCGGTTTGGATGCATCTGGCGCATCCAATGCTTTCTATCGTTATTATGTTCATTATGGCAAGCATGGTTCCGTCATCCTGTATGATGTACTCGGTTTTCTTTGCGGTTATTCTCGCATCGCCGGGAACCACTCTTTTTAGCTTTTCCTCGAGAAGGAATGAAGCCTGCTGTTCCATCTCGTCTCTTGAGAGCTTCGCTTCACCGGGTATGAGCTCATATGCCGTCCCTTCCGTGACGGTTACCGGAATACCAGCAGGCGTAAGCACCCTTTGGCTTCCAAACTCCTGCTCATAATCCCGATACGGAATACTGCTTGTAACACTGACGAACAAAGCCTCGATGCGGTTGATCGTCAGGCTGTTTCCAGTCCTGATAAGCTTTGTTGCCATAGGCTCGACAACAGAAGTGAATCTATATGCGACCTCGGCAATTATCTCTCCCTTTGCCCGTACAAAAACATTGCTTTCGCTTCCCTCTGGGGTGATATCTCCGCTTATTAGCAGCGTACCGCGCTTTACCGTCTGTCCCTTTGTCGCCAAAGCCCTTCCGTCCTCGGCAACTATGGATATTATTGTACAATCCTTATCTGCATAAATGCTGGCAGGGGTAGTATCATCGTCCTTATCAACTATGGAGTTCGCTTCACGAATGACGACCTTCACCAATACGCCGTTCGGCCTGATGTCCGCATAGCAAATACGCTCGTCCATTCTCAGCAGGTTTTCCCTAACAAGCAGATAATCGATATCGTGCAAATGCATCCCGATATGTATGCCCGATTCTGCAAGTACAGTGCTGACATTCTCCCTGTCTATCACATCGCAGCCGTCTATTTCAATAAACAAAACAAGCCGTGACATGACTGACAAAACTGTAAGCCCCAGCATGAGTGTAACAAACAGGGATAATCTCGACAAAATAAGGTGCTTGGCTTTCGTCAACCCCGTTTCAGCTATCAGCTTGAGCTCGCATCCGCATTCTTCGGCAATTACTTTTGCCGCAGGCAGTTTTTTTGTTCGAATATAAGCAGTAAGCGAACTACCGTCGAGCTTAATGATGTCGTGAACGGCAATCCCTTCAGCGATCAAAGCATTGACGGTACGCTCGACCCTTGTCCCCCTAATACCTATTCTAACATAACCTGAGAGAAATTTCCACTGTTTCATATACGGTTATCCCTTATTCTTTAGATTTTCGTAGAACAATCCGCAGATCTCCCCATAGATTATTACCGATTCACAGTCCGCAAGCCTGATATCCATATTTCTCCCCTCAATTCTTAGAATACCGAGTTTTGAATACAGTCTGATGCAGTTTTGCGTAAACTCCAGCACTCCGCAATGGTTTTCGACCTCCATCAGCTCTCCGCCCCACCATCTGATGCATGGCTTTTCCGCATCGTTAAGAAGCGAGAGCCTCGAAGACCTTGCCCTCTTCTGTTTTTGATTAACTTCTCCAACAGTTGTTTGCAAATCATTTCTCATATGAAATGGTATGCAGCTTGGCTATTGAGCATTCGCGCAGCGATGTTATAAACAGTGCTTGCGCAGTAAAGAATAATGTTGTAAAATCGGACTGGACTTATAAACAATGTAGGGATGTGTTTTCATGATCAAGGAATATTCGATTGGCGGCATGACCTGTGCTGCCTGCTCGGCATCGGTAGAACGCGCTGTGCGCAGGGTACAAGGCGTAGATGCCGCAAGCGTAAATCTATCGACTGAACGGCTGACGGTGCGGAGCGAAACCGATCTGTCCCCCGCTGTTTTTGCTGCGGTAGAAAAGACCGGTTTTACTATTTCAAATGTAGAATCGATAAAAAAACAGTCGCTGCTCGAGTCCGAACGGCGGAGGAAAGATATGAAGCAGCGCAAGCAAAATCTGATTATTGCGCTTGCATTCACAATTCCCCTTTTCTACATATCAATGGGACATATGGTGGGACTGCCGATACCAAAGTTTATGACAGCTCCCAAGGTCTTTTCGCTGGTTCAGATAATCCTTCTCATTCCGGTCATCTATGCCGGAAGAGGCTTCTATGTTCGCGGCTTTAAAGCCATTGCCACGCTTCACCCAAACATGGACTCCCTTATCGCACTGGGAACTATTGCGGCCATAGGGTACTCTATCTATTCCACCGTTATGATCTTCATGGGACATCATGAAATGATGCACGAAGGGCTGTATTACGAATCCGCCGGAGTGATAATAACGCTGGTCATGCTCGGCAAATACCTCGAACAGCGCGCTAAAGCCAAGACCGGCGACGCTGTTGCCGCTCTGATTGGACTTACCCCGGATACCGCAAGGATCGTGCTTAAGGACGGCAGCGAGAAGATGATCAACGCCGATGAGATCGTGGTAGGAGAAAGGATAAGGGTCCTGCCGGGCGAACGCATTCCTGTTGACGGCAAGATCGTGGAAGGTTACAGCAGCGTTGACGAATCGATGCTGAGCGGCGAGAGCATTCCCGTCGACAAGAATGTCGGCGACAGCGTCGTCGGCGGAAGCGTTAACA
This sequence comes from uncultured Clostridium sp., assembly GCA_900542285.1. Lineage (GTDB taxonomy): Bacteria > Bacillota > Clostridia > Christensenellales > CAG-138 > PeH17. Next base: position 7,937 of record UQNF01000015.1, read on the forward strand.
TGAACGGCAGCTTTATCTATGTATCCGAACGTGTCGGCGATGATACCGTGCTTGCCGGAATGATTAGAATGGTCGAGCAAGCTCAGGGCAGTAAAGCGCCCATCGCACGGCTTGCGGATAAGATCAGCGGAGTTTTTGTTCCAACCGTCACCGTAATAGCCATCGTTTCCGCGCTCATCTGGCTGTTTGCAGGCGAAACCATCGGTGTTGCTATCAAGATAATGGTTTCCGTGCTTGTAATTGCCTGCCCGTGTGCGCTCGGACTTGCAACGCCGACAGCGATAATGGTAGGAATGGGACGCGGCGCAGGAATGGGAATATTCATCAAAAACGGTGAAGCCCTTGAGCACACCTGCCATGTGGACACGATCGTCCTTGATAAGACCGGAACCATTACCTGCGGAAAGCCCGAGGTCATGCGGACAATTCCGCACAATATGGACAGCGAGGAGTTTTTAAGAGTTTTTGCATCTGCAGAATCCGGCAGCGAGCATCCGCTTGCCGCTGCGGTCACAAAATATGTTTCCGATATGGGAATAGTATTTTCCCCACCCGAAAGCTATACAGCGCTTGTCGGACGAGGCGGAGAGGCATCGGTCAACGGCAATAAGGTGCTCGTGGGAAACGAGAGACTGATGGTCGAAAACAAGATAGATTTTGATAAGGCTGCGCTCGATGAAATTACCGACTCCGGCTCTACTCCGCTCATGCTTGCAGTGGATGGGAGCTACTGCGGAATCATCGGTGTCGCAGATGCCGTAAAACCGGATTCAAAAGATGCTATCGCTCAGCTTCGTGACGCAGGGATAGATGTTTGGCTTGTAACGGGAGATAATGAGCGCACCGCAAAAAACGTCGCGGCTCAAGTCGGGATAAACAATGTCAAAAGTTCCTGCCTTCCAGAGGATAAGAACACATTCATCGGTGAGCTTAGGGAACGCGGAAAGCATGTGGCCATGGTCGGTGACGGAATCAACGATGCCGCTGCGCTTGCGGCAGCCGATGTAGGCATTGCAATCGGCACAGGCACCGATGTTGCGGTTGCGAGTGCGGATATCGTGCTGGCAAAGGGCGAGCTTGGGGGCATAAGTAATGCCATCAGGCTTTCCAGGACTACGCTTCGCATAATCAAGCAAAACCTGTTCTGGGCGTTTGCGTATAACTGTTTGGGTATCCCTATCGCTGCAGGACTTCTGCATGCCTTTGGCGGACCACTGCTCAATCCGATGATCGCCGCGCTTGCGATGAGTCTGAGTTCGGTAACGGTGCTTACAAATGCGCTGAGGCTGAAAGCCATTAAGCTCAAATAAATCTCCGAGAATATCAACCGACCCGGCGGAACGCTCCGCCGGGTCGATATTCTTTACGCATGATTATAGGGATTCGCCAAAATCTTCTCTGAACTTAGCTGCAAGCTTTTCAGGCCAATCGCCGATGGAGATTAATGCATCGTAGAACTGATGCGGTCCCTCGGTTTCGAATTTTAGGCCCCCGATAAGCTCTCTGTTATCATACAGCCAGCATATCCTATCGATCAGATAATTCATTTGAGAAATGGTATAGACTCTTCTTGGTACCGCAAGGCGAACCAGCTCCATTGCGCCATAGGGCTCAACCTCCGGATCATCCCAAGGCTCGTCTATCGCTCCGCGTTCCATTCCTCTTGCTCCGGAAGCAATGTATACAGCCGCCTGCAAAGCGCCGGCCGGATACTGGTTCCTCGGGATATGCGGAACGAACTTCATGGCATCGAGGTGGCAGCCAAGGCCGCCGGCCGGAGTAACGACCGGAATTCCGGCATCCTCAAGCTGTTCGCAAAGATAGCGAATAAACTCAGGACCCTGGGAGATTATGTCTTCGTCCATCGTATCATCAAGTCCGACCCTTATCGCCTCCATCTCTTTAACGCTCATGCCGCCAAAGGTTGGAAAGCCTTCAAAGCTCGATACAAAGGTCTTGATATACTCGAACTGTTCCTCATCGTTGAGTATGATAGCGCCTCCCCTGCCAAAGCCAAGCTTGCGTGCGGAGAAATAGATGATATCCATAGCGTCGGAGAGTATCCTCACGATCTGCCTGATACTCATATCCTTGTACGCTTCTTCGCGTGTTTTGATGAAGTAGAGATTATCCTGGAGGAGGCTTGCATCGAGCACCGAGCGTATTCCATGCTTCCTGCACAGCTCGGCGGCGGCAAGCATATTGTCAAGAGCAATGGGCTGTCCGCCGATAAGGTTCGTTCCGGCTTCAATGCGTACAAACGCAATGCGGTCATGCTCGCTTATGAGTATACGCTCAAGCTTATCGAGGTCAAAATCTCCCTTGAACGGATTTTCGCTCTGCTTGTCAAATCCTTCCTCCTGCAGGCAGATAACATATTCTCCGCCGCAGTATTTAATCTTGCCGATCGATGTTCCGAACTGGAAGTTCATCGGCACGATCGAGCCCGGCTTCACATAGGCAAGCGCGAGCATATGCTCACAGGCCCTGCCTTGGTGAACGGGAAGGAAATAGTCCTTGTTGAATATCTCTTTTATCTTTTCGCTGAGTCTGCGATAGGTCACGCTCCCTGCATAGGCGTCGTCCCCTATCATCATCGCGCCAAGCTGCTCATTCGTCATGGCATTAACTCCGCTGTCGGTAAGCATATCCAGATAGCAGTCGTCCGCCTGCATACGATAGGAATTAAACCCCGCGCGGCGTATCGCCTTCACCCTCTCCTCCACCGGAAGGATGGAGGTTTTCTGAACGATGCATACCTTGTGCATTTCCAGCGGAAGTGCTTCTCTTTTGTAGTAGCTGATTTTACTCATTATATAGCCACCTTTCTTGATATTGGGTCGGAGCACTATGACCCTTCGCTGCTGATAATTTTTAAGCCCTGCTCACTTCAATAAGTGTACAGCTCCGGCAAAGCGGTGTCAAAATCCCTGTCCTGGGAATCAGACTTGTTAACATCTTTGCCACAATTCCATGTCTATTATGTAAAATAATAGAGTTTTTACGCGCATACGGCCAAATTCGGCCAATGTAAAAACTCTATTCCATGTTTTACTCTGTAATATATGCTTTGACCAGTTCAAAGGTGTTTCTCACCCCATCGATATGAGAACGTTCATACCCATGGGATGCATAAACGCCCGCTCCGATCAGACCGTGGCGAAGGTCATAACCTGCATCGAGCGCAGCGTCGGCATCCGATCCATAGAACGGATAGACATCAAGCGCATAGTCCAGCTCGTGCTTTTTGGCAAGCTCGACAAGCCTTGATGTGAGTTCATAGTGGTACGGGCCATGGGAATCCTTGACGCAGATAGAAACCTGGTGCTCCTTGCATTCAAGGCCATTGCCTACGCATCCCATATCAACGCTTATTATCTCGCATGCATCATCGGGGATTCCGCTTGAACAGCCGTGACCCACCTCTTCAAATACGGTTATATAGATATAGACCTTTCTTGTAAGCTTGAGATTCTTTTCCTTTATCTCCCTTGCAATGCCCAGAAGGATCGCCACGCTCAGCTTATCATCGAGAAAACGGCTCTTAATATAGCCTGACTCAGTGACCTTAGTGCGCGGATCAAAGCAAACATAGTCGCCGACCTCAATGCCAAGCTTTTTGGTATCATCCTTAGAAAATACCTTTTCGTCCAGCACCAGCTCCATGCCGTCGTAATCGCGCTTCTGCGTGCTGTAATCTCCGTTGACATGTATGGACGGATCGTTCATCTGGAAGCAGCCCTCAAAAACCTTACCGTCACGAGTGTAAACCCTTGCATTCTCGCATTCGGCATTGTTGGCGTTCATGCCGCCGATTCTGGTGAGGCGCAGCCTTCCGTTGCCCTTAACCTCGGCAACCATTGCTCCAAGGGTGTCGAGATGAGCTGAGAACACAACGGCATCGCCCTCGCCGCCCAGGCAGCAGAGCACGCAGCCCTTTTTTGTCATCTGCGGCTGATAGCCGAGTGTGCGCAGCTCATTCATGGTATACTCGGCGGCCTTCCTCGTGAAGCCGGTCGGACTGTCGATAGCCATAACGGATTTAAGTTGTTCAATGATGTATTCCATATTTTCCTCCAATGTATTATTCAATGATTCGATGTATCCGATAGGTTCTATGCGTAGAACCTGTTCTGTGCATCGTTTAGCTTTTTGTATTCGCCATCCAGGGCGATTAGCTCATCATGCGTACCCGACTCAATTATGCCGTGTTCATCAATAACAATTATCTTATCGCTTCTTCTTACGGTCGATAGTCTGTGCGCGATGATGAGAGTCGTCCTTCCTTTGCTAAGCCGCTCAAAGGCTTCCGTTATCCTTGCTTCGGTTGCGGAATCGAGAGCGCTGGTGGCTTCGTCAAGGATGAGTATCGGAGGGTTCTTCAGAAAGATCCTAGCGATGGATACCCTCTGCTTCTGTCCTCCGGAGAGCGTAATGCCGCGTTCGCCGACGATGGTATCATAGCCGTCGGGCATGTTCATAATATCATCGTGTATCTCGGCAGCAATAGCCGCACGCACTATCTCCTCGTCGGTCGCATCTATCCTGCCGTAGCGGATGTTATCCTTTACGGATGCCGCAAAAAGGAATACGTCCTGCTGAACGATGCCGATATTCCTTCTTAGGGATTCGAGCGTAACGCTCTTAATATCGTTGCCGTCAATTGTTATCCTTCCTTCGGAAATATCGTAAAATCTCGGCAGCAAATGGCACAGTGTCGTCTTGCCGCCGCCCGAAGGGCCTACCAGCGCAACAGTCTGACCGGCGCCGATATTCAAAGTGATATCAGAAAGAACATTCTCCAGATCCTTGCCGTAAGCAAAGCTTACATGGTCATAACAAATATCTCCTTTGACATCCTTAAGTTCAGCTGCGCCCGGTTCGTCAACGATATCCGGCTCGGTATCCATCAGCTCGGTGAATCGCTTAAACCCGGCCATGCCCATCGTGTACTGCTCCGCAAATGCGGCGAGTTTTCTAATAGGTGTAATGAACGATGACACATATAGTAGGAAAACGACCAGTGTTGTAAGCTGCATCTTTCCTGTCATTATGAGCAGTCCGCTTACCGCAAGCACGACAAGATTCAGTATAGAGGTAAAGAACTCCATACCGGCCTGGAATGCGCCCATGGTCTTATAATACATGGTCTTGGACTTAACGTAGACCTTGTTGCCGTTGACAAATTTTTCGACCTCGTATTCCTCGTTGGTAAACGCCTTCGCCACTCTTGAACCGCTGATCGATGATTCAATATCCGTATTGATGCGCGCAGTGCTTTCCTTAACACGCCTTGAGGTCTCATTCATCCTCTTTCTAAGCTTCATCACGAACAGCAGCATCAGCGGAACAAATGCAATGAGCACAAGCGCAAGCCGCCATTCGATAAACAGCATGGCGATAAACGCTCCCAGGAATGTCAGCATCGAAATGAACACATCCTCGGGGCCATGGTGAGCAAGCTCGGTTACATCGAACAAGTCGGTCGTGCACCTTGCCATTAGCTTACCGGTTCTGGATTTATCGTAAAAGCTGAATCCAAGCTTCTGCATATGCGAAAATGCGTCATGCCGCATGTCCGCTTCGATGCTTACGCCTAACCTATGCCCATAGTAGGTAACAATATATGATGCAGTCGTGCGCAATAGGTACATTACCACGCATACCCCGATGAGAATGAAAAATGCTCTGTACTGCGGGTTTTCCGGAGCCAGATATTCGTTGAGTATTGTCTTTGAGATCAGCGGATAGACGATATCGACCGATGAGATGAACAGAGCGCAGCACATGTCCAACACAAACAGGCCGAGATGGGGCTTATAATAGCTGATAAATCGCTTTAGATTGGAGGGTTTTTTGTCTGTCTTTTTCATGGTATTCATCTATGCTTCTTTTTCTTCTCTTTACTCTTATTATTCTGATCTTCGCTCGCAAGCGCCTCTTCCGTATCGAAGAAGGCATGTTCATGCGTTTCCATATCCTGCTTGCGCTGCTCATCGGTCGGCATTCGCTTTATCATAAGGAACATGATAAAGGCGACCACAAACAACAGTATAGGTATTATCACATCGATCTTCAGAATCAAAACGAGACTAAGCAATATGAACGCTATAGTCACAAGCGCAATGCAAATCCAAGCCAATGTTCTTCTCAAAGCTTCATCCTCCGATATTCACTTTTGAGATTTTAACATGATTTGCAGATTATTTCAACCGGAATTGCCAAACGAAATCTTGGCCGCCGACATTCAAAATGCAGCCCTTGCCTATTTTTATGTGTTCATTCTAAAGTCTTTTTCCGGATAGCGCCATATCGGATTGATTCATGCATATTCTGAATCCCGGGTATACCGCCAAAGCCTTATCCACTAACGGTTCTGCAATATCCGTCATGGAAGTTAGTTTGGGAAGCAGATAATTAAGAGACCGCCGGCATAGCATACTCTGCGCGCCAACGGTCTGCTTTTCATATTCTGCTTAAGATTAAGTAAGTGTTGACTAATTAATTCCAATCTTTTTGGCAGTATTATAATACTCTTAATGCTCTACTTATCCTTGCTGATGCGCTGCTCCGTGTTCGATTTCAAGCTCTGCCCTTGTATGATGATGACCATGCCTGTTGTCCGTAACATAATGATTATGCGCATGCATATGCGTAATCACATGCGTATGCGTTGACCCATCGTGCGTATGGGTAAATGTATGCCGGTGCACATGCGCATGATTTCGAATCAGCGTATCTGCAACAACCAGCGCAGAGCCGGCTATCATGACCGCCAACGCCGCTAAATACATCCAGGATAGTTTTTCTCGCAAAAGGACAAACGAGAGGAATGCGCCTATGAACGGAGCGGCCGCATAATATGCGCTTGTCTTGGCTGCTCCGAGGGTGCTCTGCGCCCTAACATAAAGGAAAATGCTCAGACCGTACGCAACGAAGCCCAGCGCAAGTGCGGCTGCGATATAACCGATTTCCGGAAAACTCTCTCGCTTAATCAGTGCGATTCCGAGAGAGCCAATGCCGGAGAATATTCCTTTGATGATTACTATTTCGTAAGTATCCTTTGAAGAAATCTTTCTGGTACAGTTGTTTTCAAAGCCCCAGCAAACGGTTGCCAGAATTACAAGCAGCGAGCCAAGTGAAAACCGCAGTGCGTCCGCTCCGTCAAATGATAGGATGGTGCTTGATAGGGTGATCAATGCGATCGCCGCCCACAGGCGTTTTGAGACCACCTCTTTGAACACGAAGAAGGCAATCACAGTCGTTGCAACAATTTCGAAGTTACCTATCAACGATGCGTTTGAGGAAGAACCGCAGCTTATCCCCAGCATCAAAAGAATAGGCGCAGCAATGTCAAGGACAACCATACCAATCACATAGGAGAGATCGTCTTTTGATAGACTTTCCGTCTTTTCTTTACTCTTCCCCTTAAATACCGACATCAGCCCTATGCCTATTCCGGCTCCGAGGTATAGGAATGCCGCCATCATTGCAGGGCCGATATTATTCAGGAGCAGCTTTGAAACGGGCACATTGATCGCATAAAACACCGCTGCCAGCAGAGCAAACATGATCGCTTTTATACTACCCATATTCTTCTTCAGATTCTTCCTATCATCAAAAGCGTATTATTCGTTCCGTGCTCTGAACGCCGAACGAGTCAATAATACAATAAACCACACACAGCGGTAAACAGATATCAAAGATTTGATCCTCGGTTTACCGCTGCTCTTCTGTCAGTTCGGCCGATATGAGCAGAAATTTTCTATCATTCGGCCACATTCAAAGGTGCATCCTTATGAAGCGATGCCCATTGCTATGCGCTCGATCATTACAGCGTCGCTTGTATTGACAAATCCGTCACCGTTGACATCCGCAATAAGCTGCTGCTCTGCAGTAAGTTCTGAAATGCTCATGGCATGCCTGAGTACCAGTATTGCATCCTGAATATCAACATATCCATCGCGGTTTACGTCACCGTCATTGACCGGTTCGGGCGGATTGACGTATTCTATCCTGACTTCGTCCACCCAGCCGGTGTCCTCATTCCTGTTTACGGATCCATCCTTCTCGTAGGACCACTTAAAGATATAGTTGCCATCACTTGGAACGGTATAGGTAACGGTCGTCCAGCCGACCTCGCCGCTTATCTGCTGCACCATGCTGCCGTTTACATAGAATTTGAGGAAATCATAATTGCTTTCGCTGCTGACCAGCCAGTCAAACCTGAGCTTGTCGCCTGCGCTGAGTGTTATGGAATCCATCGTAACCGTGGACTGACTGCTTGCGTTCTCCTGATTGGTGCTCTTGCCTGCAACCCTATCGCCTATCATATCGATCTCCCAAGCATAGCTTCCGCTGCTGTTAAAGTGGAAGTTAAAGCCGGATGCATTCAGCGCCTCATCAAGAGAGGGATAATCATTAACGATGACGGCTGCGGTTGCCGTAAACACTTCATTGGTCCGCTTGTCGGTTGCTGTCGCCGTTATGGTAACAGTACCCTCGGAAACGCCGGTAACGGTTGCCTTGGTGAGTCCGCCGCTGACCGTTGCGATGTTCTCGTTGGAGGAAGTCCAAGCCATGGTGAAGTTGTTTGCGTCAATGGGAGTTCTTCCGATATTTAGCGTAGTGCTTGAACCCTCGAATACCTCTGCATTCTGCTCATTGATGCAAATTCCTTCAAGGTCGATGGGTTCAAGGGAACCGCCCTCGCCGGATATGGACTGAGTTATGAAGTTATAAGCATAATCGCCAACCTTGACATAGACTTGATCCCTGTTGCCAACGTTCAGCGATATCATGGACATCATGCCGCGCTGGTTCTCTTCAACCGCAACTCCGTCGATAAGCGTGGTGCAGGAAGCGTTGGAATATGCGCCTACATAGGAAACATAGTGATTATCGCGAACATAGATGAGCAGTTCGCCATCCTGCAAATTCCAGTAGACGATCTCGGGTTCGGACCTGTCAATAGTAACGGGGATCTCCCAAACCGCATTCTCATTATCTTCGGGGTCGAATTCGCGGAATGAGTCGAGATAGCCCGTCATGCGGAGGATGACGGTTGTTCCGTCTTCAATGCCTTCGGCATACCAAGGGGTTATCGCATTGGAGTCATAATAGCCAACGGGCCTTGGGGTTACATACCAGCTGTTTTCATAGCACTTACGCTCCCAGGGAATGGGCAGATTGAAGTACTCTTCTCCGGTCTCTGCATCATAGATGGAGTATTCGAATACTCCGCAGTTCCTCAAAAGATATGTATACACCGTATCAATAGCATCCATCTTTCCGTCGCCGTTCGGGCTTATGCTGGCGCGGTCAAGCAGGAAGTTCTCGGTGGTGGTAAAGGGGTTCATACCAAATTCGACATATGAACTGCCGATGGATGAGCCTGCACTGTTGATTCCCCACTCCGCAGGATAAGCGGTAGTGTTTCCAAGGTATGCATCGTAATAGTATGCTCGATCAAATACGCTTGCATAGTGCCAATCGCCATAGAAGCCGAGATAAGGCATGGTCAAGTTGACATCGCCCATCAGGCGTACATAGCCCTCGATATAAGCGCCTACGGGGAATTTCTCGTCAAGGCTTGCCGCATAGCGGTTAACATCAATTGTAACGTTGACGGTAACGGTCTGGCCAGCAGGTACGGTTATGGTAGCGGGCTTGGTGATATCCACGTTGTCGGTGATGTTATAGGGGCTATTGGTCATATAGTAACCCGATTGTCCGGAGAATGAGCCGGTATTGGTGCCCTCGGTGGTAACAAACACATCAACAGTGTATGTGAGTGCGGTGCTGCCGAAGTTGACGACATCAAAGCTCAAGTCAAAAATTCCGGTGCGCTCGGGATCATCGCCCAGTTCGAGCTTGGGGCGGCTGCAGCCTTCAACATCAAGGTATGCCTTGGTCGAGATCGCTGCGATCAGATCCGCCTGACCCGCGCCCTGAAGACGTACGGACCTCGGCGTGGTGTAGACCATGCTGGGTACTGCCGTGGACATCAGCAAAGTGTTGACCATTGCAGTGCGCTCAGCTGCCGAAAGATTCGGGAAATTTGCGTTAACATACTGATGTACAAGGGCCATACTGCCTGCGATATGCGGAGTAGCCATTGAAGTGCCGCTCTTGGTTCCATAGTTGGAATAGGAGTAGCCGGAATCGGTAGCAGCATAGATGCTGCCGCCAGGAGCCATAATCTCTGGCTTTATCCTCAGGTCGGATGTTGAACCCCAGCTGGAGAAGCTTGAGGGATCGAACTGATTGTTCTTTTCGCTGGATGCAACACACAGTGAGCCGTAGAGTGAACCGGGATCGGAAACAACTCCGTTATCGATATTGAATGTGGGTTGGTTCCCATTGAAATTGTTGCCGCTGCCCGCCGCTTCGCTGTTTCCGGCTGCAACTGCTGCATTTATGCCTGTCTGCGCAAGGAGCGCATATACGAGTTCAACATCTTCATCGGAAGTTGAAAATCCGCAGTCTGAACCAAGGCTCATGTTGAGCGCATCAACCTGCAGATACACACAGTCTTCGAGTGCTGCAAGGATATCTACCCACTCGCCCTCGCCATTGTTGAACACCTGCATTGAGACGATCTGAGCGTTGTATGCAACGCCTTTAACAGTTGTGTCGTAGCCCGCAGCTATGCTGGAAACGTGGGTTCCGTGATCACTGTTGGCAGTCGAATGTCCGACATCGGTCGTACCCGTTACATAGTTGAATGTGTATGGGATCTTTGCACTGTAATAGAGATTACTGCCGGATAGAGTACCGTTGTAACGCTGCTCTGCGCACAGCTCATTTCCGTCAAGAATGCTCTGAATAGACGATTCGCTAAAATGGGGATCGGTGGGAGCCGTTGAGAAATTGGAATGCGTCTTTTTAATGCCGGTATCAATTATTGCGATGGTTTGTCCCTGTCCGGTATAGCCGAGGGACCAAAGGTCGTCGGCATTGATGTATCCAACGCTGGAGCTGAGCCTGGTATCCTCCTCGTCAATATCATCGGGAAGGGCGTAAACTTCGCTGCGATAGCAGTCGGCAACACCGGGAAGCGACTTTATCTCATCAATCAGACGGTATTCGCCTTCAAACGAGAAACCATTGAAGAGCATTACATAGTGATATTTTACGCTTATGCTGCTCTTAGTCAGGCTGTTGATCTCGTTAACGACCTTGTCCTGCTTTGCAAGAAGCTCGCTCCTTAGCTCGCCTGCTTTCTTCGTTCCGTTTTCGGCAACCGCAAGGATCGGCTGATCCTTGAGCTTTACGATGATAGGAACGATCTCATTGGGGTCACATTTTTCGACCGTGACCAGGTTTTCTGTCGTGCCGCAATCTATGTATGCGCTGCTGCGCTGCGTAGTCAATGCGCTCACGTTTGCCGCTGTGAACACCATAAATGCAATCATTACGATGCACAAGATGCTCTTGATGGTTTTCTTCATGGTCTACCTCCGTTTGTTATTTATCCGACCGTGCTTTCAGATACATTTGAACGCACGGAAATGATAACCTATTCATCGTTTTTGCTGAAAAAAATTCGACAGCAGTTTTTTGCACTCATCCTCAAGCATTCCGCCGATATACGGTATCCGATAGTTCAGCAGTTCGGGAAGCTCTGTTTTGGACACGCAGCAGCCTGCGGCTTGGTCAAATGCGCCAAACGCCAGTACGCCTATCCTATACCCTATGATAGCACCCATGCACATTGCGCACGGTTCAAGCGTAACATACATAGTACAATCCGATAGTCTTCTGGTATTAAGCTTGTCCGATGCCTCTTTAAGCGCAAGCATCTCGGCATGCGCCGTCGGATCCTGCCTTGTCTCAACAAGGTTATGCGCTCTTGCGATCACCTCGTCGTTTCTGACGATCACGGCTCCGACAGGGACTTCATCAAGCTCGGCAGCAGCCTTTGCTTCATCCATTGCAATTGTCATATATGCATTTATCAGTTTTAATTCAGAAGCCATGCAACTATTATATCATAAAATCAAACGAATTGGAACAGGCTATTATACGATAAATACCAATGTGAGGTCGTAATGCAGCGATACAGAAGAATAATCCTATCGATAATGATATTTCTCTTGGCTTCCTTGGCCGGGTGCAGCAGTTGTAATGATCCGCACGGCTCTCCTGTTCCTGACAGCAGCCTTGCTCCGGCTTCGGATACTCCAAGCGATAAGCCAACTGCTGCTTCTGAGTTTGCATACGCATACGGAACATGTGTTTCCGGTGTAGATATTTCAGGTATGACCAAGGCTGAAGCGATTGAGGCGCTTCAGAAAGCCGAGACGGAATTGATTAATGCCTATAAATGTACCCTCCTTCTTGATGACAGGAGTTTTACGCTGACCGCATCCGACATTACCGTAATGAGCGATCTGGATAGAATTCTAAAAGCAGCAGAAGGAGTATCAGGCCTCTATCAAATCGCAGCTCTTCCCGTTGATGACGAAAGGCTGGATAGTGCCCTTGAAAAAATTGCTGAAACCATCAATATCGAGTCCGAACCCGAACGCATCAAAGTGAATGACATGGGCGATCGCTCTCCGAGCTTCAGCATTATTAAGGGAAAAAGCGGGCTTGAAATGGATGAAGCGAAGGCTAAAGAGCAGATACTCGAGGGGCTGACGAGCATAGAGATATGCATGACTGAGGTCGAAGCATGCGTCGGAATGGTCAAGCTTCCCAAGCTTCGGGGAAGATGTGCTACTGAGTTCAACCAATGGAATGAAAACAGATCGTTTAATCTTGCAAAAGCGGCTTCACTTATCAACGGTTACATTCTGAGCCCCGATAAGACGTTAAGCTTCGGAGATGTATTGGGCCCACGCACCGAGGAAAACGGTTGGAAGATGGCGGAGGCTTATATTAACGGCGGCTTGGAATCGGAAGATCAATACGGCGGAGGTATCTGCCAGGTAAGCACCACGCTTTACAATGCAGCGTTAAAAGCCGATCTTTCGGTGCCAACAAGGTTCAACCATTCCAAACCTGTTCCATATGTGCCTGCAGGACTTGACGCAGCAATAAGCGAAGGAGCTCTCGATTTGGTAATAAGGAACAACACGCCAAGCGATATATATATTTTTATGTGGGCAGAGAACGGGCGACTGGTTTGCGAGATCTACGGTTCAGAATTATCAGATGATTATGACAGGATCGAGCTTATCAGCGAATTCAAGGATTCAATACTTCCCGGAGAAGCGGAATTCTATGACGATTTTGAACTGCCATACGGAGAGACGCTGCTCATCACTCCGGCTGTGACCGGAAGCGTATATGAGTCTTATAAGGTATTTTACCTTGGTGATAAAGAAATAAAGAGAGAAAGGATAACCGAAAGCAGATATCGGAGCCATCCGGCCGTATATGCCGTGGGCAGGAATCATGTATAAAGCACAAGGGACGCAGCCGACTGCCGCGTCCCATATTATTTGTCATTTGATCAGTCCTGCGTTCTTCCGCAGCACTTTTTATACTTCTTTCCGCTTCCACAAGGGCAGGGATCGTTTGGGCCGACCTTTGGGCCATTATTGATATATTGGCCTGCCAGCCTGTACTGCTTGGTGATCTCCTTGCGCTTTTCCTCTGTCAGCACTCCGTTCCATTCCTTAAGGTTATAGAGCCAATCCGCCTTTGCTGCGTGCATGTTATAGTACAGCTTTTCAAAGTCAATGCTCAGCGTGATCTCGGTATCGGCTTCAACGGAAGGAACATCGATGCGTTCTGTAAGGCTGTCGTTGATACCATCAAGAAATCCGGCAAATATCCTTTCGTCCATGCCGAAGGTTTCAGCCAGCTCGGAAGCTTTTCCGGAAAAGATTACGGCTGTATCGGAAAGCATCTTGCGATATGCTTCCTTTTCCGTTGCGATATAAGTGTTCCAGAACTCCGCAAACTCGGGCGTTTCGGTGTCCTGCATCATGGCCTGCCAGCCATCGTAAAGACTCATTATGGTTTCCTCTCTGTCAATAAACATATCTTAAGCGGAATAACCATGCAAATCAAATCGTTTGCATATTCCGCTTCATCTATAAAGTCGATTATTCCTCCCGGACAGGAGCATCAAGAATGCTGGTGCAGTGGGGGCAGCGGGTCGCATCGTCTGCAACGACGCAATAGGGGCAAAGCCTGGGCTCAGGCTTGGCTTCTTCCTCGACGGGCTTATGTCCGATATCCTTAAGCTTGTTTATGAGCTTAACAATAAAGAATACTATAACTGCGATCAGGAAAAAGTTGATGACCGCCGAAATAAACGAACCATAGGTGAGAACCGACGCACCTGCTGCGGTCGCTTCCGCAGCCGTCATTCCCTCGGTAACCAAGTCGGCTCCCTTCAGGACAACATACTTTGCGTTCAAAGTAGCGGTATTGAGTATCAGGCCAAACAGGGGCATGAAAATATCATCAACGAGCGACTTTACGATGCTTTGGAATGCTGCGCCAATCATAACGCCGATGGCCAAGTCCATTACATTGCCTTTGAATGCGAATTGCTTAAACTCTTTCCACATGTTGAATTACCTCCGTGAAAAATCATGCATTAACTATAATACAAAAACATTCATTTTTCAAGCGTCATTGATAATATACTGTTAATTCGGCATTTTTTGCGTTTTTTGAGCATAAATCAGGCTTGCATTTTGTTTTGCGATAAGTTACAATTACCGAGGAAGCAAGCTTCCCATTAAATTAAGGAGTAAAATACACTATGTGCGATTGTGAAGAAAGAGATTTCGTTACCTTCGTTGATGATGACGGAAACGAGTTTGAGCTTGATGTTATCGATTATTTTGATTATCAGGGCAATGAGTACGCAATCCTTGTTGACGCAAACGACAACTGCGAATGCGCAGAGGACGAGGAATGCGACTGTGAGACCAGCGTCTATATCATGAAGATCGTCGTCAATGAGGAAGATGATACCGAAGAATTCGTTCCCCCTGCAGATGAAGACATGGAGAACCTTATCGAGATCGTTTCCACAATCCTTGAAGAGGATTGCGAATGCGATTGTGACTGCGATTGCGATGATGAAGAATGCGGCTGCAATGACGGAGACTGCGGCTGCGGCTGTCACAAAGAATAATTTTCTATTTCTATCATTTGGCGGACGAATGAACTCGTTCGCCTTTTTGTTTCAGTTTTTCTCCGTCGGCGATTGACACTTCCTTTTTCGAATGCTAAAATTGATACTGTATTATCGAACGCGGAGCGCTGCTTATGTCTGATTTCACCATTACAAAGGAACATCCTGTCCATGCCTCAACTGAGGTGGATAATGCTTTCATAACGGATTTTCTGCCATCCCTTCCCGGGGATGCGGTCAAGGTATACCTCTATGGCCTTATGCTGTCTTCATCTCCCGATGAAAACTCGGCAGACATTGAAACCGCACTTGGTTTGAGCCCGGAGGCCGTGCTGGAAGCCTATCGAGTATTGAATAAGCAGGGATTGGTGCGTATCATTGACAGCGGCTCGGTACACATTCAGTATCTTAACATCTGCGGAACGGGAGCGGCTGAGCCTTCTTCATCCGGTCGATATGCCGATTTGGTAAAAAAGTTGCAAGCGGTGCTTGGTACCCGAAATCTGAGCGGCGGAGAGCTTCAAAAGATATATGACTGGGTGGATATCTTCCGTTTCGAACCCGATGCTGCGGTTGAGATCGTGCGTCACAGCATTGAAATAAAGGGGTCGAGGGTCAACATTAACTATATGGACGCCATTGCCAAAAGACTGGCGGCGGAAAGGTATTTAAGCTATGAGCAGGTTCATGAATGCTTCACCATAGAGCTTGAATCCATGACAGGCGCTGCCGCTATCTTAAAGCGCTGGCGCATTTCACGCCGACCGACCGAGGATGAATCGGAGCTTTACCGCAAGTGGACGAAGGATTGGGGATTCAGCGATGAAGCCATTGACCTTGCCTGCCGCGAGGTTGTATCGAGCGACCGGCCCACTTTCAAATATCTCGACGCCATTCTTGAAAGCTATCATGACAGCGGAAGCGTTACTGCTGAGATGGTTCAGCAGCTTTCACACGAACAGGATCTCATTGCGGAGTTAACTCACCAGATACTGGTGCGCGCAGGGCTTGCCTCTCGCCGTTCGACCGTTGAGCAAAGACAGCAGGTCGAGCTTTGGTACAAGCAGTGGTGCATGGATCCCGAGCTTATGTATTATGCGGCTGAGCTTTCGTCCTCATCCGGGCGTCCGTTTTCTGAGTTAAAAAAGCTAATGAATACTTGGCATGACAATGGCATCGGCACGGTATCCGGAGCAAAGGATTTTATGAGTAAGCAAACCGCGCCTACCGGCAGCAATCAGCGCAAAAAGACCAACCGCGCACTAAGTTACAGACAACATACATACTCTGCAGATCAGCTTGCTGAGCTTGGTATAGACTTTGGAGAGGACGTATATGAAGATTAGAACAACCGCCTTGGCGCAGGCTATATCCGACGAAATGCTCCGACGGAAGCGCAGAATGAAGAAGCTGGAGGCAGACAGGTACGAGGAAGTCTGTTTCCGTGTGCCCGAGCTTCGACAGCTGGATTCAGACATAAAGGCGATGACCTTCGATCTTGGACGCAGTCTCATGGGCAGCGGCTCGCAAAAGAATATATATGACAGTGCGGAGATGCTGATAGCTGATTATGATGCTCAGAAGCATAACAAGCTGGTTGAAAATGGATTCCCCACCGACTACCTTGACCATCAATATGTTTGCAGAGATTGTCGTGATACCGGAAGGATCGGCGATGAGCTGTGCCGTTGCGTCAATCAGCTTGCGATCAACATTCTTTTTGAAGACTCAGGCCTGGATCCTAAGCAATGTTTTGAAGTCTTCGATCTGGATCTGCAGCGCACCCCCAGCGAGAGGAATGCCATGAGCAAGATCCGCGACGCGGCTATCTGCTATGCGCAGAACTTTCCGGATAACGAAAAGCGTGATCTTCTCTACATCGGTGAACCCGGTGTCGGAAAGACGTTCCTTGTTAACTGCATCGGCGGAGCGGTTCTCAAGAGGGGTTATTCTGTTCTCAAGATAAGTTCCAATAAGCTTATCCAGCTAACCCTTGATACATTGAGAGCTGACCCGAGCGAAAAGCCGGACTTCATCTTCCCCGATCTGCTGATAATCGATGATCTTGGCACCGAGCCGATGATACCGAATATTACGATAGAGACGCTTCTCAGCATACTATGCCAGCGGCAGGATTCCGGAAAAGCAACGATAGTCGCAACCAACCTTGATGCCAGAGCATCCGAGCAAAACCCCCAGGAAACCATATGGAGCATCTACAGTGAACGCTTTGCTTCAAGACTGATAGCGCCAAGAACTGTTAAAATACAAACGATACACACTACAAATGTCAGGCTTGTTCAGCGTTAGTTCATTATTCTGTCAGGAAATAACATGAAATAGAAACCGGGTTCCGCTATCAAATTGCGGAACCCTAATTTAAATAACTATTCTTCATTATTGCTCACAACTCAGTCGGTTTCATCCGTGTCGCAGTCGGCAGCATCCGTATGAGCCGCTGCTTCGCAAATATCGTCCGTACTGTCCGATTTGTTTTTATGAAGCCTCATATGCAGCTTTTCATACAGCATGATCAGATTCTTCTTTTGCCAGAACAGTATTACGACCAGAACTATCAGCGGCAGGCACATCAAAGCAGCAGTCAGGTAATCAAATTTGTTCAGCCTTCCTCCGACCGCACAAACGGTATAGACAGTCGGAATGCATCCGATCGCAACCGCAAGCATGAATGAAGAAAACTTCATTTTGGTCTTTGCAGCTACATATGGTATCGTTCCGTTTGGGATAAGCGGCAGTATTGACGCTAAAAACACAGTGAAAGCGGGATATTTGGAATCCAATATCTGCTTTGCTTTTCCTGAAGTCAAGCTCTTGCTGGTTGTTGAAGGCAGCAGCTTTTCAAGTCCGCCATGCAACGCTCTGCAGGCAAGGAATACTACCGCATTTGCGCTCACATAGCCAAGGTAGCAGACTATTGAAGCCCGAACAGTCCCAAAGATAAAGCCACATGCAACCTGTATCGGAACGCTTGGAAGGAATATCGTTATTATCTGAACGAATTGCAGCAAAAACGCAACAAAATATCCCTTAAAGGTCGTGAAGCTCTTGAGATAGGCTTCGATGGCTTCGTTATCGCCCTCAGCCAACACATCGATAAATCCCGGAAGGACGCTATTCAATGATATGTACAGCAAGAAAACGATCAGCGCAAGCATCGCGACGTTGATAACAATTTTTATAATCTTATTCTTTCTTTCCTTCACCTTCATTACATCCATTTCGCAACTAATTTTGTGTGTCATAACATAACTGTCAAAATAAAAGCCCGATCAATCCGTCTCTCCCTCGGTTTCCCGATATTCCAGAAGATCGCCCGGAGTACATTTAAGCACTTCGCAAAGCTTTGCCAAGGTCTCGAACTTGATGCCCTTTGCTCTGCCATTTTTTAGAACAGAGGTATTGACCAAAGATATTCCTATCTTCTCGGACAGTGCGGTGACGCTCATCTTTCTTTTTGCAAGCATGACATCTATGTTAATAATTATCTCGCCCATATCGCCCTCACACTATGCTGTCATTCTCTTCTTTTATCTTCGCAGCTTTTTGAATTAGATGCGAAAGACAGAACGCTGCAAGTGCAACAGCCCCTGAGATAAGCGAAAACAGCAGCGCTGCAAGAAAAAGCCCGTCGATGCCTTTATCAAGAGATTTTACCGCAAACCACACGCTAAGAATCAGCAGATACATGCCCTCGGCAAGCGAATAGAAAGCGATATGCTTCATATTCTTAACATTCTCTTTTGAAAACGAGTTGTCCTTTCCTATCTCGATCGTTATTTTCCACGCACTGATCATAGCAAGGATACAAGGTATCACGGCAATCTCGGCAAACACAGTCAATAGCGTTCCATGTCCTTCGAACAGTGTTTCGGAACGGCCCATAATGCTCATGGGTATCAGCAGGCAAAACGCAGCAAGGCATACCAAACCGAAAAAGACGATCCCTACCCTAAGCCAAGTCTTTAATCCGTTCTGATTCATAGCTATCCTCCCGACCATGTTCTCTTAGCAATAATACCAGAAAATCAGCTATTCTGCAAGTATTTATTGATTTATATTAATAACATGCCGAATTTAAACATCTCTTTTGCCGATGCGCTCCGCAATGCTCTTTGCGGTAGGAGATGCTGCGATTCCGCCTCTGGATGTCTCTCTCAGATCCGTATTCATCATTCGACCGACATTTCGCATTGCGACTACCACCTCGTCGAATGGGATGATGCTGCTTATACCTGCGAGTACCATATCCGCTGCAAGCACCGCATCCGCAGCACCCATCGCATTTCTTTTGATGCACGGACACTCCACAAGCCCGGCGACCGGATCACACACAAGGCCCATAATGTTCTTAAGGGCTATCGCAGCCGCGTCCAGGCACGCCTTAGGTTTGGCACCGCAAAGCTCTGCCAACGCTGCCGCAGCCATTGCTGCACCCGAACCGAC
This sequence comes from uncultured Clostridium sp., assembly GCA_900542285.1. Taxonomy (GTDB): domain Bacteria; phylum Bacillota; class Clostridia; order Christensenellales; family CAG-138; genus PeH17. The sequence continues at coordinate 27,507 of UQNF01000015.1, forward strand.
TTCGGCTTGGCATCCGCCTGCCGCCCCCGAGATGCTCGCGTTCTTTGCGATAATGATACCGACGGCCCCTGCGGTAAACAGTCCGTTCACAAGATCCCTATCCGTGAATCCGTGTTTCTCGCTGCACATTACAAGCACAGCCGGAAGCACCCCGCTGGCTCCGGCGGTCGGCGTCGCAACGATCTTGCCCATTGAAGCATTGACCTCAGTCACCGCCATCGCCGCTGCGCAAATCTTTGCCATATCCGTACCCATATTCGCATCAGGCGCAAACACATACAGCTTTTCGGCATTATCTCCGGCAAGGCCTGTCATGGTCTGCTGCTTATTGGTAAGGCCAAGCTCGATCGACTTCTGCATTACCATCAGGTTTTCGAACATTTCGTTGATGATATCATCGTAACTGCGTTCCGACTTTTCCATCTCATGACGGATTGTCGCCTCGGCAATGGTAATGCCCTCGCGTTCACAGATCTCAACAAGTTCCTTCCCGGTATCAAATGAATAACTCATAAAGCACATATCTCCTCAATGTCGTCAACATATGTCTTGATCCCATTAAGAACTTCACGGCTGACGACCGCATCCGTCTCTATCACCATACATGCTCTTTTACGCTTGGCATGTCTGAAAACCCTCATAAATGCCACATTTATCTGCATTGCCGCAAGCACGGTCGTTACCTTTGAGATAACTCCCGGAGCGTCGGGATAAAACACGATAAGCGTTGGATATTTACCGCTGAAGGATACCTCCATCCCGTCTATTTCCTTTATCTCGATATTTCCTCCGCCAATCGAAATGCCGACAACCGTATGCATTGTTCCGTCTTCGCCAATGACCTTCACCATGGCGGTATTCGGATGATCGCACTCCTCCGAGCTGTAATGCACCTTAACATCCATGTTTTCGCTTTTAGCAAGGAGCATGGAATACTTTATCCTCTCATCATCAGGCCCTACCCCAAGTACCCCGGCAACAATAGCCCTGTCCGTGCCATGTCCCCTGCCCGTCTCGGCAAAGGAGCCATAGAGCGTAATATCGGTAGATGCTATATTGCCTGCTATCAGTCCGTGAGCAACAAGACCGATCCTGACCGCACCTGCGGTATGCGAACTGCTTGGCCCGACCATCCTAGGACCAATTATATCAAAAACGCTGTAATCTTTCATAATTCATTCCTCAAAGCCAGGGTTATTGAAAGCAATTGAATAATACTCTATTATCAAGTGCATTGCAATACCCAATATGTTCTAAAGCCAACATTATATTTCCGTTGGGTACTTTACTTTTTACATAAGCTGTAGGAAAATAGCAATGTTAGGGTTTTTATGCAAAAAAATCCCGAAACCAATTTTATGGAGGCTATTCATGGATTTCATCGTTGAAGTATCCGCACGCCATGTGCATCTCACACAAGAACATGTTGAAGTTCTTTTCGGTAAGGGTCACGAACTGACCTTTGATCGTCCCCTTTCCCAGCCCGGCCAGTTCCTCAGCAAGGAAAAGGTTACCATTCAGAACGGCGACCGCAAGATCGAGCGCGTTTCCATCCTCGGGCCGGTTCGCAAGGCAGACCAGGTTGAGGTTTCCAAGACCGACAGCGTTACCCTTCGCGCAGAGGGCTTTATTCGTGAGTCCGGCGACATCGCAGGCACCGCTCCCATCGAGATAGTTGGTCCCGAAGGAAGCATTAAGCTCACCGAAGGCCTTATCATTGCAAAGCGTCACATCCATATGACTCCCGAAGATGCCGAAAAGTTTGGCGTCAAGGATAAGGATGTTGTTAGCGTTGCAGTCAATACCGAAGGACGCAAGACCGTCTTTGGCGATGTAGTCGTTCGAGTAAGCCCCAATTTCAGCCTTGCCATGCACATCGATACCGATGAAGCCAACGGCGCAAATGTTCCCCGCAACGGTTGCCCCGGCCATATCGTCGACGTTCAATTCTAATAAGCATTTATCTGCACTTCGCTGCATTCCGACCGGTTTGCAGCGATTTTTGTTTTCTTCAAAATATATAGTCTTGGCTTATTGACATCGTAACATAGTTATGTTACTATTGTCTCAACAAGAAAGAATACCACGGTTGGAGGTGTTTTATGGACGAAGTATTGGTATCCAAACGCGAGCTGTTAGAGATGTACGGAATTTCCTACGGTGCTTTGTACCGCTGGAAGCGCATCGGATTGATCCCCGAAAGCTGGTTCATTCGTAAATCCACTCCGGTTGGGCAGGAAACCTTTTTTGAGCGTGACAGGATATGTCCCCGGATCGAGATGATTCTTTCGAGGAAGGACGGAGTATCGCTTGAAGAACTGGCCGATGAACTCATCGGAGAAAAGCAAAAGAGAAGCAGTCAAAGGTGCTTAGTCATCGTAACGGAGTATGATAAGCACACATACCCCCTGGAGCAGCTTGTTTCCTGCTCCGTTACGGAGGGTAACAGCAAAAAATCACTTATCGAATATCTTAAGGAGGTTGAGTTATGACAGGCAAGATGGATTTAAGGCTTAGCGGTTCAAGCACGGTAAGCGGTGGTGAATACAACATAGTGAGGATAAGCGGTTCCGGAAAAATCAACGGTAATATCAAATGCAGCGAGATTCACTGCTCCGGCTCTGCCAAAGTATTTGGTGACCTTTGCTCTGAACGGGTTTCCGCTTCCGGTTCATTGAGCGTAGAGGGCGATATCATATGCCAAACGCTTTCGACATCGGGCAGCCTTAAGTGCAAGGGCGCGGAAGCAGCTCAATCCGTCAGCTGTTCCGGCAGCTCCGCATTCTCGGGCCCGCTTAAGGCGGATTCGCTGCGCGGAAGTGGCAGCGTCATTATAAGCGGCGGTATTCATTGTCGGGAGATAACCATTTCCGGCAGCTGTACGGCAAGCGATGGCGATGTTGAAGCTGAAACTTTCAAGAGTTCGGGAAGGCTTCAGATCGATACTTTGCTAAATGCAGAACATGTCGATATTACGCCTACGTCCGGTTCACACATTGGTTCGATAGGCGGAAGCAGCATCGAGATCACACGCCCCACTGAACATAGTTTTGCTTTGTTCAGGAGTAAAGCTGCTGGCTCCGTTCCTCTCATCGTTATTGACAGCATTGAAGGAGACAATGTCAGACTTGAATGCACATCAGCAAAAGTCGTACGCGGCAAGGATGTTGTGATAGGAATCGGCTGCAGGATTGATCGGGTCGAGTATACAGGCACTCTTGACGCAGCCGACGGCACGGTAAAAGAATTTGTACGAGTATAAGCATAGGCATTGCTGAAAGCGAGCTGGTAGGACTTGTTGACAGAGCGCTGCTGCCGGATAATCGTTTAGTTTACAGTAACAGCGCTCGCTCGCTTCAGCGCAAAGAATAATTATTTAATAACAGCACCGAAGGGCTGAGCCAACGGTGCTGTTTATTATGCGAATTTTCACACGCTTCGGCAAAGAGAAGAATTAAATCATATCTTCCTTGCCGTATTGCTCGATATATGAGCTTACAAGCTCTTCCATAAGTTCGTCACGTTCCAATGTTCTGATAAGATACCTTGCATTGTTATGACTGGTGATATATGTCGGATCACCGGAAAGCAGATAACCGACAATCTGGTCAACAGGATCATAACCCTTTTCGGTCATGGCAGCGTAAACGCTCATAAGCACCTGATGTGCCGACTGCTTTTCGTTTGTCCTGCGGAATTTAATCGTATTTCCCAGGTTTTGAGAGCTGCTATCCGTTGAAGCCTTATCCATAGCGTTTACCTCCATCCTTTCGACTCAGCTATATTATAACATACGGCACATTATTTCTCAATACCCAAAAAGCCGATTCGGCATATAATTCCGAATGTTTATTGACAGATTTTGTAATTTGAGAGCATTTTTACAATTTGGGGCTTGCAAACACTCTCCGTTTGTGCTACAATCAAAAAGAAATGGGGATGTGGCTCAGCTGGTTAGCGCGCTTCGCTCACATCGAAGAGGTCGGGGGTTCGAGTCCCTTCATCCCCACCAGAAAAGAACCCACATTTGTTTACGACAATTGTGGGTTCTTTTCAACGAAATAAATCCCTAACGGGATTTGTGAAATACACTTCTTGCGTGAAATATTGCTTCGCAATGTGAAGTGCGCTGCGGCGCATGAGAGAATTTATTTCATTTCGATTGATGCTACAGCATCAAATTACGCAATGACTGCAGGTTATTATTTCACATCCGAAGGATATTTCACTATAACTCTACGAACGATTATGGTATATTTTGCTTAAGAAAGGTGTTGTTATCTATGATTTCCTATTCTGAAATAACAAAGCTATTTTCCTTTGATTTGAAAGGCAAATGGTGTATCGAGATAGAATTTTTGGTGAACGGATGTCCGCGTTATCAGTCTTGCTGGATGGGAAAAACACCGGATAAAGCGAACAAAGAAAAAGATTCATTTTGGTACGGTTTGGTACCGGATGGTTCTGAAGCATACGATTTCGATAATTTTCATGACTTTTCTACCACACCTGTGTTTGATGGGAAATCCTTAAAAAAAATTTGGAACAAAGTTGTTATTTTGTCCATAGATGGTTGTGATCCACAAGAACGGATACAGGCATATCTTTAAATGCCCTTTGCAAATGAGAAGGTGTTTGCATTTGAAGCATGCTACTTTTCATCGTTTTTCCCCACTTGTACACCTTTTGTTCGCTCTTTAGTATATTAGCACGATGATTTTGATGCGAAACCATCGTGCTTTTTTATATTTGCAAAGTATTGTGGAATAAGGAATTCTGTTATTTCGATATAATAGAATAGTCTTAGTTTTTATGATTGCCTCTAAAGAATCGTTCAAGGCACAAGCTTGAGCAGCTATCGCTTATCTGTTGAGCCTTAACATGAAGAACGATTTGGCATATGCTAATCTTTCAGCAGATCCGGCACGTATTTTGACCAGTCCGTGTTTTCATGCTCCTTTTTCAAGGCTTCTGTTATTTCCTGCTGAGCGTAAAAAATATAACCCGAATGATAGTCATCGATTTCTTCATCCCCATAACAGGCAAAATCGATAGCAGGGATGCACACAACATTATAGAGTGGACTGTCCCCGAACCAATCGCTTGTAAGTTTTATGTACAGCTCATCGGAAACATCCCCGGCTCGATAGCAGACCATGCGATAATCTTTTCCGGGAAAGTTCAGGTACTCTTCCAAATTCTCATGTGCCCAAACTCCGTACTGCACATCTACTGCAGAAGTTCCTGTTCCAAAGTAAACAAGGTCATCTTCTCCAAGAATAGATTTCAGCACTAAAAACACATTAGGAGGCATACAATAATATTTTGACAATAGCACTGTCGGCTTGTTTCTACGCTTAACATCCTTAATGTATTCCTTCAGATCACTTATTGGCGGCTCTCTGACAGGCTCAATCTGTGCATATGAATATTGAGGATATTGATATTCGCAATTCGCCAGTATCTCCGAAAAACAATCGACAGTAGTTTTTCCATGAAGTGAACACTTAAGATTTTGTACTTTTTGTTCACCGTTCATTAACCCAATAGGATTTTCTACACTCAAATACTTGCACGACAAGCAGTTAATGCACAAGTTATTTGCTGAACCAAGTTCATCGGGGTATATGAGAGTAGGATTGCCAATAGGATGGTATATATTGTCCATATCCAAATCTGAGGAGTCGGTTATGCGTTCGCAATTATAAACATACAGAAACATTTCTCCATGCTTCATCACGCATTGAGACACAAAAATCACTTTGCCTTTCAAATAATAATAACAGTTTGTGTAAACCATGAACAACCTTCAAATCTATTCTTTATTTGTTAGCCCATAGACATAATGATCATCGGTTTGGCGCACAGCATTCACCAAAAATCCTCAGGCTTCATCGTGTACGCTATCAACGTTTCGTATCATTAAGCTTGTAACCCTGTTCCGGTGCAGGTAGAAACACGGTTGAATAAAGGCTGGTATTGCCGTTCTTATAAACAATCCTGTATGAGCTTTTACCTTCGACAATGTCAAAATTTTGCCCGGAGCGATAATAGTTGAACCCGCAGCAGACGTATCAAAATCAACGAAAAAGTTTTCGGTTGTGCAGAAGCAAATCAGCATATACGCAGTCATACTGATCACAACACTTACGATAATGCCTAATCCTCGGTGCTCAGGCTTTTTTCTTAGCAAAATCAATATCGCTATCATGATCAGCAGCGGAAATATCAGCCTAACTATATGATACGTCATAACATCCCATTCTTTCTTATTCTTAACATATTCACCGCTTCAAATAAGAACAAATTCGGACTTCACTCCATTGCATGACAGATGCAACAATATATCTCAATAAAACCTCTGACTCATAATCTCGATTCAATATCATCTGTAAATTCTATGTATTCATACACAATTCGTGTGGAATAATAGGAAGCCTGCCACTCCATACCTCTTTCGGTAGTGCTCGCATCATTCAACCACTGATAATAGTGCGTCAATTCATGTGCAAGGGCTGCGCAAAAGTCGTAAATTGCTTCTCGATGCCCCCTAACAGTTCTCTCGCTTCCAAACTCTCCTGCTGCGATTTTAATGTACGGTTCCTCTTCTCTGTCAAATGGTCCAAAGAACGTACCTGCCACCATTTCCCCGTCCATGGCTCTGATTTGATCGCTACCCTTCACATAAACGGGAACGCGGATGGGAAATTCGTATTCTTGTCTTAGCCATACCGCAAAGCGTTTGAGTCCTTCCCTAAGCTCATTATCTACATTGCTATCAAATCTTAATCTCAGGCCGGTTCTGCTTGCCGTTCCGTTTGCGCCTTTCCTGTTCAGACATTTTCGACGCCATAGTTTCATTTTGGTCATCACCCACTTTAGCCATCAGCAATCCTGCCCATTCATCATTTCGGAATTACTTTCGGCTGTTTCCATAGTCGACTTGCCAATTAGAATGCTTCCTCACAGCTTATACCCTTCGGAGCATTTCAAATTAATTCTTCGTTTATGGATATTACAGTATTGTTGGTATCATACTCAATAGTAATCAAGTACCCATCCTTGGTGTAGTGGTTTGATACTCTGGGCGTGTCATTCCTACCCGTGTATAGGAACGTATAGTCTCCCTCCGGATCGATCGTCCGAACCCTATCCAATGGCTGACCTATTGCAAGATCCTGAAAATCAGATCTTTGGCACAAATTTCTGTAAACACCACCTAAGATATATTCACCGTTGCTATCAAAAACAATCACTGCAACGCTTGTCTCTCCTAAATAGGAAACCCTATATCCTCCATCAATCATTCTTACACATTCCAAAGGATACCTTGCATTCAGCTCATTTGCATTTCCCGAGAATTTGGCAATTTCCAACAATTCAAAGTCATTATATTTATGAGACGCAAACTCAACAATGGTAACATCAGAAGAAGAAAGCTTTGAATGCAAGCTGTTGCCTCCAAGAGAACAAGAGCATAACAATCCAATCAGCACAGCAACTGAAAGCAAACATTTCATACAGCGAATAATAATCACGACCTTTCTACCTCAAATAATTGATAATCAGCCAATCCACATGGTTCCCGTTCAGCAGCTGCCAACCAGGAGTGCATAACAATCGGATAGATGGGATATTGTACTCAGTGGCTTTCCTTATGTTATGTTTTTCAGATGCGGCTGCAAACCAAAACGCTAACCTGCATACAACGAATTATCAAACACAAGTATATTCTACCACGTATATGCCTCTTACGTCAATCAGTTTTAATGTAATGAAGCTCAATGAAAATATAATTCAAAATGTTGAGGTACAATACATGGGTAACAAATAAGGAGCAAGAGAAGGTCCTCCT
>UQNF01000016.1 GCA_900542285.1 uncultured Clostridium sp.
ACCCTTGACTGCTCTCTTGAGAGGAAATGTGTCACCTATGCTTGACGCTTCAACACAAATTTTGCAGTAGAATTAAATCACGCATTTACAGGATCCGATCATTGGGTTATAATGTAATTGTGGGATATTCTAACCGGATTTGCCACATCTACAAAATAAAAGGATGGCTGTGACCATATGAATACACATAAGCACGATAGAAGGTTATTTGATAATGTACTCTGCCGCCTGATTGCGATGCTCCTTGCGGCATTCACTTTGCTTTGCTGCGCTTGTACAAGCGGCATAAAAGAGACAGCGGACGAAGAAGTCTTCAGATACTTCATGAATGCGCTCGATCAGGGTCAGTTTGTGGAGGCGTATTCCTTCCTTTCGGAAAAGATAGCCGTAGATAACGGTGAATACAATTCTCAAAAGAGCAGCAATGCGATTACAAGGAAGGAATTTGTCGAAAGATACGAGAGCATTTTTTCACTTCTCGGCATTACTTCGCTTGACTATACCATAACCGGCGTATCCGATGGCAGCAAGAAAAGGACCGTTGATTATTCCATTGTCTATAAGACTCGGGAAATTGGCGAGCTTGAAACAAACGGCACTGCTGAGATCGTGCTTGAGAATGATGCATGGAAGCTTAGCTGGACTCCATCGCTTATCTTTTCGGATATGACTTGGGGCGACACTATCGCATACAGTAAACTCAGCGCAAAGAGGGGCGATATCCTGGCTAGCGGCGAAGCGGTTGCGGTCAATGTCAACCTGGTCACGGTGTATTCGCTGCTTATTGAGTATGACGAAGAAAACGTGCTCGAACAGAGGATAGCTGAAAGGGAGAATCTTCGGGACGAGGCACTCAATGAGCTGTCAAAGCTAACCGATTGGCCGCAGCTGACGCAGGAGGAGAGGGACGCAAAGCTTGATGCACTGGTGCTGAAAATGGCCGAAGAACGGCTTCAGGACTATATGAAGGACTATGAGCTGTTCTCTACGCTTTGCCCGGAAATGATAGACTCCGTTGCCTCTGCGCTCAGCGATGCGATAGGCATGGAGCGGGAAGAATTCGATAAGCGGATGACTCATGTGTACGGACAGGAGGGCTCATGTACGCTGGCGCAATTCTATCCCGACGATATAACCGCAGATCAGATGGAGGCATTGAAGCAGATCCCGACCATACATGTTGCCACGGAGAATTTCGGTTCTGCGAGGTATTATCCGTACGGTTCAACGCTTTCCCATATTCTCGGATATGTTGGAAGCGCAAGCCAAAGCGACATTGAACAGCTGAACGACGGCAGAGAAGTGAGCGATGGACTCTACACCGAGGACAGCATAGTCGGCAAGAGCGGCATCGAGCGTTTGTATGAAACCACTCTGAGGGGCAAGGATGGGTATTATTACTTCATTCGCAGCAGCGACGGCCAGAATAAACGAACGCTGTTCAAAAAGGATAAAGAGGACGGTTTGGACGTCAACCTGACAATAGATTTGGAGCTTCAGCAGTATACGGAAAAACTGATGGAGCTTGTCATATTCGGGGAGGAAACGACCGGAGCAGTCATCGTTATGAACCCAAAGACCGGGGCAATAGATGCAATCGCATCATATCCCGATTTTGATCTTAATAAGGTAACCCGGAGCGAGAAGGGCTATTATGCTTCGCTTCTTGAAGACGAGAGGCGTCCTTTGATAAGCAGAGCGGTCGATGGCAGCTATCCGCCGGGTTCGACATTCAAGGCCTTTGGGGCGGCAGCCGCTCTTGAACAGAATGTGGTGAATGAAAACTACATATTCACCGGAAACATCGTCAACGACTATTGGACGCCGACCGGCTACGGCAGATGGATATGGCCTGCTATCAAGCGAACAAGGGTTTTCAATCGAACCGAGCCTAACAACATGACAAATGCGATGCTTCACTCCGACAACATTTATTTTGCGGATATTGCGCTGAAGATAGGTGAAGAACGCTTTATCAGCTATATGGAAAAACTGGGTCTTGGTTCCAAGCTTCCGTTTGAGCTTGGCTCGGGCCGGTCACAGGTGATAGGCAAGAACTCGGAGATGAACTATAAAATGCTCGCAGACTCGGGCTATGGTCAGGGTGAAGTTCTTTCGACACCCTTGCAGCTTGCCACCATGTTTTGCGCATTTGCAAATAACGGAGATATCCCAACGCCGTACATAACCGACTCTCTATTTCAAACGGTTGGTGTGGAGTATAGCTGCGTGCAAAAGACCACACCGTCCGCATGGATACCAAATGCCATCAGCAGCAATGTTGTCAATAGGATCGTACCGATGCTTGAGGGCGTAATGGATCCCGATAAAAACGGCACCGGACGCTCACTCAGGGTAACAGACTATACGATTGCCGGAAAAACCGGTACTGCGGAGTTCGATACCGCTAAAAACAGGGCAATATCCTGGTTTATCGGCTATCGTGAGGGCGTTGACAGCGTAGATGAAGAACGACTCGTGCTGGTAATGCTGGATGTGCCGTACATGGATCCTTATACCTCTTTGAAGTTCAATATCGCAAGGGAACTGCTTAAGGCAGATGTCATCATTGACCCCAATGCGCAGCCGACCGACGAGCCAAACCAATAAGCAATGTACTTAAAAGAGTTTGTTTTCCCGTCTGCGGATACGGAGTTTGACTTCATTCTTTCGGTCAAACGCACATGCTATGATTCATACTATCCGTTTCAGGTGCTTGGCAAGGCTGAAGCGATAAAGCTGGAATTTGAGCCGATAACATTTCTCTATGGCGGCAACGGTTCGGGTAAGAGCACTGCACTCAATGTAATTTCGGAAAAGCTTGGGCTTGCTCGAGATACGCTGTTCAACACCAATGCGTTCTTTGATGATTATGTTAAGCTATGCTTCTGCGATACCGCACCGGAGAAGCCAAGGGACTGCAGGATCATTACAAGCGATGATGTGTTTGATTATGTGCTGAACATGAGAATACTCAACGAAGGGATTAGCGAACGCAGAGAGGAACTGTTTGAAGACTATTTGGACACCAAATACGCAAGCTTCCGCCTGGAGTCCATTGCGGACTATGAACAGCTTCGCAAGGTCAACCTGGCAAGGCGAACGACACAGTCGAAATATGTCAGGCGAAACCTAATGCTGCACGCTCGTGAGCATTCGAACGGAGAGAGCGCCATTAAGTATTTTACCGAGAAGATCGGCGAGGGAGGACTGTATCTGCTGGACGAGCCTGAGAACAGCCTGTCACCGGAGAAACAGCTGGAGCTTATGCAGTTCATCGAAGATTCGGTCAGGTTCTTTGACTGTCAGTTCGTTATTGCAACGCATTCACCGTTCCTGCTTTCGCTTCGAGGTGCAAAGATTTATGACTTGGATGAGGATCTGGCCGCAGTGAAAAAATGGTCTGAGCTTGCCAATGTGCGAACCTATTTTGATTTCTTTATGAGCAGGGCTGCTGCGTTTGGCGATAAGAGCTGAGTCGGCCCGTCACCGCTTCATCTTCTTCCTAACGGAGTATTCATTTAGCACCATACAGGCGCCCGCCGCACAGAACGCAAGCGATGCGGTTAGGCGCATATAAAGCGAAAAACGGACTATGAACGATAGGGCGAACAGTATTGCGCCGAGCATGACATACTTTTTGACCATATCAGGCATGAGCGCATTTTTGAAGCCTGGCTTGGCTTTGACAGGCTTTTCATATTCGAGCGTGATCTCCCTGTCGATCTCCCCATCTGAAATGTCTGAAATGTCAACAAATCCGGGAATATCAGTAATAGCTTTTGCATCGATCACTCCTCGGAAGCATCGTTCACAGAGCTTTTTTGCATCGGCAGTGAAACCGGATACGCTCACTAAACATACCTGGCTGAGTCCGGCTTCGCTAATACTGCGCATGGCTTCATATACAGCGTCAACATCGGCTTCGCTTGCGGTCTGAATGATAATACAGTCCGTGCCGAGCGCACTTTCCGCCTTTGTTCTCAGCTCCCGGGCGGTCATGCAAAGCAGCTTCCGCTGTATAAGCTTTTTTGCGGTATCTCTTCTCAGCCTTGCTTCATGCTTTCGATATCTGCTGTCCGAAACGAGCTTTGATATTATTGCAAGAATTATTGTTATTGTGATCGATAAGAATAATCTCAGAATCGGCTCCGATATGGGCCGCTTGAGAAGCAGATACACTGCGAGCAGCCTGATCAGATTAAAGAACAGGAAATCGAGAGCAGACGCAAGCCCGCTTCGCCCTCCGTTATAGCTGCGCTTGACAGCATTGGTATAGTTCTTGTCCATAAAAAAAGTTTTTCCAATTCCGGTATTTCCATTCACAATAGGAGAAAAATGTTGTATAATAGGCAAATGAAAATAGGAATTTACGGCGGTACATTCGATCCCGTACATAACGGGCACATAATGGCGGCAAGGGCGGTAATGAAGCAGTTAAAGCTTGACCGTGTTTTGTTTATCGTTGCAGGAGATCCTCCGCATAAGCAAGGGAATGACATCACATGCGGAGAAGTAAGGCTTAACATGCTAAGGGAAGCCCTGCGGCGTGAAAAGAGGTTCATCGCTTCCGATATTGAGCTGAAAAGAGGAGGAGTCAGCTACACCGTAGATACGCTTCGGCAGCTGCGGACGGAATACAGGGATGCGAAATTCTTTTTTATCGTCGGAGCTGATATGCTCAGGGACTTTGCCAACTGGTATGAGCCTGAAGAGATCATGAAGCTGGCAACTCTTACTGCGATAGGCAGGAAGCAGGATGGCTTCAGCACCGAAGAGCAGCATGACGAACTTGTGCGTATTGCCGCTGAGATCGAGAACAAGTTTGGCGGAAAGGTGATACTCATCAATTCTTACGGACCTGATATTTCATCGACAATGATCAGAAACCTCGTCAGGGATGCAAAGCCTGTTTCGCAGTATTTGCCGCTCGAAGCGGAAAAGCTGATATTTACCAAGTATCTGTACTTTGATGAAGACACAAAGCAGCTCTGTGAAAGGATAAAAGAGCGGCTCGACGAGAGCAGGTTTGAGCACACTATGCTCGTCGCAAGGGAAGCGGTGATGATTGCCGAACGCTATGGCGTGGATACCAAAAAAGCAAGGCTTGCCGGGATGCTTCATGACTGCATGAGGATTGGAAAGCAGGAGCTGTTTGAATATGCCGAAAGATATGGGATAGAGCTGACCGATGAGGATAGAGCTTATCCGTTCGTCATCCACGGGATACTGGGCGCTGATGCAGCGGAAAGGATCTTTGGTGTGCATGATGAAGCTGTTATCCAAGCTATCAGGAACCATACCATTGGCAGCACCGATATGAGTATGCTCGATAAGGTTTTGTATCTTGCCGATAAGATAGAGCCTTCGCGCACATACAGGAGGATCGAGCATTTGAGAAAGCTCGCCTATGAGGATATCGATCTTGCGGTTTGCGATGTGATGAAGCATACGATGCGTTACACCATGTCCCGGGGCATGGCGGTGCATCCCGATACCGGTCGGATAATTGCCGCACTGGAAAAGAATAATAAGAATTAGAAAGTTTTTGGAGGATAATTAATGGAAAGCAATATCGAGATCAAGGCGACTCCTGTTATGGACATTGAACAGCGTTATCAGAAGGAACTGAAGGAAATGGTCGAAAGGCTCATGCAGGCAGGCCGTGATAAGCGTGCAAATGACGTCATCGGCGTGCATGTCGGAGACAAGACGATAGTCGCGGAGTGGTTTGTGTTCATGAGCGGAACTTCGCAGATCCATGTTAAGGCACTTTGTGATGAGCTTGAGGATAAGGCCGCAGAGATCGGCTTTGTGCTGCGGCGCTGCGAGGGCTATAACGAGGGACGCTGGATTGTGCTCGACTTTTCGAGCGTGCTTGTACACATCTTCCATCCCGAGGAGAGGGAATACTATAACGTTGAAAGGCTTTGGATGGATCCCACAACTGAAGTTATCAGGCTTGGGGAATAGAAACGTATAGACTGAAGCCCCGGAGGCCAAATGGCATATCACGCACTATACAGAAAATACAGACCCAGCAGCTTTTCGGAAGTGATAGGGCAGGAGCATATTACGAGTATACTCCGAAATCAAGTCCGCAGCGGGCGTGTTGCGCATGCCTATCTTTTCAGCGGTTCGCGAGGAATAGGCAAGACAAGCACTGCAAGGATCTTCGCCAAGGCCATCAACTGCCTTGATCCGAAAGACGGCGAACCCTGCGGAGAGTGCGAAGCGTGCAGGCTGAGCGCACAGGACAGTATCGATATCATAGAAATGGACGCTGCTTCCAATTCTCGCGTGGACGAGATGAGGGCGCTGCTGGATAAGGCAGAATTTGCTCCGGTATACCTGAAGACCAAAGTCTATATCATTGACGAAGCGCACATGCTTTCAAAGAGTGCAAACAATGCGCTGCTCAAGACCCTTGAGGAGCCACCGGCTCATGTCGTTTTCATACTTGCGACAACGGAGCCGCAGGCACTTCCGGCAACCATACTGTCACGCTGTCAAAGGTTCGATTTCAGGCGTCCCTCCGTTATTGAGATGGTTGGGCTGTTGAAGCGGATACTTGCGGATGTCGGCGCAAGCATCGATGAAGAGGGTATGATGTGCATCGCGCGTGCCGCAGACGGAGGCGTGCGTGACTGCCTTAGCATTGCGGATCAGTGTCTGTCGTTCGCCGGTAATGATCTTTCCGAAGATGACGTGCTATCGGTACTCGGCAGCATGAATGCGGATTTTCTATTCCGCTTCGCCGGCAGCATAATCAATTCAGACGCCTCCGCTATGATGAAAAACATCGATACCGTCGTATCAAGCGGCAGGGATATAGGCGTATTCGTTCAGGACCTATCTGCGCATTTCCGTGCGCTTCTGTTAACAAAGGTTTGCGGAGAATGCTCCGGAATACTTGACTGCACACGGGATATGATGCAGATGTACATGGAGCAGGCAGCCTCAGCCTCACGAGAAAGACTGGAAAGGACTTTACAGGCACTGATGCAGCTTCAACCGAATCTCAGGTGGGTAACTATGCCGAGAGTGCTTCTTGAAAGCACACTGCTTCAGGTCTGCCATCCGGAGGAGAGCAAGGAAGTGTTGGCGCTTTCGGACAGGATCGCCGAACTGGAGAACAAACTCAAAAACGGCTGCTTCGTTGCTGCAGAGAGCTCCGGAGCGAAGGCTGAGGAGAATAACACGGTGCATGATGAGGATGCGCCGCCATGGGACGAGGAGTCCTGCGAATCGGAGCCTGCTCAGGCGAAAACGGAGGACATCATGCCGCAGCCTACGCAGGAGGCAGAAGAGCTGTTCCGAAGGTTTATGTCCGCCGTTATGCAGAGCGAGGTGCTTATCGGGGTCCAGCTCCAGTTGTCATCGACGCATTGGTGCGACGAGGACACGCTTTATATATGTTTTGACAAGAAATGCACGAACAATTATAATTATCTAATTAATGCCGATATCAAGCAGAAGCTGAGGCGTATTGCTGCCGAGAGCATTGCACCGTTCGGTATTGAGATCTCGCTGTCAGGCTCTGCACAGGGTTCGGATTCCGTACCCGATGAGCTGTACGGAGTTAAAATTGAAAGAAGATAGCTAGTAAAAATCGGAGGGATTATGCAGATTCAGGCACCGAAGGGAACAAAGGACGTTCTGCCGTCAGAAAGCTATAAGTGGCAGTATGTTGAAAACGAGATAAGAAAGCTTTGTCGCAGCTACGGCGTATATGAGCTGCGTACGCCTGTGATTGAGCATACCGAGCTCTTCGCTAGGGGCGTAGGGGATACAACTGATATAGTACAGAAGGAGATGTACACATTCAAGGACAAGGGCGACAGATCAATAACGCTGAAGCCCGAGGGACCCGCCGGCATGGCTCGCGCCTTCCTTGAGAACAGGCTCTTCAATGAAGCAATGCCTCAGAAGATGTACTATTTGAATGCCCCTGTTTTCCGCTATGAGAAACCGCAGGCAGGAAGGCTGCGCGAACATCACCAGTTTGGCGTGGAATTCTTTGGCTCCCCGTCTTATGAAACGGATGCGGAGGTCATAATTCTTGCGCTCACGCTGCTCAAACGCTTGGGCATTGGAGAGCTGACGCTCAGAATCAACAGCATCGGGTGTTCAAAATGCCGCGCTGAATACAACAGGGCATTATATGAGTATCTGAGTAAACATATAGACGACATGTGTGCAACATGTAAGTCCAGACTTGAACGAAATCCCATGAGGATCATTGACTGCAAGGAGGAACGCTGCAAGGAGATCTGCAAGGGCGCACCCCGTACGATAGATTATCTCTGCGACGACTGCAGGGCGCATTTTGAGGGGCTTAAGCGCTGCCTTAATGCCGCAAACGTTGACTATATTGTCGATACGGATATCGTCCGCGGCCTTGATTACTACACGGGCACCGTTTTTGAAATAGTATCCAACCGCATAGGTTCGCAAGGTACTGTTTGCGGCGGCGGAAGGTATAATAACCTCATCGAGGAGCTTGGCGGTCCATCGATCCCCGCGGTCGGTTTCGGGCTTGGACTTGAAAGGCTGCTGATGGTTATGGAGAATAACCACGCATTTATTCCGCAGCCTTCACCTGTAAAGGTTTACTTTGCCGCAATGGGCGAACAGCCACGCCTTGTTGCTTTTGATATCGTCCGTCGGCTCCGCGAGCATGATATCTATGCCGAGTTCGACCATATGGACAGGAGCATAAAGGCTCAGTTCAAGTATGCAAACAAGCTTGGCGCTGAATATACTGCCGTTATCGGCGAGGACGAGCTTAACAAAGGCGTTGCTAAGGTTAAGTCCATGAAGGAAGGCGTCGAAACTGAGGTCGCTTTAAGTGAAATCATTGAGTATTTTACGGTTTAAGCAAATTATTTAATAAAATTCATAAAATAGATATTGACAAACGATGTACGCTGCTGTATTATTATGCCAGCGGATATCGTTTGTTTTTATTTCCGCAAATTATCAAAGGAGAAAAAGATATGGAAGTGGAAAAAGACGCTGCCAATAGCACTTGTACGCAGGCACAGACCTATGCTGTCAAGGAACGAGTTAAGAGCTTCGATGAGAGATGTGATGATAAAACAAGAAAAAAGCTGAAGCTGCTGCTGATCATCGCCTCCGTTCTTGCCGTTTTGGTCGAATTAATGCTGTTCAGAGCTTATCCGAATAACTATAATGCCTATTATATCGCATTCTGCGTGATAATGGCGTGTGTTTTGATAGCGTTCAATTGGGAGGGCTTTAAGCGTTCCAAGGAGGGCTGGTTCAGCGCTGCGGTCTTGATAACGCTGCTTGCAGCAGCGCCGATAATGTGGGGCAAAACAGATTTTAGTGAATTTGAAGAAACTCTCCGATTAATCAATCATCTTTTTGCTGTCCCGCTTGTTGGACTACTGATCCCAACTATTATCGGGCGTGACTTTCAGCGGAACTCTGTTCGCTATTTCATGACAGGCTATGCCATGAACCTTGCTCCAAACTGGTTCAAGCATTTCTCAATGCCTTTCCGTCTGATAGGCAAAACCAAAGCAGGTGACAAGCGAATGCTTGGGAAGGTGCTGATAGGCGTTGCAATTGGCATTCCGGTGTTCGTCGTGCTCATACTGCTTCTTTCTCAGGCAAATGAAGGGCTGAACCGGTTTATCCATGACCTTCCGGAGCTTCCGGAGCTATGGTTTTTCAGACTGCAGGTAATACTGCTTGCAGCGCCCATGGTTTATTCGTTCATCGCTTCCTGTTTGGAGGATCATGGTATTGAGCATCCGAAGACGAAACCGGTATCATGGCATTGGAATACGGTGACATTCGGGATAATCACAGCAATGATGATCATAGCGTACATAATCTTTGCAATTTTCCAGTTCGAGTATCTGTCCGGCTTCAATGGACTTCCGGAGGAATACACCTATTCCGAGTATGCGGTCAAAGGATTTGGAGAATTAAACGTTGTGGCGTTTATCAATATCTGCTGCGTGGTGCTTGGACTGACCTTCTGCAAGGACGAAAACGGCAGGGTAAAGAGCTCGGTCAAGATACTTCTGGCAATACTGCTGGCCTTCTCGTTCCTGCTTGCGGCTTCCGCAATGGGAAGACTGATAATGTACATAAACGCTTATGGACTTACTTCAAAACGAATACTTGCATTCTGGTTTGAAACGGCGATACTGATGGTGTTTGTGCTTTCGACCGTCAAGCTCATTAAGCCAAACTTTCGCGCCGTATACTGGGGAGCAGGCATAATTATCATATGGTATGCGATCTTGAATTACAGCGCACCCATCATCAATATGATTGCATAAAAAACGAGACCCGTCACAAGAACGGGTCTCAATTATTGAAAGTATCATTCTGATTCAAAGGATTTTGCAACGTCCTCAAGCAGTGCGCGGATCGGAAGATGCTGAGGACAGACAGCCTCGCACTTACCGCATTTTATGCAGTCGGATGCTTTGCCGTGGTTGACGGTGTGGACATGGTTATAGTAGTAAGCCGAGCCGCCGTACCTTGTGCGTGTGTTCATGCAGCTAAATAGGTTTGGAATAAGAATGTGCATTGGGCATCCGTCAACGCAGTAGCGGCATTCGGTGCATTGGATAAGATTCTCTTCACGAAACGCAGCCTTGACGCGGTCAATTGCTTCAAATTCAGCTTCTGACAGGGGAGAAAAGTCCTTCATATAGCTCAGATTGTCACGCATCTGTTCTATGCTGCTCATTCCGGAGAGCACCATGGCGACATTCTCAAAGCTTGCCGCAAAGCGGATAGCATAGCTTGCATTGCTGCCGCCGTGAAGCTCATCAAAGACCTCCTGCGCCTTCTTGGGCAGATCCACCAGATGACCGCCCTTGACGGGTTCCATTACAATAACCGGCTTGCCGTGCTTTACGCACACATCGTAGCACGCGCGGCTCTGAACTCCGGGATCGTCATAATCAAGATAATTGAACTGAAGCTGAACCACCTCTATTTCTGGATGTTCGCTCAAAATCCTGTCCAGCACCTCTGCACTGTCATGAAACGAGATGCCGAAATGACGGATCTTGCCCTTCTCTTTAAGCGAATAAGCCGTTTGATAGGCGTTGCAGCGCTGAAACTTTTCATACACAACCGCGTTCTGCGAGTGCATGAGGTAGAAGTCAAAATAATCCACACCGCATGCTTCAAGCTGACTGTCAAACAATGGTATGATGTCATCCTGACTCTCAAAATACGTTCCGGTGAGCTTGTTGGTCAGCGTGTATTTGCTGCGAGGGTATTTGCTTGTAAGACACTCACGGATGGCTGTTTCGCTCTTGCCCTGAATGTATCCGTGTGCAGTATCAAAATAGGTCAATCCCGCATCAAAGAACATCTCTATCATCTTGGAAAACTGTTCGGTGTCGACTTCTTCTCCATTCATGGGAAGACGCATACAGCCAAATCCGAAATTATTCGGCACTTCCGGAAAAAACTTTCTGTCCATGTAATGATCTCCTTAATATTGTGAGATCATTATATCATATTCGGATAAAAAAGGAAAGGGTCGAATATAACGACCCGATTGTTGCCCTTTAGAGCAGAATACATATCAAGCTATTGCATCCCTCGTTGACCATTCGATTGATGGTGCTCTGGAGCTTGAGCTGAACGTCCTGCGGCAGACCGGAAACCTTGCCGATCATGCCGTCCTTGACGAGGTCGTAAAGGGATTTTCCGAAGATATTTGTGGACCATATTTCATCGGGGCTGTGTTCGAACTTCTCCATCAGCCCACGCACAAGCTCCTCACTCTGCTCCGCAGTTCCGACAAGGGGATTGACTTCGCTTTCGATATCGACGCGTATGATGTGGAGACCCGAAGCGTGAGCCTTGAGCCTGACACCAAAGCGCGAGCCGTGCTGTACTATCTCCGGCTCATCGAGCTGCATGGCATCGATCTCAGGGGGAACGAGCCCATAGCCGAATTCCTCAGCGGCGGTTATAGCGTTTGCAATACGGTCGTATGCCTTCTTGGCCTTGACGAACTCCTTGAGCGAATTGATCAGCTCCACCTCGCTGCGTATCTCATATCCGCATTCCTCGCTCAGAATTCGATAGAACACATCATCGTTGGGTTCGAGCTTAAATACGGCGGAACCGCAGCCGAGCATCAGCTCCTCCTGCTTAATGGGCTTAAAGTCGGATAGCTCGCCAAATGCTTCAAATACCTTTGGCACGTCACGGACACGGTTTAGCTCCTTCATGATCCCCTTGGTCCTCTCGATAAGCTCTGCCATTATGGGATGGTCGTTTCCAAGTGCCTTGAGCCAAGATGGCAGATTGATGCATACGGTACGGATGGGGAACTCCATCAGTATACCCTCGAGCATTCCCTTGATATCCTCAAGGCTCATGTTCATAACGTCAACAGGAGTTACCGGCACGCAGTATTTTTCCGCAAGCGATTTTGCAAGCTCAACGCAGCCCGAATCGGACGGGTTGGCGCTGTTGAGAAGGATTATGAAGGGCTTCTTTGTTGCCATGACTTCGCGAAGGACATTATCCTCCGCCGGCTCATAGTCGCTTCTTGCGATACCTGTGATGCTGCCGTCGGTCAGTACAACGATACCTATGGTGGAATGCTCAGTGATGACCTTGCGTGTGCCGAGCTCTGCTGCTTCCTCAAAAGGAATATCGTAGTCGAACCAGGGAGTGCGCACCATTCTGGGCATTTCCTCCTCAGTACTGCCAATAGCGCCCTTGACCATGTATCCGACGCAATCCACCATGCGAAGTCTGACCCTGCTGCAGTCCTCTCCGACGATAAGCTCAACCGCTTCATTGGGAACGAATTTTGGCTGAGTGGTCATGACGGTCTTTCCGGAACCGCTCTGCGGAAGCTCATCAATGATGCGCGCTTTTGCATATTCATCTCCGATGTTTGGCAGCACCATTAAATCCATAAAACGCTTGATGAAGGTGGACTTGCCGGTTCTGACGGGGCCAACCACCCCAATGTAGATATCTCCGCCGGTTCGCTGTTCAATATCCTTATAAATACTTGTATCTGTCATAAAAACCTCCGGTAATCTCTATCTGTAAATGGATATGAGAGTATCGTAGGTTTTATTCAAGCATTGTTTCGCAGGAGAGCATTTGCCAAAGGTGTTTTTAAATCATGACATTTCTTTTAGGAATGCTTCGACGTTTGCCTGAAGGATATGCTGAGCCGAAAAGTGACGAGAAAACCGTTCGGATGGGCGTGGATGTTCCTGCTTTCATTTTCGCTCGAAGCGCACGGCAGCGTCTAGCAGTACCACAGCCGACTTTGCCGACGATGAGTAAATGTATATTTAGCGTAAATATGGGATTAATATTGTTGCTAACTCTGCTCTGTGCTATAATCAAGATTGAATATGGATAGCCTTACAGGCGATAAACTATTTTTTTAAGGTTAATATATGGACTTGAACATAATCCAAAAATCTTTTGCTCCGTTTGCTGATCCGGAGAGATCTACAATTACGCAGCTGAAGCACGAAGAAGATAATGAGCCCTATCAGGTATGGAGAATTGATGCTGAAAACGGCAGCTTTATACTTAAAGAGGCTAAGGAGTTTGAAGCCGAAGCATACCAAACCATTCTGACAGAGGCAAAAGGAAATACTCCTGCCTTATATAAAACAGCCATTATTGATGACAAAACCTATCTGCTCATGGAGTATGTGAAGGGCAGCGATTTATGCAAATGTGACCGCCGTAAACTGACCCTTGCACTGGATGCCCTGATTATCATTCAAAAAGCAACTTGGGAGAGCAAAACCCACGCCGATTGCGCCTATTCCTTCGAAAAAAGCCTAACCGGTCGAAAGAATCGAGGCGAATATCTAAATGATGCGGAGCTGGATGCGGCGTACGAAAAATTTCTTCAAGTTTATGAGATCGTTCCAAGAACTCTTTGCCACGATGATCTGCTTCCGTTCAATATCATAGTCTCGGATGATAAGGCAGTATTAATTGATTGGGAGTACGGCGGTATTCTTCCATATCCTATCTCTTTTGCACGCCTGATTGCCCATGGTGAAGACGCGGAGGGTGCTTTGTTCTATATGACGCAGGATGATAGAGAGTTTGCTGTGGAGTATTATTATAACAACCTGCTAAAAGGTATCTCTTATGCCGAATGGCTAAAGACGCTTGAATACTTTTTGTTCTATGAGTATTGCGAGTGGGTTTTTGCAGGCAATAAGTATGGAAACACTGACAATGAATACTATAAGAAATATCTGCCGATTGCCAAAAAGCAGGCGCAAAGGATACTGCAATCATCGAATTGAAGCGTATCTTATAAAGCCAATCATAATATAAGGAGCGACATCTTTTGAACTGTCGCTCCTATTGTGTCAATTTAATTTAGAAAATTACGCCGGTATAGGCCCGGATTTTTGCTCTGCCGTCATCAAACAATTTCATCCTTCTCACCGCGTTTGCGTATGATGAGATGAATCGGCGTTGCAGTGAGCGA
This sequence comes from uncultured Clostridium sp., assembly GCA_900542285.1. Classification (GTDB taxonomy): domain Bacteria; phylum Bacillota; class Clostridia; order Christensenellales; family CAG-138; genus PeH17. The sequence continues at coordinate 14,504 of UQNF01000016.1, forward strand.
GAAGGATTTTCGTATGTAGTTTTCCAGATACCGCCTGTATGAAAAGTGCATCAGGTCGGGCTCATTGACAAATATCACGAAGGTCGGAGGCTGTATGCTGACCTGCGTTGAATAGTATATCCGAAGCCTGCGGCCGTTGTTCACGGGAGGATCATTCATCGTGACGGCCTCGTTTACTATGTCGTTAAGTTTGCCGGTCGAGATCCTCATGGTGTTCTGCTGATAAGCATAATCCGCAATTTCCATGACTTTGTTTACGCGCTGACCGGTTTTTGCGGAAATGAACAGCATGGGGACATAGCTCATAAAGGCAAGGTCGACAAGCATCTTCTTTTTGAACTCTTCAACGGTGTAGGTATCCTTTTCAATAGTATCCCATTTGTTGATGATGAGAACGCTTGCTTTGCCTTCCTCATGGACATAGCCTGCAATGCGAACATCCTGCTCGCTCAGTCCACGCTCTGCATCAACAACTATCAAGGCGATATCACAGCGGCGGATTGCGGCAAGTGAACGGATAACGCTGTATCGCTCAACGGTCTCGTCCTCGATGGAGCGTTTACGCCTGATGCCAGCGGTGTCGATGAGTGTGTACTCATTTCCTCGCCAGGTGAAGGGTGAGTCAATTGCGTCCCTTGTGGTTCCGGGGATATTGCTTACAATGGTTCGCTCCTGGCCCAAAAGTGCGTTAACAAGGCTTGATTTACCGACATTCGGACGGCCTACGACGGCGATGCCGACGTTTTTGTTCTCATCCTCATCCTCAATGGCTTCAAAGCCTGCGACGACCTCATCGAGCATGTCTCCGATACCAAGCCCCTGTTCGGCGGAAATGCTGATGGGTGTTCCTATGCCGAGGGAATAGAAATCATAGACGGTATCCTCAAACTTGGGATGATCGACCTTGTTGACGACAAGCACGATGGGCTTCTTGCAGCGGCGAAGCATATCGGCAACTTCCTCATCTGCCGCAGTGATGCCGGCTCTTCCGTCAACTATAAAGACTATGACGTTTGCGGTCTCAATGGCAAGCTCTGCCTGACGGCGCATCTGCTTTGCAATGATATCTTCGCTCTCCGGCTCGATTCCGCCCGTATCGATTAGTGTAAACTTATAATTCAGCCAATCTGCATCAGCATAGATCCTATCACGGGTAACACCGGGAGTATCCTCGACGATTGCAATACGCTTACCGACTATTTTATTAAACAAGGTCGACTTGCCAACATTGGGCCGTCCGACAATAGCAACTAATGGTTTCATAGCATTCAACCTTTCATACTCTCAATTATTTCTGTAATATCACCGATAAAATCGTATCCGTCATCGGCAGTAACCTTAAAAACGGGAACTCCAAGCTTGGACGAAAGATCGGATGTGTTCATGCCGTCAAGGAAGACGACATCGTTCTCGCGAAGCATCGTATGGGGGACCAGCAGTGGCTTTCCTTTGCAATCGAGCTGCGCGGCAATATCCCTTGCAGTGGTTAGTCCGCTGACGGTGATGCTCCTTCCGAAGAAATCATTCACTATGGGGTGAACGCTGATGCTGATGTTGAACGGAAGAAGCCTGTCAAACAGCTTTTGCATTAGCGGCGCGATCGACACTCCGGAAACGGAGTTGAATTCGATAAGCTCGTCTTGAACAGGGAGATCATCAATCGCATCTATAAACTCATGCTCAAACTTTCTATATAGCCCAACGCCGTTTTCGATCTGCTCAAAATCGCCGCAGTCTTCGTAGGACGGAAGTTCAAACTCAGCACACTGATACATTTCGTCGGAAGCATATGCAAAGCCTTTGATACCGCGCTCGCGTTTGAATGTCTCGATCTGGGAAATGACCTCGCGTGCCTTTTCTTTGGTGACGGGGTCCAACTTGGCAAGTCCATCGCGATGAGCGGTCAGTCCGACTGGTACGATAGCGACGGAACGGCATTCGGGCGCCAGCTTATACAGATCGCTGAGCGTTCTGTCAAGAACCGGCCCGTCGTTGTATCCGGGACAAAGCACGATTTGGCAATGGAAGCAAAGCCCTTCCTCGTGAAGCCTCGTCAGCATTACGAGGATGTTCTCGGCGTTCTTGCTGTTCATCATCGATTTGCGAACTTCGCCGTCGGTGGCGTGGACTGAGATATACAGCGGCGCGACCCTGCGCTCGATTATGCGCTCAAACTCCCTTTCCCCAACATTGGTAAGGGTCACATAATTGCCCATGATAAGCGACAGCCGCCAGTCATCATCCTTAAAGTACAGCGTTTTTCTGTTACCGTGGGGCATCTGGTCGATGAAGCAGAATATGCAGTGATTGGCGCATTGACGAACGGGGCTCATAAGGCTGCTCTCAAAGTTCAGACCCAGCGGCTCATATTCTTCCTTGTATATGGTCAGCTGCATGCGCTTGCCCTCGGGCGATTTTGCATCGAGCGTCAGCTCGGAACTCGCAGTCAGCTGCTCATAGTCGATTACATCCCAAACAGGACTTCCGTTGATAGCAACGAGCGTCCAGCCCGAATCCAGCCCGGCCTTCGAAGCGGGGGAGAGTTCATCAACGCTGATTATCCTTTGTTCCATATTTTCCCTCAAATTATTTCATACCTACTCATTCTGTATTATAACACAATAAATATTCATTCACAAGTATAAGCAAAAATATCAAATCTAAGTTGCAAGAGCGAAAAGAATGTGATATACTGATAACGAAACTAGGCATCGTTCAGTATTCGGGAGGGAAAGAGTTGAAAAGGCTAATATCATTTGCATTATGCGTAATATTGCTTACCGCCGCATTTGTTCCGGCTTCAGCTGCAAACGAAGGCGTTTATTCTAACGGAGCTACAGGCGAGACCGTAGTTCGTATTCAGCTTCGGCTTGCTGAGCTTGGATATCTTTTCTATAAACCTACCGGAGCATACCGCTCGATGACCGTGGAGGCTGTTAAGGCATTTCAGCAGCGCTGCTGTGATGTTGGCCTATCGGTTGCCGTTGACGGTGTTATGGGATATGAGACGATGCGCAAACTGTTCTCAAACGATGCACCAAGGGCAAAGATACCCGACTCGGTCCATATCGCAATAGGCCCGACCTCCGAAAAGCTTTCGGTCAAGGGCGAAACGGTCGAGTGGAATACGGTTAAATCACTGCTCACTATCGGAGAATCCTATGAGGTAACGGACTGCAATACAGGCAAGGTTTTTGAACTGACCTTCTCCGGGGGTGAAAACCATGCCGAGATGGAGCTGACAAGTCAGGATTGGCTCGAAGAGTTTATGAAGATTTGCGGCGGGGAGTTCAACTGCTATAAGCGTCCGGTGGTAGTTAAGATAGGCGATAAGAATATCGCAGCATCCATTCAGTGCTATCCGCACGGCTCCGAGAGCCTCACAGAGAACGGCATGACAGGACATATTTGCGTCTTCTTTTCGGGCAGCCTGTCACACGTGGGCAATCTTCACGATGTGGAGCATGAGGCTAATATAAAGGCCGCAGGACAATAAGAATATTTGATTCGCAAAAAATCCGGTAATGCTGCTGCATTGCCGGATTTTTATGAATAAATAATGTTATATTTATCCAGCATCTTACATGGCTTATATCCCTGCTTGGACTTTCTCAATCCCTCGTCTCCGGCATCGTCCTGACGATTGATGTAAATGAGACGATCACTTTTCATGGACTCGGCAAAACACATTGCGAGCACCTGGTAAGCTCCGATAAAACCGGTAAGCGATTTTTCGACATGGATATGGAGCGTATCGCCGATCGGTTCTCCGATGGTAAAGCCCTGAAGCCTGTTGTCGGCAAATAACAATCCGCCGTAAAGGCCGAGCGCATCGAAGGCATCAAAAATACAGTTGAGGTTCGCAAGCTCTGCTTCGGCTGATGCCTCATCCTTATCAAATTCGCTTCGGTTTTCCACCATGAATCGTCTGGCAAGGCTGATATTTTCATTTGTCATCGGAACAAATTGATAATCAGGATGCTCATGCGTAAAACGATTAACATGGTTCCGCTGTCCATGAAGCGCCTTTCCCTTATAGCCGCAGAAATTCTCATATGGATACAGGTAGTCTGACCAAGTCGGGTTGCTGCTGATCTCAACGGGTTGTCCAAAATGCTGCTTGATCCTGTCAATGTATTCCTCGGGAACACAGCAGAATCGAAGCGGTCTTCCGCTTTCTGCGGCATCTGCGGCAATTATGTCCAGCGCGGCATCAAATCCATCTTCATCACACACGGGCATCGTATAATAGCAGCTGTAAGGCACTGTTTCCGGTTCGGGATCGGACAGGCAGAACAGCACACAATCCCTGATACAGCCACGCATATTAAAACTGCTTGACCAAAGAGCCATGCAGCCTGGAGTATAATCGCACAGTCTCAAATCGTTCGGAAATGGCTGTTTTTTGAATTCGCGCAGCATTTCCAAAGTAATAGGCTTAAAATCCAGCATAAATCGTCATCTGCATGCATAAACCGAACCGACAGTGGCTGTCGGCTCGGTTTAATGATATTGATGTGTTATTCGTCTTCTTCTTCGACGTGTTCTTCTTCCTCGTGTCCGCAGTTAACACAGTTGCATTCGCAGTCGGTTTCGCCGTTCTTGCGTGCATAGTAATTATCGATAGCGGCCTTAACAGCTTCCTCTGCCAGAACAGAGCAGTGAAGCTTTTGGGGAGGAAGCCCTTCGAGTGCTTCAACAACAGCGGAATTGGTGAGCTTTAGCGCCTCATCAATGCTCTTGCCCTTGATGAGCTCGGTCGCCATGCTGCTGGTAGCCACTGCTGCGCCGCAGCCAAAGGTCTTGAAACCGACATCTTCAATAATGCCGTCATCGTTGACCTTGAGGAACATCTGCATAATATCGCCGCACTTTGCGTTGCCGACCATGCCTACGCCGTTTGCGCCTTCAACCTCTCCCATGTTGCGGGGATGTGCAAAATGATCCATGACCTTTTCAGTATACATATCTTTAACCTCCTGTAGATTGATTAACCTTTATAAAGCGGTGACATCCTGCGAAGCTTAGCAACGATGTCGGGAAGAACCTCGAGCACATAATCCACATCTTCTTCGGTGGTATCATCGCTCAAAGTAAGACGAACGGAGCCGTGTGCGATCTCGTGCGGCAGGCCCATTGCGAGCAGCACATGGGACGGATCGAGAGAACCGCTGGTACATGCGGAACCGCTTGATGCGGCAATACCGTTCAGATCGAGCATAAGCAGGATGGATTCGCCCTCGATATACTTTATCGAGAAATTTACATTGCCCGGAAGTCTTTCGGTGGGATGACCGTTGAGCTTAACTTCGGGAATGGCAGCAGGGATACCGGCGATAAGCTTATCGCGGAGCTTGGCGATCCTGCCGGCAGTGCCGTCAATATCGCTGCATGCAATCTCTATAGCTTTGCCAAGCCCAACGATTCCGGCAACATTTTCGGTACCGGCACGCTTCCTGCGCTCCTGAGCGCCGCCGTGGAGCAGGGGAGGGACAACAATGCCCTTGCGAACATAGAGTGCGCCAACGCCCTTGGGGCCGTGGAACTTGTGTGCGGAAAGGGATAGCATGTCGATATTCATATCCTTTACATCGATCTTTATATGACCTACGGCCTGAACGGCGTCGGTATGGAAAAACACACCCTTTTCGCGGCAGACAGCACCTATCTCCCTGACCGGCATAATGGTGCCGACCTCGTTATTGCCGAACATGATGCTTACAAGAATGGTATCGTCGCGGATCGCGTCGCTGACCTGCTGCGCAGTGACCCTGCCATATTCATCGACCGGGAGATATGTGACCTCATAGCCGTGCTTTTCAAGATACTCACAGGTATGAAGAATTGCATGGTGCTCAACGGCAGAAGTTATGATATGTTTACCCTTCTTCTGATACCTGTCGGCGATACCCTTGAGCGCCATGTTGTCAGCTTCTGTACCGCAGCCGGTGAAGATAATCTCGTTATCCTCAGCGTTAAGTGCGGCTGCGAGCTGATGCCTTGCGTTCTCGATGGCCTTATGAGCTTCCTGACCGAAGTAGTAAAGGCTCGATGGATTGCCGTACATGTCGGTCAAATAGGGCATCATAGCATCCAAGACTTCCTTATGCAGCGAGGTAGTCGCGGCATTATCCATATAGACTCGTTTCATCAGAACTAATTCATCCTTTCAGTTTGCGTAATATAGTCATCCGCCATATCGCGGATTGTAGTTGAATCAAGCACATCGTCAATGCGCCTTTGAAGCTTGAGCCAGAGAGGCCTTGCAGAACAGGAGCAGACGTTGGTGCAGTCCGTTCCGTCGGTGCCGACGCAGTCGACAAGGGTCGTACTGCCTTCAAGCGCCTTAAGAACATCCCCGACACTGATGAGTTCCGGGGCCCGCGCGAGCGAGTATCCGCCCTGAGAACCGCGGGAGGCAGTGACGAGACCGGCCTTTTTTAGAGTTCCGATAAGCTGCTCAAGATAAGCGGCGCTAATGCCCTGCTTGTCGGCAAGCTGAGCGATGGACAGCCTGCATCCGCAGGAGTAGCTTACAGCAAGGTCTACCATGGCTTTTATGCCGTATCTTCCCTTGGTGGACAGCTTCATTCCCGTACCTCCCTTAGTGTTATCGCTTCGGACGATCAAATCATACCACTTTACTAGGATATCGTCAAGCAATTCCAACCAAATTACTTGGATATATTGTGCCGAACCCTTTGAAATTATTCGGAACAAAAAAACGGAGCTGTATTGCTCCGTTCCGATATTATTCACTTATGCCGGCGCACCGGTTCTGCCCGTATCCTGCGGAATCATCATTGGCTGTACGAACGGCTGACGCACAAGGGCGTGCTCAAGCACTTCGTCGGCGGAATTTACATAGATGATTTCAAGCTTATCGGTGATATCCTTGGGCACTTCGGATACCGTACTGCGGTTTTTTTCGGGAAGCAGCACGGTTGTAATGCCGGCGGTTACCGCCGCCAGGAGCTTTTCACGAAGTCCGCCTATGGGAAGCACTCTTCCGCGAAGCGTTATCTCTCCGGTCATAGCAAGCCTGGCCTTTACAGGAATCCCGGTGACTGCACTTGCAACAGCGGTCAGCATTGCAATACCTGCAGAGGGTCCGTCCTTGGGAACTGCTCCCTCGGGGACGTGTATGTGGAGGTCGATCTTCTGATTGAAATCGGGAGCCAGCCCGAACATGTCGCAGCGAGCGCGTATGCAGGTGATAGCGGCCTTTGCGCTCTCCTGCATCACATCCCCAAGCTGTCCGGTGAGTTGGAGCTGTCCCGTACCCTTGAGCGCCGCAACTTCTATTTGAAGCGTATCACCGCCAACACTGGTCCATGCAAGCCCGTTGACCACTCCGATCTCCGGCTCCGCATCGGCTGCTTCATAGGAATATTTGGGAACGCCAAGGTATTCGTGAAGCTTGGCATGGCTGAGCTTTATACGCTTTTTGCCTACGGAAATATCGCATGCAGCCTTTCTGCATATGGCAGCAATGGTTCTGTCAAGCGTTCTGACTCCTGCCTCACGGGTGTAGCACTCGATTATCTCCCGGATGATATCAACGGGGAAGGTCAGCATGCTCTTTCTGAGCCCGTGTTTCTCAAGCTCCTTGGGGATCAGATGGCGCGCGGCGATCTGCATCTTTTCGGTTGCAAGATATCCTGGCACCTCAATTACTTCCATCCTGTCAAGGAGGGGACGGGGAATACCTGAGAGATCGTTTGCAGTCGTTATGAACATGACCTTGGACAGGTCATAGGGCATCTCCAGAAAATGATCGCGGAATGCAAAGTTCTGTGCGCTGTCCAGCACCTCGAGTATCGCCGCCGCAGGATCTCCGTTATAGTCCTTGGCAAGCTTGTCTATCTCATCAAAAAGGATAACTGGGTTTATGGTGCCTGCCTGACGCATTGCCGCTATGACCCTTCCGGGCATTGCGCCGATATAAGTCCTGCGGTGTCCTCTTATCTCAGCCTCATCGCGTATTCCGCCAAGACTCATGCGAACAAATTTGCGCCCGAGAGCGGCTGCGATGGATGACGATATTGAGGTTTTTCCGACGCCCGGCGGGCCTACAAAGCAAATTATCTGTCCGTTGACCTTGCCGGTAAGCTTTCCGACGGCAAGGTATTCAAGAACCCTTTCCTTGACCTTATCAAGACCATAATGGTCGGCGTCGAGGATCGCTTTTGCGTTCTCAATGTCAAGGTTATCCGTGCTTTCTTCGGTATAGGGAAGATCCAGCAGGCAATCGATGAAGGTCCTGAGCGACGGAGCTTCATGCGAACCCGGGGGGAGGGCGGAAAAACGGGTTATTTCGGTTTCAAGCTTGGCCTTGATTGCAGGAGGGAATTCCCTTGACGCAAGGCGCTTGCGAAATTCGTCAGACTCCATCTGTTCATTTTCGCCAAGCTCCGCACGGATCGCGCGTATCTGCTCGCGCAAGACATATTCCTTTTGATTTTTATCGATCTGTTCCTTAACCCGCTGATCTATGCGCTTGCTCAGGGTTGCAAGCTCGATCTCGCGGTTAATTATGCTGATGAGCATAACACACTGCTGCTCAAAATCCTCCTGCTCGATATACTGCTGACGCTCATCTGCCTTGAGGATGATAAGATTAGCCGCTTTGAACATATAGTCATAGGACATGATCGCCTTCTCGATAAGCATAAGGGATTCCTGTATGCCGGGGCGTGATGATGCGTTGATAAGCTCGTTCAGCTTTTCAGAGATCGTCGGACGCAGCGCCAAGGCTTTGTCACTGTTTACGCTTTCGTCAAACAGAACAATATCGGCCGCTATCAGGTTATCGTGCTGAATAAAGCGCACGACCTTTGCCCGGGATAAGCCCTCTACCGTTACATGTATGGTATCACCGATGAGACGAGATACCGCCTTTATCCTGCAAAGGCAGCCGGTCGTGTAGATATTATCACTGGTTATCTCGCTCTGGCGATGGTTTTTCTGAGCAGACACAAAGATGAGCTGCTCGTTTTTTTGAGCAAGCTCGATTGCGGCAACGCTCTTATCTCTTCCCACATCGAAGCTGACGAGGGTAAATGGGAAAACTATCAATCCTCTGAGAGGAATTATAGGAATGTTTTCATAGCTATTCTTTTCCACAGTCGTACCTCTTTGCCGCATATCGTAACCGAATACGGCGTGATAGTTGTTTTTACGCACTAATTATATCGGACATAATAAAAAAGCACAACACACAATATTTGGGCTATGTGCAATTATTAAAAATATATGGAAACATATGCCGGAAGCTGATAGACAGCTTATCCGACAGGAGTGGTAATGAATTATATTACATGCATAGGAAACCGTTGCGGATAATACCGATGCGATCAGTCACTTTACGCTGGTTAGTGTAAAATAATTCTGGGATAAAGAACAAGCATGCGCCGGCAGGTCTGACCTGCGGTAAGCTCACCTGCACTGCTGTCCTGCTCAAAGCTTGCGTCAAACTCCGGCAACTCGATCCCTGCGCTTGATTTTTCCCAGAAGAACTTGACACGATCCTTATGCTGTGCAGCATTTGACAGAATGGGATAAAGATGCTAAAATAAACAAGTGTGTGTTTATCACACCCTAGCTAGCTGGGATAGAATGCATAAAGAGGGATAATTATGAAAAAAATGATCAATATTATCAGTATTATTATGGCTTTGCTGATAATGATAACAGCCTTCTGCTTTGCGGGCTGTACTCCCAAAGAGAATAACAGTACGCCCGAGCCGACGGCACAGCCGACTTCCGAACCTCAGATCGAGGACGGCACGCCTACTCCTGCGCCTGTTGCAACTCCGCAGCAGACAGGCACAAATACCGAAACAGAAGCACCTACTGCCGATATAAGTCCTGAGCCCACAGAGGAACCTACGGGCACTGCATCCGAATTACCCGTGGGCGATGATATCAATATCGAGACAAACGGCCTGCCGACACGCTTTACCATGCCGACTGAGCTTTACGGACTCAGCAAGGCCGAGTGTGAAGCATGGTTTGAGGATGCTTGCTTTGTGGGCGATTCTGTAGTCCTCGGCTGGAAAAACTATAATTCATTGATGCTCCAGAACGACCCCGGTTTCTTTGGCAACACCAGGTTTTTCTGCGAAGGCAGCTACGGTTTCGGCCATGCGCTCGAGCCGGTAACGGAGGACAGCCTGCATCCCAGATACGGAGGCGAAAAGCGTTCGATCGAGGATGCCCTGCAGCTGATGAACGCTAAGAAGGCCATTATCTGCTTTGGCGTTAATGATATCAGCATTTATGGCATTGACGGAACGCTTGATAATTGCCGTGAGCTGATTTCAAGGATCTATGCCAAGAATCCGAACATCAAGCTCTATTTTATCAGCGCAATGTATATGTACAAGGGAAGCGAGAAGCCCAAGCTCAACAATGCAAATCTTCTTTTGCTCAACCGTGGGATCGCCGAAATCTGCAATGAACTGAACATTCCGTTCATAAATATTGCCAGTCACCTTATTGATGAGGAAGGCTTTGTCCCGGATGAATACAGCAGTGATCATTATGTACATCAGACCTATGCAGCATACGATGTATGGGCAGAGGTACTGAGAAGCGTTGCGGCAAGAGAGCTGAAGGGCATTGCCCATCCCGTGTTTCATTGATAATAGAAATAACTGAATTCACTGTGTTTATAAGGAGTTAATTATGAAAAAGTATTTGGCAGTCGTCCTTGCAATAGCTTCTGCTCTCTGCTTTGCGTGTGCCTGCATCGGCACCGGCGCAAAGGAAGCTGATGTTAACGAGGTTTATAGCAAGCTCATCGAAACCGGATATTTCGGACAGATGGTACCGGTAAGCGAACGCGATATGTTCGAGATCTATGGCATCAAAACCGAAAAGATCAAGCAGGCTGCATTCTATATGTCCGAGAACTCTTCCGTTAATGCGGATGAGATAGCGATATTCGAGGTCAATGATCCCGAATACCTTGATACCCTATACAACATTCTATGCACAAGGGTTAAGGATCAACTGAAGCTCACATTGGGTTACAGCCAGGATCAGAATGCCAAGCTGGAAAAGACCACTGTGGTCAAGGTCGGAAACTATTGCTATTATTTAGTGAACGACAACTACAACGAACTCATTAAGATAATGAAGGATAGTATTGGCTGATGGTTTTTTCGACGCTGCTATTCATTTTCATATTCCTGGTAGCGGTTATTGGCGTCTATTATCTGATACCGAACAGAACCTACAGGAATGTAGTACTTCTCGTATTCAGCATAGCGTTCTACGGCTGGGGCGAACCGCTCTATGTGTTCCTGATGCTGTTTTCCATCTTGATGAACTATGTCTTCGGACTCATCATTGAAAACAACAGGGGAAAGGAAAAGAAATGCAAGGCGGTAGTGGTAATTTCGGTAGTTATCAATCTGCTGCTGCTTGCCATCTTTAAGTATACAGGCTTTGTCGTAACGACATTAAAAAGCATATTCCCGTTCCTTAACAGCTTTGCTACCCCGGTAATACCGCTTCCGATCGGCATTTCGTTCTATACATTCCAGGCGATGAGCTATGTCATCGATGTGTACAGAAGGGATGCGCAGGCTCAGAGGAATCCGCTTTACTTCGGCACCTATGTTGCGCTGTTCCCCCAGCTTATTGCAGGCCCTATCGTCCGATACAAGGATATTGCAGCAGCACTGACCGAAAGACGGGAAAGCATAGCGCAGTTCAGCTCGGGTATAAAGATCTTTGCGGTCGGTCTTGCGAAAAAAGTGCTGATCGCAAATCAAATGGCAGTGCTGTGGAAAGAGCTCAGCATTACAGCAGCGACCAACGGCGTGCTCGGTTCATGGATCGGAATAATCGCTTACGGCTTCCAGCTCTATTTTGACTTCTGCGGCTATTCGGAGATGGCGATAGGTCTTGGCAGAATGTTCGGATTCGAGTTCCTAAAGAACTTTGATTATCCTTTCATCGCCAAGAGCGTCACGGAGTTTTGGCGCAGATGGCATATTTCGCTTGGCACATGGTTCCGCGAATATGTCTATTTTCCTCTTGGAGGCAATAAGAAGGGAAAAGCACGTCAGATACTCAATATTGCGATCGTTTGGGTGTTGACCGGTCTGTGGCATGGAGCAAACTGGAATTATGTTCTCTGGGGAGCATACTTTGCGGTTTGGCTGTGCCTTGAAAAACTGTTTCTTTTGAAGTGGGTCAAGAAGCTTCCGAACTGGCTGCAGCATATCTATGCTCTGTTCCATATGAATATGTGCTGGGTGCTGTTCTACTTCACAAATATGGAGCAGCTCGGGGCATTCTTCGTATCCATGTTCAGCGGAACATGCGTAATCTCGCATGAGGCATTGGTCTATTCGTTGGCATACCTGCCAATACTTATAATCGCAGCAATAGCGGCAACACCGCTTATGAAGAACCTGTACGATAGATTTGAAGGGAAGAACTGGCGTAATTGGGCGGATATAGTGCTCGTGCTGTTGTCTCTCCTGCTCAGCACCGCTTCACTGGTTGCCGGAGGATACAATCCGTTTATTTACTTCCAATTCTAAAACAGATTATTCAAATAAACCGCGGCCGCAGCTTCACGGGATGTGAAGCCACGGCCGCTGTTGTCTTGTCATAATGCTTATCAAATAATGTATTTTTTGATGAACTCCGGTGTATCGCCATCGACACCCTCGCTGCTGACGGCAATCACAAGGTCTACATTTAGCGAATCGGTAAAGCGTTCGAAGAATGCGAACATCTCTTCCAGCTCGACCAGCGGATGTCTTACAAGCTTCATGAAGCTGTTGATGTAGATTGCCTGCAGGTCAAAATCTTGCGAAGCAATGCCTGAGATGAAACCTGTGAACATCTTTGGACCGTCAATAAGATATTCAGAGGCGTTGATAAAGCGTATATCTCGGATAAGTTCATACATATGATCGCAATCTTTGTCGATAAAAACGCAATGCCCGGGGTCGATCCGGCAGCAGTCATTGGCAAGAGCAACTATTCTTGCGGATTTTCCCGTTCCCTTCTTGCCGTACAATACTTTGATCAATCCAATTACCTCCGTTAATGTTTTGCGGTGCATATATTATAGCATGAGAAACCGTTCAATGCAACAACTACCGAAACGCCGTGCAGCAAACCCATACAATTGTTACAGGTAATGATTTATCTTGCATATTTGCTTAAGGTAATGTATAATAAAATGCAAACAGAATAATGTTAGGAGTTTTATATGAAAAGAATAATCGCTTTATTGCTTGCTTTAATTATGTTGTTCAGTCTTGCTGCCTGCACAGGCAAGAACAAGAATACAGAAGCACCTTCTATTTCCCCGGATACAACAAGTCCTACTGAAACAGCAACGCCTGTTCCCACGCCTGAGCCGACTGAGGCCCCTGTTTATTCCGATGCGGATCTTGCTTTCATGGATTTCGACAAAGAACTATTCATCAGCATTGTGACATCGGACGGCTTGTCCTTTCATCAGTATGTTAAGGATCCTGCGTCATTCGGCATTGATGAAGCTGATGTTGAACGCGGTTGGGGCGATTTTTCCTATGATTCATATTTGGAAGGCATGAATGGCGATATGGAGCTCAAGGCAGAGCTTGAAGCGATCGAATATGATCAGCTGTCAGAATATAACAAGCTGGCTTATGATAACATTATGCTGCTCATAAATAAATCGATCGATGAGGGAGACACCTTCTACTTTAGTGAACCCCTGACGCCTCTCAATGGGGATCACAGTATGCTTCCGCTGATGCTTACTCTCTATGAGATAAACGATAGAGAGGACATAGAGAACTATCTGACTTTGCTCGAGGATTCCGGAAGATACCTCGGACAGATTGCACAGTTTGAAACCGAGAAAGCAGAAAAAGGAATGTTCATGACTGAGAATGCGCTGGATCAGGTCATTGAATCCTGCAACAAATTTGTAAAGGCAGGTAAGAAATTCTTCCTTATCGGCTTCTTCAAGGATTTGATGGATGAGAATGATTTTGGCTTGACCGAAGAAGAGAGGCAGGCATACATCAATAGAAATGATGATTACATTCTAAACGAATTGCTCCCCGCATATTCAAACCTGGTCAGCACGCTTGAATCCCTGAGACCGAAATGCAGCGCATTTGTCGGCATTAAGGACAGGGGAGAGGATGCTTTGAACTGGTACATCAATAGCATTCAGAGCAGCGGTGCCTGCTATTATGATGTCAGCGATATCGAAGAGCGTCTGGGCGAACTCTGTATATCAACGCTTTATGAGATGGCGTACACATTGCAGACAGATAACGAAATTATTAGGCATTATTTTGATGATGTGACCTCGGGGAGCCCGGAGGAAGATGTTGATTACCTTAAGAGCCTGATAGAATCTACATATCCTTATCTTGCCGATCAGGATATCAGCTATGTAACCGTGCCGGATGCGATTGCCGATGAATTCAGCCCTGCGGCATATCTCGTTTCAGCTTATGATGACCCGACCAGGAACATTGTCATGTTCAATCCGTCGTCAGACACCGATAATCTTCTGTTCACGCTCGCACATGAGTGCTACCCCGGGCATCTTTATCAGACACAGTATTTCAGAGGGCTTCCGGAGCTGAGCCTTAGCCAGCAGTTACTGGCGCCCACGGGCTATACCGAGGGCTGGGCGGTAATGTCGGAGATGTTTATCGCTGACTATACCGATGAATACTATGCTCCTGCATGCAAAGTTGTGCAGCTTGAAAGCACGCTGATAAATATTCTGCTTCCTGCGTACTGCGGCCTCAAGATCAATATGGATGGCTGGACAAAGGAACAGGTAATGGATTACCTCAGCGGATTCGGTTTGGATCAAGACGACTATTATGAGGTCATCAATGAGTATGCAATAAACATGCCGACCTATTTCTTCAATTACGCTATCGGCTATATGTGTACAAAGCTCATTTATGACAGAGCAAACTGCAATTCCGATGCCGAGAATAAAGAATTCTTTACCGAGTATTTGAACTACGGCCCCTGCGTGTTCAATATTCTGTTCGAAAAGTTCTCGGTTAGGTTCTGATACCCATATGGACTCGCGATGTACTACAAACAAACAATGCTGTATTTACTACCGGTATAATAGCGATGCGGAGCGAGAAAACTACGAAGAATCGCTCCGCAGAGAGGCCTGTGGCTGGATAGGCGGCGATGTTCACGTGTTTTGCGACGAGGGAAACGATACCGCTTCGCTAAATTTATTGATGCGCTGCGTCATGGCAAGACGTGTCAGCGTGCTCATCACCATAAGCCTTGATATGTTGGGAAACGATCCGTTGATAGTAAAAAACCATGTATTAACACTGGTTTTCATGCGAGTTGAGCTGATCGTCAAGTCCACGAAAATATGCTTCTCCGCTGAGGAAATACTGCTGCGCTCCATAATAGCTTACAATTCATTCGGTTCTCAATGGATAAATGAATACGGCTATTATTTCGAACACAGAAAGAATATTATTCATGCGGGAAACTGCCCATTTGGATATAGGCGCCACCCTGATGGCACGCCGGCAGTTGATGAAGCGGAAGCGTATGCTGTCCGAAGGATATTCGAAATGTGCGCCAATGGGATGAAGGGCACCGAAATATCGGAGCGCATTGCCAATGAGGACGGCTTCAGGTTCACACGCAGCGCTATCAACTCAATAATCAAGAACAGACGATACTGCGGCGAAGACGGAACCAAACCCGGCGTATTCCCTCCGCTTGTCACGAACGGCCTTTGGCTGAAGGCAAACAGCATTCAGCATATGCGTACCGCTATTGAAAGAGAAGGAAGGGGCTGCATTATCTCCAGGATCTTCTTGCTGGATACCGGCCGCTGGATAAAGCTTGCAGACGATGAAGGCACGGAGTATGTCGAGGTGATCAGCAGACAACGCTATGAGGTAAACGCCAAAAAGCTTACGGGCTTCATAGGCTTTATTGTCGGCGACATGCTTGCGGAAAAGGGAGAAGAGTGCCGCGAGGATGTGCTCGCTCATATCAGGAATTCAAGACAGAAACTGCTTGAACAGCTGATGGATATCGAGCAGAATGGCTACTTTGGCAGCACAAGCATTGAGTCGCGTTTGGAGGAGCTATCGTTTTCGGATATCGATGGTTTTGAGACGCTGAAGAATATGGTAAATGAAACAAGACATCGTCAGGTCAGGGCCAAGCTGGATTATTTGATGTGCTGCACTGATGAGGATATGATAACGGCATATTTCGACCGCATGATGATGTATCCGTCATTGGGAATGCTTGAGAAGAGGTACTATACCGATCTTCTTGTCAAAAAACTGAGCATTGGCAGGGACTGCATTAATATCAGGTTCATCGATGAGAGCGTTTACGACGTAAAGCTGGATAAACCGGTGATCCTGCCAAGGGCATAGCGATGAGTTTATGGAAGGAGATATATGGCAAGGGTAAAACAAGGACAATCGGCATATGATGCCGCTTTGGATTATTTAACGCCAAAGGACAGGACCCAGAGGGAAGTTGAGAATTATCTTGATGAACGGAACTATTCCGAAATCGAGGTCATAAACACTATCGAAAGACTGAAGGCTAACGGACTCATAGATGATGAACGCTATGCGAAGAGATTCGTTGAGACCAGGCTGAATACCAAGCCCATAAGCAGACAAAAACTTCGTCAACAGCTGGAAGCGCATTTCATAGCTCCGGAGACGATCAGCTCAGCGCTTGCGTATGTATCTGATGAAATGGAGGGTTCCAACGCCCTGGCCATCGCCAAGAAGTTTTATAGACAGTTCAGCGGACTCGAAGAAGGTGAGCGACTTAGGCGCGTTGAGCTTAGGTTAAGCTCAAGGGGTTATTCATACGACTGCATAAAAGAGGCAATAAAAACGCTGAACTTGTTGAATGACGATGAAGATTGAGCATTTGCATACGGTCGATTCAACGAATCAGGAGCTTAAGCGAAGGGTGGAAGCTTGCGCGTCCAATGTTTTTGCGGCGCTGAGGGCGGACTATCAATCCGAAGGTCGAGGCAGGAGAGGCAGGACGTGGATTAATACTCGTGACGCACTGATGATGAGCGCTGCGGTTCCCATTGGCGATGTTAATTCGGAAAGCATTCCCCTCGTCAGCTTTGCTGCCGCACTTGCGGCGCATGATGCGATATTTGATGGCAGACAGGCCTGCAGTTCGGAGCGAACCGGAATAAAGTGGCCCAACGATGTCCTCCTCGATGGGAAAAAGGTTTGCGGTATACTGACGGAGCTGGTGCGAAGCGCAGGCGGCGTTATCCATGCTGTGATCGGCATTGGGATAAATGTTAACGAAGATAGCTTTCCGACCGATCTGCTGCAGCCGGCCGTGTCCATGAAGCAGTTCTTCGGGGTGGAAACGGATAAGGGCAGGCTCGCTGATAAGCTGTTGGACAGCCTGCTGAAAAGAATCGAACAGCTCAAGAAAAATGAAGATACAATAATCGATGAATTTTGCGGAAGCTGTATTAACATTAACAGAACTGTTATCGTTCATCCGAATTTTGAAGAACCTTTCGAAGCATATGCTTCGGCTGTCGACGAGTGCGGACGCTTGATAGTAAATAAATCGGATGGCAGCATTCAAAGGATAAGTTCAGCGGATGTGTCGGTAAGATGGACTCCGGAATGATAGGACGATAGAGGATATGGAATATGTTGCAACAAATGTAGGCAGTCGGTCTATCGACCGATATTTGATGGATGAGGTTGGCATTGACGGCATAGTGCTGATGGAATGTGCAGCGCGTGCCGTTGCCGATGCTGTGCTGCGCCAAAGCGGAAGCATTGCCGTGCTGATAGGCGGCGGCAATAATGGCGGAGACGGGCTTGCGCTTATGCGGATATTAAAGCTTCTCGGAAGGGACAGCTTGGGAATCCTGTGCTGTGACGAAAAGAAGTTTTCAGGCGATGCGCTAAAAAACTATGAAATAGCAGTAAAGATAGGACTTAGCCTGACACACGATATCGAGCGGCTTCGTGATAAGAATATCATTGTAGATGCAATCTTTGGGACAGGACTCGATAGAAACATCGAAGGAACAGCATATCGCGCGATACAGCTTGCTAATGAAAGCTCTGCATACCGTATTGCGGTTGATATTCCATCAGGCATAAACGGAGACACCGGAGCCATTATGGGCATCGTATTCCGTGCAGACGAGACTATAACAGTGCAGTGCATAAAGCGCGGCATGCTTCTGACTCCGGAAAGGGAAGCGGTTGGAAAACTATCTGTCTGCAAAATCGGCATCATTCCGCAGCACGAAACGGAATGGCTATGCGACGGCGAGCTGATTGATGAAGATTATGTACGCTCTCAGCTTCCGGACAGAAGGACGGTAAGCAATAAAGGCACCTACGGAAGAAGCCTGATAATTGGCGGGAGCAGCGGAATGAGCGGAGCGGCTGTT
>UQNF01000017.1 GCA_900542285.1 uncultured Clostridium sp.
CGCAGTCAAGGTCGGGTAGTATTTTCTTCGCTTTGCTTCGAAAATCTCCACACCTGCCCTTGACTGCTCTCTTGAGTGGAAATGTGTCACCTATGCTTGACGCTTTAACAGGAAAATTCGCCAGATTCGGATAATTGAATTGAATTTTGCTTCATATCATGGTATAATGCAGAATGGTTGAGTGCACGGACATTTTTATTCGGTATCCTGCGCTCGCACTGATTACATACAGGAGAGTTAATATGAAGAAGTTTTTAAGTATTATTCTGACCGCAATGCTCGTACTTGCGCTTGCCGTCCCCTTTGCCGCAGCTGCCGATGAAGAAGAAGCGGTCATTACCCTTAACAGCATCGACAACGCAAAGCCGGGCGATGAAATCATCGTCACCGCTTCCATTTCCGGCAATTATAATGTCCACTGCGTTAACTTTACGTTTGAATACGATGTTAACGCACTGGAGCTCATCGAGGCAAAGCAGGGTGATTTTCTGAACCAGATCGGCATGAACGGCAACCTCGTCATTCTGGATTCTCAGGCCTTCATCGAATCCGGGCGAATCGTGCTTGGCATTGCCTGCCCCGTAGACGCCATGAACGGCTCCGGCGATCTCGTTGTCATGCGCTTCCGTATCAAAGAGAACGTTACCGTCAACACGCAGGTCATCCTCTATGTATCCGAATTCGGATACATGCCCATTGGCGATACATTCGCAACCCCTGTCAAGTTTTCTTCCCACAACTCCATCATTACCCTTGTCGGCGGCACAGTGCCCGAGGGCGGATATAATGAGGGCGAGAACGGCAGCTATCAGGGCGAACCCATCACCCCGGTTCCCGGACTGACCGCGATCCCCCAGGAGCCCGCGACCTTAGAGCCGGACGCTACCGAGCTTCCCACCGTTACACAGGATGCATCCGACACAGCGGAGCCCGACGGCGCTAAGGAGACCTTGGATCCCGGCAGCAAGGGCGATGCGCTGGTCACCAACGCTCCGTCGGATACCCCGGCAGAAGATAAACCCAAGGGCAGCAACACCGTGCTTATCTGCGTGCTTGCCGGAGTTGTCGTTTTAGGTGCCGCCGCTGCCGTTGTGCTAATCACTAAATCCAAGAAGAATAAGTAAAAAGCCTTGGGTTGAGCGCGAAAGCGTTCAACCCAATTGAATATTATACTAACTCATTGCTTCTTATGCGAAAATTCATTTCCGTTATTCTTATACTCACTCTGCTCCTGCCTGCAACGCTTTCCGCCGATATGGGCAAGCCCACTGCGCCCAAGACTAACCTTTCAGATATGGAAACCACGACCCTCACGGGTGAAGCGGTGGACGGCAGCATCTTTTCTCAGCATACTCTGACCGTTCTTCACTACTTCGCAACGTGGAGCGCCGACTGTATAAGGGAGCTTGACTATATGCAGCAGGCTCAAGAGGCCTTCGGAGGCCAGGTTGCCGTACTGGGAGTCCTTCACGAGGACGGTACCAGTACCGCCGAGGCCTGTCTTGAACTGTTCGCTGAAAACGGGATAACCTATCCCGCAGTACACCTTTGTGACCGGCTTAGCGCACTTGTCGGTCAGAACAGCTATATACCACAGACCTTTATCGTGGATTCAGGTGGCAATGTCGTCAGCTCTTTTATTGGAACATTCGAGGATTATTCCGTGCTTGAAAGCCTCATCCTGGATCTTCTCCCGAATGATACGCTCTATCACACCGTAAACTTCTATGATGGGCTAACCGGTATGCTCATTGCTGCCAAGCATGTCGTTCACGGAGGCAGCGCCAGGCCTCCCCATCCGCCGGTACACGAGGGATATGAGTTTGTTGAATGGAAGGGTAATTATACCAACGTCCTTAACGACGAGAACGTAGAAGCCTGCTATCAGGAGGTTGTAATAGTCGTTCCGGTCCTTCCCGGCGATGTCAATGGAGACGGGGCTGTGGATGTCACCGATGCCACGCTTATCATCCGATATTCACTGGATCTTATTTCAGACGATAACGATTTCATCGTTGATGCTGCCGATTTTAATAGGGACGGACATATTGAGGTCGGCGATGCGATCCTTGTGATTAGATTCTCAATGGGCCTTAATTAACAGTATCTTCAGGAAAAAGCTATGTACTTAGTTGTAGGACTGGGCAATCCCGGAAGGGATTACGCAAAGACCAGGCATAATGTTGGATTTATGACCGTGGATACGCTTTCGGAACGCACGGGCACGGCATTTACGCGCTTCGGCTTCAGAGCTGTCTACGGCGATGGCAGAATTAACGGTGAAAAGCTTATCATTGCCAAGCCCGAAACCTATATGAATGACTCCGGCTTTGCCGTTGTCGACCTTCTCAACTGGTTCAAGATTCCGAACGACCATCTTATCGTCATCTATGATGATATCGACCTTCCCTGCGGAGCTATCCGCATTCGCGAGAGCGGATCCGCCGGAACGCATAACGGTATGCGGAGCATAGTCGAACAGCTTGGCCATGAGGACTTCATCCGCATTCGTATTGGCATAGGTAAGCCAAAGCGCGATCTCATCGGTTATGTGCTTGGAGTTCCGGATGCCGATGACATGAAGCTGCTCACAAAAGCCTTTTCCGACGCTGCCGACGCCGCCATTCTTATTATGGAGGGCAAGCTCGAGGAGGCGCAGAGCAAGTTTAACTATAAGCCTCCCAAAAAGCCCAAGCCCGAAGGCGGTGGAGAAAAGCCAAAAAAGAAGGACGTTTATGCTCCCCTGCTCTGTTTGAACGGATGTGCTGCGGAAAGAGAGTTAAGACAAGCTCACGAGGTATTTTTTCTGAATACTGATACGGCAGAGGGTACGCTTTTTCATTCGGGCAAGCTCAGCAGAACCTTCCCCTACGGCATAAACGATATAATGGATGCAGAAAAGAGGCTGATCCGCTTTGCGCCCTTTATCGCCAAGGTGTTCCCTGAAACGGTAAACGGCATAATCGAGTCACCGCTTGCCGATGCGGATCGGCTCAGGCGCAGCCTGCCCAATGACAGGCGCCCAAACAAGCTGTTTATCAAGCAGGATTCCGAGCTTCCCATTGCAGGCTCCGTCAAAGCGAGGGGCGGCATTTACGAGGTGCTGAAGCATACCGAGGAGCTTGCTCTCTCAGCAGGGCTTCTTGCAGTTGGCGGTAATGGCGAACCTGTTGGTTATGAAGAGCTTTCGGAGCATAGGGACTTCTTTTCGCAATACTCCATACAGGTCGGTTCGACCGGTAATCTTGGTTTGAGCATCGGTATTATGAGTGCCGCTATCGGATATGATGTGACCGTTCATATGAGCTCCGACGCAAAGACATGGAAGAAGGAGCTTCTGCGCAGCAAGGGCTGTAAGGTTGTTGAGTATGAAACCGATTACAGCAAGGCCGTTGAGAACGGCAGACGCGCCGCCGAATCGGACCCCCATAGCTACTTTGTGGACGATGAGCGCTCC
Source organism: uncultured Clostridium sp. (assembly GCA_900542285.1). GTDB lineage: Bacteria > Bacillota > Clostridia > Christensenellales > CAG-138 > PeH17. The sequence goes on from UQNF01000017.1 coordinate 3,458, forward strand.
ATTGACCTTTTCATGGGCTACGCTGTCGCCGCACTTAGGCTCAAAGCACAGCTCGACAACGCCAATGTTATCGTAGACTCGGAACATCCGCTGTTCGTTCACCTTCCCTGCGGAGTCGGAGGCGCCCCCGGCGGCATAACATTCGGACTGAAAGCCGTTTTCGGAGATGCGGTACACTGCTTCTTTATCGAACCCGTGAACGCTCCGTGTATGCTGGCGGCGTTCAGCACCGGGAAATGCGTTCCTGTCACGGAACTTGGACTATCCGGAAAGACCGAAGCCGATGGTTTGGCGGTCGGATGCGCTTCATCGCTCGTATACGAGGCTATGAAACCGCTCATGGACGGTGAGTTTACCGTGGATGACCGCAGGCTCATACCTTATCAAAAGCTCATCAACGCTACGGAGGGCATTTTCGTTGAACCCTCCGCTGCTGCAAGTTTCGCAGGTGCCGTCGGGCTGTCCGGAGATTGCGGAAGCGATTATCTTTCGCAGTATTTCCCGGGAATTCCATATGACAGCATCACCGAAATACTTTGGGCGACAGGCGGAAGGCTCGTCCCTGCGGAGGAGCGTTTCAAACGCAATTAGCGAACCGTAATCAATAATAGACGGAGGGAATTGATATGTCTAAATACTTTGGTACCGACGGCTTCCGCGGCGAAGCCAATGAACAGCTCACCGTTGAGCACGCATTCAAAATCGGCCGCTTTCTCGGCAGCTACTATGGGCGTGAGCATAAGTGTTCCGTTGTTATAGGCAAGGACACAAGGCGCAGCTCCTACATGTATGAGTGTGCGCTGACTGCCGGGCTCACCGCCAGCGGAGCGGACGTCTACCTTATGCATGTTACCACCACGCCGAGCGTCGCATACATTGCGCGTACGGAAGCTTTTGACTGCGGCATAATGATAAGTGCAAGCCATAACCCTTATTATGATAACGGCATAAAGCTCCTGAACGGCAACGGAGAAAAGATGCAAAGCTATGTTATAGATGAAATTGAAAAGTATTTGGACGGCATCACTCCCGAGGTTCCGTACGCTACCGGAAGCGATATCGGAAGAGTCATCGATCATGCGGCAGGCAGAAACCGCTATATCGGCTACCTTATCAGTCTGACCACCCATTCCTTCAAGGGCAAGCGGATAGGTCTTGACTGTGCCAACGGCAGCACGTGGCAGATCGCCAAGAGCGTATTCGAAACACTCGGTGCTGAGACCTATGTTATCGGCTGCAATCCCAACGGACTGAACATCAACGATAGCTGCGGCTCAACCCATATCGAGGCACTTCGCAAGCTTGTCATTGCTAATAATCTGGATGTTGGATTTGCCTTTGACGGCGACGCGGACCGCTGTATGGCCGTCGATGAGACCGGAAGGATCATTGACGGAGACCTCATACTCTTTATTTACGGCAAGTACATGATGGAACGCGGCAAGCTCGCCGGAAATACCATCGTCACCACCGTAATGTCCAATTTCGGTCTCTACAAAGCTCTCGACCGCGCAGGCATTGGCTACGAAAAGACCGCCGTCGGCGACAAATATGTGTATGAATGTATGCGTTCGAACGGCTATCTCATCGGAGGCGAACAGAGCGGACACATCATATTCAGCAAGTACGCCACAACGGGCGACGGAATGCTGACCGCGATAAAGCTCATGCAGGTCATGCTTGACCGCAAACAAAGGCTTTCGGAGCTTGCGGCTCCCGTTACCATCTATCCTCAGACGCTAAAGAATGAACCTGTTCGTGACAAGGCCTCCGCAATGGAGCATCCTGCGGTCAAGGAAGCCATAGCAGCGGCTGAAACGCTTCTGGGCGACGACGGCAGACTTCTTGTCCGTCCCAGCGGTACCGAACAGGTCGTGCGCGTAATGGCGGAGCATTCCAGCAAAGATACCTGCGAGGAAGCGGTCGCGCTTGTCATCGACGCTATCCGTGCAAACTGTCGATAAAGTTAGCTTTGGAGTATAGTATGTACACAACAAATGAACTCTTAGACCTTACCAAGACCCGCGCAAGCGAGCTTCTCAGCTCCACCGTTTACCCTTGGGAAGCGCTTTCGCTCATAGGCGAGACCATCCTAAAAATCGGAGCTTCCCTGCCCGAAGATGAATTTGACCATCCAAAGGCTGACATATGGATCGCCAAGGACGCCGTTGTCTTTGATAGCGCGTGCATTATCGGCCCCTGCATAATCGACCACGGAACCGAAATCAGGCACTGCGCGTTCATCCGCGGCAATGCCCTCATCGGAAGGAACTGCGTAGTGGGCAACTCTGTTGAGCTTAAAAACGTTATCCTTTTTGATAACGTACAGACGCCGCACTACAACTATGTGGGCGATTCCATTCTCGGCTACAAAGCTCACATGGGCGCAGGCTCCATAACCTCCAATGTCAAGAGTGATAAGACCCTTGTAGCTGTTCGATTCGGCGATGAACGCATAGAAACCGGCAGGAAGAAATTCGGCGTCATCCTTGGCGATCATGCCGAAATCGGCTGTAACTCCGTTCTCAATCCCGGAACGGTCATCGGGCGGCATTCCAATGTCTATCCGGTCTCTTGTGTCCGCGGCGTCGTACCCGAAAACTCCATCTATAAAAACGCCGAAAACATCGTAACAAAACGGTGATAATGCTGAGCGTATTATAAGCATCCGCAGCAGTCTCTTGCCTTGCGGATGCTTATTCTATGTCATCATATTCCGCAGCGGCTATTATTCTTTTATTAAAAGTGCCATACAGTACGATACAGCAAATGAAAAAGCGGCAGTTTCTATCCTGCCGCTTAATTATTTATCTGTTACTCTCTATTCAACGATCACTCGTCTTCGGAAAACACATCGTCATCGGGTTCAGAGTCCTCTTCGGTGTCACCGTCGGATCCGTCATTTACCTGAGCATCCAGGAGGGCGTCAAGCGCATCAAGCGCGGCAATATCCTCCTCGTCGAGTTCATCCAGTTCGTCATCGTTGAAATCATCAAGCTCGCTTTCTCCCTCCTCGAATTCATCCGCGTTGAAATCATCGAAGAGATCCTTTGCCGGCTCTTCCTGTTCGGGAATGGGCAGCCTTTCCTCAATAGGAGTGGTATGGCGAACGGCTGCAACCTCGGCATAGGCGTTGTTTGGATTCTCGACATCCACGCTGCGATAACGCTTCATGCCGACGCCTGCAGGGATCAGCTTACCAATGATAACATTCTCCTTGAGCCCAAGCAGCGGATCGACCTTGCCCTTGATGGCAGCATCGGTGAGCATACGGGTGGTCTCCTGGAAGCTTGCGGCGGAGAGGAAGGATTCGGTGGCGAGAGCAGCCTTGGAAATACCCATCAGCTTACGCTGTACAGTTGCGGTCTGCTTGCCCTCCTGAGCAATAGCCTCGTTCTCACGCTTGAACTTAAAGATATCCACAAGTTCGCCGGGCAGCATATCGGTGTCGCCGGGATCAATGATCTGCACCTTGCGCAGCATCTGCCTGATGATGATCTCGATATGCTTGTCGGAGATGTAAACGCCCTGGCTGCGGTAAACCGCCTGAACCTCGTTGAGCATATACGCCTGCACTTCCTGAACACCGTTGATCTCCAATATCTCATGGGGATTGATGGGGCCCTCGGTCAGCGGATCGCCGGCGCGTACATGGTCGCCGTCGTTGACCTTGCGCTTTGCACCGAAGGGAATGGACTTCTCATCGGTCTCGCTCGGGTCGTCGCCGGTGATGATGACCTTGGTGGTCTTACCGTCGGGACGAAGCTCAACCGTACCGCTGACGGAGCTGATGACTGCGGAGCCCTTGGGCTTACGCGCCTCGAATATTTCCTCAACACGGGGAAGACCCTGAGTAATATCCTCTGCGGTTGCAACGCCGCCGGTATGGAATGTACGCATGGTGAGCTGCGTACCGGGTTCGCCGATAGCCTGCGCGGCAACGATACCGACCGCTTCGCCGATCGTGACCTCAGTGCCGGTGGCGCAGTTCATGCCGTAGCACTTGCAGCATACACCGTGTTCGCTCTGGCAGGTAAGGACTGTGCGGCACTTAACGGATGTTACCCTCTCTTTAACTATTCTGTCGCAGAGATCATAGGTAAGCATGGTATTGATGCCTGCAATGAGTTCGCCCGTCCTCGGTGAGACTACATCCTCTGCGGTAAACCTTCCGATGAGCCTTTCCTTGAAGTCTGCAAATGCCTTGTCGATCCTTTCCTTGGCATTGCGGTCCCTTGCAGCGGCCGCGATAGGATCTTTCTTATCCTCATCGGGAAGCTGAACTTCAAACGTCATGCCCTCGATAGCCTTGTTGCGCTCTGCGAAACAGTCATCTTCACGAACGATAACATTGTGAGAGACGTCTACCAGCCTTCTTGTAAGGTAACCGGAGTCCGCAGTACGCAGCGCCGTATCGGCAAGACCCTTGCGCGCACCGTGCGAGCTCAGGAAGAACTCAAGCACATTCAGTCCTTCGCGGAAGTTGGAACGTACAGGCACCTCGATGGTCTGGCCTCTCGGGTCGGACATCAGACCGCGCATACCTGCAAGCTGACGAATCTGTTCCTTGCTGCCGCGGGCACCGGAGTCTGCCATCATGTTCAGGGGGTTGATGGGACTCTTCTTCTCGTCGAGCAGGCTTGCGATCTGATCCGCAGTCTTCTTCCAAACCTCAATTACCTTGCTCTTCCTGTCGGAATTGGACAGCAGACCCATGCGGTAGAGCCTGTCGATCTTTTCACATTCGATATCCGCACGGTCAAGCAATTCCTGCTTCTCCTCGGGCACGTTGATATCCTGGAAGCCAATGGTGTTGCCTGCAACGGTGGAATACTTATAACCCAGATTCTTGATCTGGTCCGCGACCTCGCTGGTGGCGGTGGGGCCATGCTTGCGGAAGCAGCGGTTGATGATATCGCCAAGATCCTTCTTGACTACAAGCTTATCGACCTCAAGGCGGAACATATCATCGAGGGTCTCCCTCTCTACATAGCCGAGGTCCTGGGGAATAACATGGTTGAAAATGAGTCTGCCAAGGGAGGTATTGATTATCCTCTTGTATATCTGACCTTGGAACTCACGCTCAACACGGATCTTACACATTGCCTGGAGTGACAGCTCGCCGGTCTGGTATGCCATCAGCGCTTCATTCTCGCTTGCAAAAGCCTTCTGCTCACCGTTCATCATCCTGAGAAGGCGGGAATCGGTCAGATAGCGATAGAGCCTTTCTTCATCCAAATCCGGATTTGCAAGCTTTGCTCCGTTGATGAACTCATCGCGGAAGGTCTCGCTCTGCTTTGCATAGATCCTGAATATGACCTCATCGGTCAGCTTTTCTTCAACATACTCATCATTCTTCACGATGCCCCTGATCGTCTTGCGGATCTCGTTATCATACAGATAATCGGTGCGCATCGTGATATAATAGCAGCCCATAACCATGTCCTGAGCGGGACTGATGACGGGTTTGCCGTCCTGGGGCTTAAGAATATTGTTAGCCGCAAGCATCAGGAACCTTGCTTCGGCCTGCGCCTCAACGGAGAGGGGTACATGGACAGGCATCTGGTCGCCGTCAAAGTCGGCGTTGAATGCGGTACATACCAAAGGATGGAGCTTAATGGCCCTGCCCTCGACGAGCACGGGTTCGAATGCCTGAATGCCCAGTCTGTGAAGCGTGGGCGCGCGGTTCAGCAGTACGGGATGGTCACGGATGACCTCTTCAAGTACATCCCAAACCTCCGGTTCAACGCGCTCTACCTTGCGCTTCGCCGCCTTGATGTTGGGAGCGGACTTCTGCTCGATCAGCTTCTTCATAATGAAAGGCTTAAACAGCTCGAGCGCCATCTCCTTGGGCAGACCGCACTGATACATCTTCAGCTCGGGACCGACAACGATAACGGAACGGCCGGAGTAGTCAACACGCTTTCCAAGCAGGTTCTGACGGAAACGTCCCTGCTTGCCGCGAAGCATCTCCGAAAGGGATTTGAGCGCGCGGTTGCCGGGTCCGGTCACGGGGCGGCCGCGCCTGCCGTTGTCGATAAGAGCGTCAACAGCTTCCTGAAGCATGCGCTTTTCGTTTCTGATGATAATATCGGGAGAGCGATCCTCTATCAGCTTGATGAGTCGCTTATTCCTGTTGATAACACGCCTGTAAAGGTCGTTAAGGTCGCTGGTCGCGAACCTGCCGCCGTCGAGCTGTACCATCGGGCGCAGATCGGGGGGGATGACCGGGATCACGTCAAGAACCATCCATTCGGGCTTGTTGCCGCTCTTGATGAATGCTTCAACGACCTCAAGACGCTTGATAGCATTTGTGCGCTTCTGGCTGGAGCCGGAATTTATATCCTCACGCAGCTCCTTAGAGAGAGCGTGAAGGTCGAGATTTTGGAGCAGTTCCTTGATAGCCTCTGCGCCCATGCCTACGCGGAATGCGTTTGAACCATACTCCTTGACGGCCATAGCATATTCGCCGGGATTGAGCACCTGCTTGTAGGAAAGCGGAGTGTTGCCGGGATCAAGGACTACATACGCGGCAAAATAGATGATGGCTTCAAGATCCTTGGGAGAGATATCGAGCAGCATCTTGATGCGGCAGGGATTGCCCTTGAAATACCAGATATGAGCCACGGGAGCGGCAAGCTCGATGTGTCCCATACGCTCGCGGCGAACCTTGGAGCGTGTAACTTCAACATGGCATTCGGGGCAGATAATGCCCTTGCCCCTATGACGGTTGGTATACTTGCCGCAATGACATTCCCAGTCCTTGGTCGGTCCGAAGATGACCTCGCAGTAGAGTCCGTCCTTCTCGGGCTTCAGCGTTCTATAATTGATAGTCTCAGGCTTTTTGACCTCGCCGTGGGACCAAGAGCGAATTTTTTCGGGGGATGCAAGCCCAATCTGGATTGCATCAAAATTTACCAAATCAAACAAAGTATTTTCTCCCTTCGCGCTTATTCGTTGTAATCCTGATCTTCCTCATCGAAGAAGCCTTGATTCAGGGGATCGTCATCGTCTTCATCGCTGTCATCATATTCATCGAAGTCGACAACGGAGTCCCTGCTCTGGCGAGAGCTCTTGCCCTGGCGTTCATAGCTTCCCTCAATGTCCGCAAGGCTTGCGGTAGGAGCCAGATCGTCATCGTCGAGGCAGGTAAGCTCGCTGAGCGGTATCTCGGTACCGTCCTCTCTCAGGATCTTGATATCCAGACAGAGCGACTGGAGTTCCTTGACGAGAACCTTAAAGCTTTCGGGAATACCGGGAGTGGGTACATTCTGACCGTTGACGATCGCCTCAAAGGTCTTGACCCTGCCTGCACAGTCGTCGCTCTTGACGGTGAGAATCTCCTGGAGGGTATGCGCCGCGCCGTAAGCCTCGAGCGCCCAAACCTCCATCTCACCAAAGCGCTGTCCGCCGAACTGAGCCTTGCCGCCGAGCGGCTGCTGAGTGACCAGCGAATACGGTCCGGTGCTTCTTGCATGGATCTTATCGTCAACGAGATGGTGGAGCTTCAGGTAATGCATGTAGCCCACCGATATGCGGTTTTCAAAGGGTTCGCCGCTGCGGCCGTCATAGAGGATGGTCTTGCCGTCCTCATACCTTGCGGCACGACGTGCCTTTGCGCCAACCTCGGGATCGGTCTCAACAAGCTGCATCATCTTCACGGCATCGCCGGCGGTGAGCTTCATAAGATCGACCATTTCGGTATTGTCGGGATTGGACATTGCGAGCATGAGCTTGATATCATCCTCTGTTGCGCCGTCAAGAACGGGGGTCGCAATATTGAGGCCAAGCGCCATTGCCGCCTTGCCGAGGTGGAGCTCAAGGATCTGTCCGATGTTCATTCGGGACGGAACGCCGAGAGGGTTGAGCACGATCTGGAGGGGAGTGCCGTCGGGCAGGAAAGGCATATCCTCAATGGGGAGTATCCTGGAAACAACACCCTTGTTGCCATGGCGGCCTGCCATCTTATCTCCTACGGAGATCTTGCGCTTTTGAGCTATATAGACCCTGATAAGCTTGTTGACGCCGGGGGACAGCTCATCATCCTTGTTTTCACGATTGAATACGCGGACGTCAACTACTACGCCGCCTTCGCCGTGAGGCACGCGCAGCGAGGTATCGCGCACGTCCTTGGCCTTATCGCCGAATATGGCACGCAGCAGACGCTCTTCGCTGGAGATCCTGTCAGTCTCGCCCTTGGGGGTCACCTTACCGACCAGGATATCGCCCGAACGTACCTCTGCGCCGATTCTGATAATGCCCCTTTCGTCGAGCTGAGCAATTGCGTCAGCGCCGACATTGGGTATCTCGCAGGTGATCTCTTCCGGGCCAAGTTTGGTGTCACGGGCTTCGATCTCATGCTCTTCGATATGCAGGGAAGTATAAACGTCATCACGAACAAGCTGTTCGCTGATGAGAACTGCGTCCTCATAGTTATAACCCTCCCAGTTCATGAAGCCGATAAGAATATTCTTGCCGAGCGCAATCTCGCCGTTGGAGGTGGATGCGCCGTCCGCTATGATGTCGCCCTTTTCAAGATGATCGCCGACAGAGACGACCGGGCGCTGATTTACGCATGTGCCCTGATTGGAACGTTTAAACTTTATAAGCTTGTATTCCCTGCGGTTGTGATCTATGTCGGATTCAACGACAACCTTATCTGCGGAAACGAACACTACGGTGCCGGCTGTTTCGTTCAGCACGAGCACGCCGCTGTCGTAAGCAGCCTTATACTCCATCCCGGTTCCGATAACGGGAGCCTGGGTTACAAGAAGAGGCACTGCCTGACGCTGCATGTTTGAACCCATCAGCGCGCGGTTGGAGTCGTCGTTCTCAAGGAACGGTATCATTGCGGTCGCGACGGATACGAGCTGCTTTGCGGAAACGTCCATATAGTCTATATCCGTAGCGTGAACCTCGATGATCTGATCAAGCTGACGGGCTACAATGCGTTCCTTTGCGAACCATGTATTGCCGTTTTCATCGGTAACGGTGGCCTCGCTTGCCTGAGCGATGATCTTTCCGTCCTCCTCAGTAGCGGTCAGATACACTATATCATCGAGAATGCGGTGGTTGACCTTATCGATCCTGCGGTAGGGAGCCTCGATGAAGCCGTACTCGTTTATCCTTGCATAGGTTGCAAGCGAGTTGATAAGGCCGATGTTGGGACCTTCGGGGGTCTCGATAGGACACATTCTTCCGTAGTGGGAATAGTGAACGTCGCGAACTTCAAAGGTCGCGCGGTCACGGTTCAGACCTCCGGGACCAAGAGCGGAGAGCCTGCGCTTATGTGTAAGCTCCGCAAGCGGATTGGTCTGATCCATAAACTGTGAAAGCTGAGAGGAACCGAAGAATTCCTTGATAGCAGCGGTCACAGGACGAATATTTATAAGATTGAGCGGCACAACGGCACCGGTATCGGCATCCTGAATGCTCATGCGCTCACGGACCACACGTTCAAGCCTTGTAAGGCCCACGCGGATCTGGTTCTGAAGCAGCTCGCCTACCGAACGGATGCGGCGGTTGCCGAGATGGTCTATATCGTCACATTTGCCGATGCCGTACGGAAGCCCCATCAGGTAGCTGACCGATGCGACCATATCGGCAGGAATAATATGATGCGGTATGAGCTCAAAGAGATTTTCTTTGAGAGATTCACGGAATTCTTCATCCGTCATCTCATTCTTGGTCTCAAGAAGCTCCATCAGCGCAGGATAGTAGACATGCTCGTTGATGCCCACTTCCTTGGGGTCAAAGTCGAGATAGCATGCCGCATCGACAAAGTGATTGCCGACTACGCGGATGCGCCTTTCGGAGGCGATGATATAAACGCCCAGTACGCCGGCGTTTTCGATGGCCTTTGCAGCATCCTCGGAGATGATCTCGCCCTCTGACACGAGCAGCTCGCCGCTTTTCGGGTCGATAACATTCTCGGCGGCAGCAAAGCCCTTGATACGCGCCGCAAGGCTGAGCTTATAATTGAATTTATACCTGCCGACACGGGCAAGGTCATATCTTCTGTCAAAGAACAGGGAGGTCAAAAGGGACTTGGCGTTCTCCTCGTTTTCGAGTTCGCCGGGACGCAGGCGCTTATAGATCTCCTGAAGCGCTGCTCCGGTGGATTTGGAGGTATCCTTCTCGAGGGTCTTCAGCAGCCTTTCCTCCTCGCCGAGCAGGTCGAGGATCTGAGCGTTTGTGCCGTAGCCGATAGCACGGAGCAGAACCGTCGCAGGCATCTTGCGCTGACGGTCTATCTTTGTATAGAGGATCTCATTGCTGTCGGTCTCATATTCGAGCCATGCGCCGCGGTTGGGGATCACCTGCGCACTGAAAAGCCTTCTGCCAACCTTATCCACGGTCTCGGTGTAGTATGCACCGGGCGAACGGACGAGCTGGCTTACTATGACCCTCTCCGCACCGTTGATTATGAAAGTTCCCTGATCGGTCATCAGCGGGAACAGACCCATAAAGACGTCGCTCTCCTTGATTTCGTGGGTCTCATTGTTGATGAGACGGACCCTGACCTTGAGCGGAGCCGCATAATTGGTGTCGCGTTCCTTACTTTCGGCAACGCTGTACTTGGCGTTTTGTTCTTCGATCCAATATCCGATGAACTCTAAGGTAAATCTGCCGGAATAGTCCCTAATGGGAGAAATATCCGCCAAAGCTTCGCCCAGGCCATGGTCAATAAACTGACGATATGACGCCTTCTGCACCTCAATGAGGTCGGGCATATCGAGAATTTCTTGATTATGGGCAAAGCTGTAACGAGTCTTTTTTCCCATCTTTACTTCATGCAACATTGTTATGACCGTGACTTTCGCAGCGCGAAAGCTTCCTTTCTCTGGATTGTTTCATCGATGCCTAAGCGGCGCGGAGCATATCCCTTCATGCTCAAGGCATATCGCTGAAAGCTGATTTTTCATTGAAGCTAAAGAGTTTTTTCGCATAACTACGGCAGCACGTTCATAAAATCCCGATACTACCGCATTATAACGATACTTATACAAGATAGCATTATAGTCAAGCCCAGGATGAAAGTCAAGCCCCCAAAATGACTTTTTTATAAATATATTTACTCGCATGAAGTGCCAAAACTGAAATCAGCTCCCCTTTCGGGAAGCTGAGAACGCTATTTATTGTCCTTATTCTGCCGCAAAAACACATGCTTGATATAGCAAAAGGTTTCTTTTTCGCCCTTATCGCGGAGCATTTCGAGCAGCATTTCAATCTGAGCAGCGGTTTCCGGATGGATCTTTCGCCTTGCCTTTGCCCTCATATAATACTCATATGGAGCGGCATCCGTATATGCATTTCCCTTGTACACCTTGCTTGCACCCACGCGGTCGCAGAACATCTCCGCAATATACCTTTTCGGCATCTTGACCGGGCTCATCTCATGCGTCACGGGGTCATAATCCGTCCAGTACTCGAAATGATGCTTATTCCTGCCCTTATGGTGCATCCAAGCCAGCGAAAAGCCGTAGTCCGCGCGTTCAAGTTCATTGGGGCTTTTCACGCCTCCTGCGTAGTGCTTAACGCTCGGTATAAACTCGGACGGCGAGTATTTTGAAAAATCATGCCAAAGCCCCTGCCACGGGATCCCTGCGCGGCAGCAGTGTACGAATACCGTCCGGCGGTGCTTCATGACCGTCCGCAGATGACCGAAGAATTTGTTCATAGGTTGCCTCTTTGTCGATTATTCCTGTTCTTTATTATCTTCCTTGTTTTATTTGGTTTCATTGGCATCAGCATTTTTTGCGTTTCCGGCATTGTCATCGTTTCCGCCGTTCGGCTTCTTCCGCTTCAGCTTGTTGATGAGCCTGAAAAGCTTGCTCTTTCGCTCATAATTGACGGTCGGAACGCTTGCAACTATCGGTATGCCCTTTTCCGTGGCTCTCTGATTAGTCCAATCGCCCAGCAGGCGATAGAGTACGGCGGTCACGGGGACTGCGAACAGCAAGCCGGTAAACCCAAATAAACCTCCAAATACAATTATAGCAATCAGTACCCATGCACTGGACAGACCGACCGCATCGCCGACGACGAGCGGATAAGTGATGTTGTTGTCGATCTGCTGAACGACGACTACGAGTATTACGAACCATACTGCCATCATTGGATCGTTCGGCGACGCCATCAGAATGATAAACGCACTTGGAACGGTGCTCAGCCATGGGCCGAGGATGGGGATCATGGCAAATACGCCTATCAGCAAACTAATCATTTCGGGGAAGGGCATTTTGAATATTCTCATCCCGATATAGCAGCCGATGCCTATAAGCGTGCTGCTGATTATCTGTCCCCCGAAATAGCCCCGGAAGGTCTTATTGGTGAACGAACAGATATCCAGTATCCTTTCGGCCCTCTCCTCGCTGAACGCTGCGCGGATGAATCGCCTGGTATGGGCGAGCAGCCTATGCTTATCTATCAGCAGATATATGCTGAGGGCAAATGCGAGCACGATATCCGCAACCACTCCGACGGCGTCAAATGTATAGTTAAGGAGCTTTGGAACTACGCCAATAAGCCAGTTTTGAAGCTTGGCCAGCATCTCCGAAACCTGTGCTGCAGCATCATCATTTAGATTCAGCCCGTCCCAAAATTCCGTTGCCCAGTTAACAAAGCTTTCATAGTAGGTGTCGAAATTGTCCGCAAGAATGGCTATGCTGTCCGCAACCTTGGGAATGACCATCCACATCATGAACACCAGGATGCCGACTATCAGAACGAACGAGCAGAAAACCGAGAGCAGGTATGCCCTTCGCTTACTCCGCTCTCCCGGTTTCTTTCCGGCAAACAGCCGTTCAAGAAACGACGCAGGAAGGTTGACAAGATACGCAAACGCAATGCCGAGCATTACCGGAGTCAGCACTGACAGCAGCGTCTTTATGACCTTCCTCACAGCGGTAAAATGCTCGCACAACATATACAGGAGCACGCCGCAGGCTACCACGAATAGGTATTTCCCCATCGATTTTAGATAGGATCTCAGCTTACTCATTGTTCCTCCGCAAGACGAACTTAATTAGTATAGTATTGGCAGAGCAGGCGGATATATTCCAAGCAGGCAGCCTTAGGACTGCAATTATTTTCCCGCAAGCCTCTTTTCGATAAAAGCGGCTGCCATTTCCGCTGCGACATCGTTCTTTCCTCCTCGGACAACGCATACGTCGCAGGCCTCACGGTATTTGCTTATGATGCTGTCAAAGGCAGGCTTAACGGTCGCTATGTACTGCCTGCACACATCGAGTGCTTCCCTGCCGCGCTCACGCACATCACGCTTTATCCTGCGCGTCAGACAGACGTCGGAATCGACGTCGACATAGAACTTGATATCCATTATATCCAGCACCCTGGAATCTGCAAAGGTATGAATCCCCTCGATTATCAGCACTTCCGGAGGTTCAATGAGCTCGTCCGAATCATTGCGTCTATGCCTGTCAAAATCGTACTGTTTGGTGGTTATCCGCTCGCCGCGTTTGAGCTTTAAGAGATCCTCATAGAATTCGTCCATCGCAAACGATGACGGCTGATCGTAATCGAGCAGCGCACGTTCTTCAAAGCAGAGCTCGGGGTGATCGTTATAGTAGCAGTCCATCGGAATGATCATCGCCTTTCCGTTAAGACGGTCACGAATATTCTCCGCTAGGGTTGATTTTCCGCTGCCGCTTGCGCCGCAGATGCCGATTATGAGCATGTTAACCTCCGTAATTGTTTCTTACTGCCGATTATCTTCCAGGAAAGCAGGGCGTCTGAAGTATCGAAACTGATCGCCGCAGGTCGATACGACCACATCATCGTAGCTCGGCGTACAGTGCGCTATCAGCGGCTCGCCTTCCGCATCAAATCCAACGACTATACCTATATGATTGCCGGTTGCGCCCGGATAGCGATTGATGAACGCGATATCGCCCAGACGCGCTTCAATTTTATCTATCTCTCCTGACTTTTGCCACTGATTCCACGTTCCTTCGCCGATACTTTGGCTCATCTGCTGCGGCGTTGCTCCGGTCTGGATGAAGCACCAGCTTACATATCCCGAGCAATCAAGCCCATACGGCCGTTCCGTTCCCGTCGTGCTGCTTCCGGAGCTGGTGACTGTTTTCATCGTCCCCCACTCATCGTCCCAGCCGACAGCGGAGCTTTTTCCGCCCCAGAAATAGCGGACCTTGCCGACAAGCGACAGCGCCGCCTCAACAAAATCCTCCTGTTCACGGCTGCTGTATTCGTTGCCCTGTGTGTATAGGGCTATCTCTTCGGCCTGCAGCACCCGATAGTCCTCGCGCTTGCAGCTCTTAACGCATATAAGAACTATTGCGAGTATGATCAGCGGTATCGCGGCGAGCAACGCCCGCCGCAGTGCGTATTTATGCTTCTTTTTCATTTTCTCCCTCTTTTGTGCCAAATGCTGCTATTATTATACCCCTGCCTTGGCATTTCGGCAAGTGTGGATTGCGGCGAAACCGTTCTTGAGCTGCCTTCCCCATACCTCCTTGGGCCTTCAATTTCCGTCAGTTCTCCGATGAGCGCGGACTATACTGAGCATCATCCATACAAAAAGAAAGAACTGCTCGAAAGCAGCTCTTTACGGTACTGTTTTAATTCTTCTTGAGCGACAGCATTATGCCGAGGGCTATGGACAGCGCAGCAGCCATTATCACCTGATATTCCGCAGGGAGCATAAAGGTTACGGTGTGCGCCGGTATCCAGAACAGGGGTATCGTCTTTAGGAGCGTAAAGCTCACAAAGCCATGCCAGTTGACAGTTTCTATTGTCCTCTTCAGCCCGGGCTTTTTCACGCCCTGCGCGCGAAGATCGAGATAGGTATCAGTACACTTATGAAACGCCATGAACGTGGGGCCGAATGTCAGGTTCATCACCGCCGCCGTAAAGAACGCCCTCAAAAGACTGTTCCAAAAAGATTCGGTATTCTTAAGGGCAGGCAGCAGGCCGTGCTCCATCATGCCAACGACGCCATAGGTATAGACCTTCATCATAAAGGTGATGGCGATACCGATCGCACCCCATATCAGCGCGCGAAAGTGGAAATAGTTCGGGAAAGCCCAGCTTTTCCGCTTTATGCGCAGAGCAAATATCTCGCCGCAGCTCGCAAGCAGCCCAAACTTTAGAAAGCCCATGATATATGGATGAGACGATGACAGGGACTTAAACACCTCTCTGCTCGCCGGAATAATCAGCACGAGCGCAAAGAAGGCAATAACGGACACCGCAATGACAGCGGCAATGATATTCCCTTTATTCTTGGTTTTTTCCATCAATACACATCCTCAACTATGGTCTCAGGCGCTTCATCCAAACGCTCCGGTTGGTTTAGATAACGCTTGGTGAGCTTAATTGCAGAAGCAAAATAGAAGCCGTCGCAGATCCTCTCATCGGTAACTACGGAAAAGTCGATGTACTTTTTCTGCACAACGCTCCCATCTGGCATCAGCTCGCACTGCCTGCGCTTGATGCCAAAGGCAAGGAAGATGGGGATATTGCCGAAATCATAGAGATGATGATAAATCGGGGGAATGCCCAGCGAACCCATGCTGGTGATAAATCCGGAAGCATGGAACGGGCTTATGTGCAGCAAAAACTTGGGCAGTAGTCCGAAATAATCGCATGTTTTGAGCACCCAGATCGTGAACTTCATCAGAACGCCCGGAATCAAATTGAGAAGCCCTGCAACACTGTCGAACTGACTGTCAAGCTCTTCAGATGCTTTGGCTTGCAGGAGCTGTTCGTTAAACTTGCGGTAGACATCCTCTGCGGTGTCGTGAACATCGAAATGAATGTTGATGATCGTCTCTCCGCCGTCGGTCGCCATCGATTTTTTGACCGCCATGGACACCTCGACATCATGACCCCTTGAGTACACCTTCTGCCCTGCGATGAAGCGATTGATGCCGGGGCGCTGGCTTACCGCTCGGACATATGCGGCAAGGATAAGATGGGTATAGCCAAAGTTTTCAAGCCCCTGTTCACGCTTTTCACGAATGTATTTCTCCGCATTGCTGCACTCAAAGCTATCCTTGAAAAGGTTGCTTGCGCCGTTACGATCGGGCATGATGTAAACGGCTACTCCGGAAATCGGATCCAGGCTGCGAAGCCTTCTTCCGTCGGGACGGTCGCCTGCCATCGGGAACGGACGGTCGCCCTCGATCTTGTCCATGCACAGGAGCACTACTTCGTATGCCGTGAGCACCAGCAGCGAGCTAAGCTCGGGCATCAGTTCAACAAACCCTGCGCCCTGCGGAATAACAATAACGAAGATTCGTATGATCCTTGCGATAATTATGGCTAATCCCAAAACGCAGGCAACGGTCCTGTGCTTAAAGCCACCTGGGTTGACCGTGTGCCTGTAAACGAATGCAAAGGCGACCGCTATGACTATCGCAAGCGCAAGCAGCCAGCCGCTTGTAATTATCTGCTTTTCGCCATATAGCGCACAGCTTCTTGCGATGGAAAATACCATGAACAGAAGCAGCGGCATTGCTGTTTTATAGAGCTTCTTCTGTCCGCCATACCTAAGAAGCGTATAAACGAACCACGCGCAGGCTATGCATGGTACTACTATCAGGAAGAAGACATGCCATGTCGAGTTTACGCCCTCCGCTCCCTCCAGTGGAAGGCTGTAATAGACGATCCGCATTGCCATAGATATGACCGCAAGCACTGCAGCAAGCCAGGCGAATAAGCTTCGCCTGCCAAGTTCATAAGTCGTATAGTGTTTTTCCATGCCGGTATTATATCATGTTCTGCTGTCTCTTTCAAGTAAAAGCGGGGCTCAGCATGATGTTTGCCCGTTAAATTCTACGAGTTCAATCCCAAAACAGCAAAGCTGCCCGGGCAGCCCGGGCAGCGGTATTTATCAATTATCTCTTTTGATGTACGGTGACTTTAGGAACCGTTTCAGGTTGTCCACATAGACCTCGATATTGTCCATGCGCACGGTATAATAGACCTTCCCGTCCCGAAGAGTGCTCTCAACGAAACCGTTGAGCGCAAGCTTGCTCATATGATACGATACCATCGAAGCGGAGATATCAAACATTTCCGCAAGCTCGAGGCCGTAACGCGGAGTGGCGCATATTGCCTGAAGTATCTCGATACGCACGCTGTCCGCAAGCGCCTTTGAGCAGGAAGCCAGCTTGTTGCTGTCGCAGCCGTGATAGAACAGATTCGTCATCTTTTCGAAGAACACTCCGACATACACGTCCAGCGTTGAGCGATCGGTGCTTTCATGCAGGGTAATGCTCGTTGAATCGAACAGATTGAGGTAGATGCTGCAATCATCGGATTCCGGCAATATCATACCGCAGCTATCACCGATCATTCTGCGAACATCCGAAGTACGGCTGATCTTATCCTCTATATCACGAATGCAGTCGCCATACAGGGGCTCGTTGGCTATTATCAGGTCGACTATAGGCCGCATAAGCTCCAGCATTGTGCGGATATGCTCGTCGTAATTCCGGTAAAGGCTGAATATTTTGCGTTTCATCGGCGCACTGATGTCCATATTGGTCATGAACCTGAGCAATGCTTCTTCGTTCTCTTCACAGATTATCCTGTCAAGGTCCTCATCGCCTGCAAAGCTGTTGATAAGCCCATTCCCGGAAAAGATCGTCATCTTCTGCTTCTTGGTAACGCTTAGCCTTGCCTCGATCGTTTCATCGACGGTGTACGCTTCCGGTGAATAATGCGCAAGATATGAAAGCAGCAGGGATGCTGCGCTGGACATGACGGGCACGCTGGCCTTGCCCCCTATGTCTTGAGAGAAATAAAAATCAAACAGCGGAGAATCGATGCTGACAGAAGCGCTGATGATATCCTCCAGCATTACTGCCTTATCAATAACGGAAAGGATCTGATCCTTAACATCCGGATGATCGTTCTTGTACGTCTCGGCATTCTTTCGCACCGTAGAACCGCTGACAATGTTCATAATGTAGAGCATTGCATCAATAACGGGATAATACAGCCTCTTCATTTACTCCTCCGTGCTCCTCTTTAGGACATTCTAAGGTCTGGCAAAAAAATCAAGTGGTTTTAAAATGTTTAAATACCCAAGCGCTTGATTAAGTTACAACAAATAGTATAGCACCAAATTTCCCATTGGTCAAGCCTTATTTTGAGTAAACTCAATAGACACGCCAACACTTTTGTTGGATGTTTTCAACTTTTTTTATAATCGCACGTTCACAATAGGGTTAACTGTCCTTTTTTATCACGATCTGCGATCTCCGACGCCTTATTATTCAATAGACCTCGAATTGCGAATAAAACAGTTCTGCGTAGTATCCGTTCCGCTCAAGCAGCTCCTCGTGCCTGCCGCTTTCGACGATGGAGCCGTCCCTCACAACGAGGATGTTATCCGCATTCCGAATCGTGGAGAGCCTGTGCGCAATAACAAAGCAGGTCCTGTTCCGCATAAGCTCACGCATTGCGGACTGTATTATCATCTCGGTGCGGGTATCAACATTGCTCGTTGCCTCGTCAAGTATGAGCATATGCGAATCGAGCAGCATAGCTCTCGCAATGGTCATCAGCTGTTTTTGTCCCTTGGAAATGCTCGTGCCGTTTTCGCTCAGGATCGTGTCATAGCCATTCGGCAAGCGCATGATAAAGTTGTGGATATGTGCTGCCTTGGCGGCGGCTATAACATCTTCCTTGGTTGCATTCTCATTGGCATAGGCGATGTTTTCCATGATGCTTCCGCTGAACAGCCATGTATCCTGCAAGACCATAGTATACGCTCCACGGAGGCTTTCTCGGGTCATTCCGTATATCGACTTATCGTCTATCGTTATGCTGCCGCTGTTCACATCATAGAAACGCATCAGAAGATTGATTATTGTCGTCTTTCCTGCTCCGGTGGGGCCGACTATCGCTATGAGGCTGCCGTGCGGAGCGGTTAGACTGAAATCTTTAATTATTGTCCGCTCCGGAACATAGCCGAAATCCACATGCTTAAGCTCCACATCCCCGACCACATCGGTGAGGACCTCCGCATCCGGAGCATCCTCCGGCTCGGGAGCTTCGTCAATTAGCCTGAACACCCTCTCCGCAGCGGCGAATGCGGATTGAAGCTCGCCAAAGATATTTGCCGTTTCATTTATCGGGCCCGAAAACTTCCTTGAGTACAGAACAAACGAGGATATTCCGTCAAGGCCTATCCCTCCGTTGATATAGAGGATAGCTCCGAATACGCTTACCAGTGTCAGCGAAAGGTTGTTTATGAAATTGACGGAAGGCCCCATTGCCGTGGCCGTGACCTCGGCGTTGTTATAGGCGTCTATCGCTTCCCCATTCTTTACATCAAAGCCTGCGATGACCACATTCTCACGGTTATACGCTCTCGTTATCTTCTGTCCGTCGATCATCTCCTCGGCATAGCCGTTCATCTCCCCCAGCTTTCTGCTGCGCTTTCTGAACAGCGGACGAACCTTCTTTGTGATATAGCGCGAAAACAGCATCGAGATCGGGACGGTGACGACAAAGATGAGCACAAGTTCGGGCTTTATCGTCAACATCATTATGAACGAAACAACGACCGTTATCAGGCTCTTGACTATCTGAAGCAGATCGCTCGACAGCGATGCGTTCACCGTATCTATATCATAGGAAATAACGGAGATAATGTCGCCGGTCTGGCGTGTATCGAAAAAGCCCACGGGCAGGGTCGTAAGCCTATTGAAAACATCCCTGCGCATCTCATAGGTGACATTCCTTGACAGCTTAACGAGCAGCACCGTCAGGATAAAGTTCATGACTCCGCTGATGATGTAAAATACTATCATCAGCGAGGTATAGTAGCCTACCGTCTCAAAGTCCGCCGTGCCCGGCTCGATGCCTATCGCACCGATGGCTTTGCCCGAAAGGCGAGGCCCCCAGAGCGCCAGCAGGTTGCCGACTATGACCAGCACTATGCATACGGCGATAATGAACTTATGCTTGGACAGGTACTTCCACAGGCGCTTCATTATATAGCCCATGTCAGCCTTCTTTGTAGTCTCCGTTCGCTTTGCTTCCGCAGGAGAAACAGCACCCATCTGTGTCATCTTGGGCATTATGCCGCACCTCCCATCTGCGTATCCGCAATGAGCTTATACTCGGGGCAGGATTCCATCAGCTCCGAATGCCTTCCCCTTCCGATTATGCTTCCCTCGTCCAGCACCAGGATCAGATCCGCATTCATTATCGAGCTTATGCGCTGAGCGATAATGACGGTCGTAGTATCCGGAAGGCTGCTGTGGAGCGCCTTTCTGAGGCTTGCGTCGGTCTTGTAGTCGAGCGCACTGGACGAATCGTCGAGTATCAGTATCTCCGGCTCTGCCGCCACCGCTCGGGCAATCAGCATACGCTGCTTCTGTCCGCCGCTGATATTTGTTCCCCTTGCGGTAAGCCTATATCCGGTGCCTTCGGGAAGCTCGTCAATCATCTGCTTGGCTTGGGCGAGAACTATCGCGCGGTTGACCTGCTCCTCGGTCAGCTCCCTTCCGAAGCTGATGTTCTCAAAGATAGAATTCGCCATGATAAAGTCGTTCTGAAATGCTATGCCGAACTTTTTGCACAGCTCTTCACGCGAGATGCATCTGACATCCCTTCCGTCAACCAGAACCGTTCCCTTATCCGGATCGTAAAATCGTATCAACAGGTTGACTATCGTGGACTTGCCGCTGCCGGTCGCGCCAATGATGCCCAATGTCTGCCCCCTGTTGAGAGTGAAGCTGATATCAGTAAGATTGTTCTTTATATAGTCCCTTTCCTCTGAGCGCAGTCCGTCCGTTTCTTCCTTTTTATTATAGCTGAAGGTGACGCCCCTGAATTCTATATGCGGCGCGTCCGCATTTTCCGTTTGAGCGTTCTCCTCTTCGGGAAGTATCGGCATATCGTCCTCGGCAAGCAGCACGCTCTCAATGCGCTTTGCGCTTGCGGAGCCCTTGGAACAAATGACGAACACCCTTGTTATGCCGAGCATTGCATTCAATATGATGGTGAAATAGCTCAAAAACGCAAGTATTGTACCCGGTTCGGTCAAGCCGGAGTTCACCCTGCGCGCGCCCACGATCACGACCAATGTCAAACCGATGTTCAGCACGATGGTAGCTGCCGGGTTGGTTATCGCCATGATAACGCCTGCCTTCTTGTTTTCGTTGGCAAGGCCGGCATTTACATTATCAAAGCGTTTCCGCTCATGCTCGCCCTTGCCGAGCGCCTTTATAACCCTGACGCCGGTCGCATTCTCCTGCACGGTGCGTACGAGCTTATCGAGTATCTGCTGGCAATGGGTATATATGGGTACGCTGTACTTGGTCACAAAATAGACCACCACCGCGATTATCGGGAGCATTGCAACCAACACCAGTGTGAGCATGGGGTCGAGGGTCAATGTGATAATTATTCCCCCTATGAGCAAAAACGGAGCGCGTACGCCGATGCGTTGAACTCGCACGAGCATATCGTTGACATTGTAGCTGTCGGTAGTAAGCCTTGATATGAGCGATGATACCGTGAATTCATCGGTCTTTCTCGCAGAGAGGTGGGAAATCTTTGCAAAAAGGTCATGCCTCAGCGTTTTTGTGACCTTGCTCGTATTCCTGACCGCCATGCGGTTGGCTGTAACATTCGTAACGAGAGCCAAAACGGAGCACACGAGCATAACCACGCCCCAGAACAGGACCTGATTTATTTGCCCCGTCGGAGCTGCCTTATCGATTATGGTTTCAAGAAAATACGGTATGGTCAGATCGAACATTGCGGCAATGAATTTTAGCGTCAAGCCGCCGATCATAGGCCATAGCACCGGCTTTATGTACTTATAAACTGTCCTCATTCGATATCCCTGTCTACTTATTTTGTCGATATATTAGCATGATTTCAAAATAAAGTCAAACCGCTTCGGTGAAAAAAACGGGCCGCCGAAGCGGCCCGAGCCCCATTGCAAATCATCCGCAAAGGGTTACTTAACATAATACCATTTTCTGATATCACGCATCAGGCCTGGCTCCCTAAGCGTCTCGATACCGTTTATCCTTGCTCTGTATATAACGCTGCTCAGCCTAAAATACAGCACGATGAAAGGCAGCTCCTCCGTAAACGCCGCCTGCAGCTCATATGCACGTTCTCTCATCGCCGTTTCACTGCCGGCTCTGTTCATCAATGCGACCAGGCTATCGATCCTGCTGTCGGAATAGCCTCCGAAATTGTTTCTTCCGTTGGTCAGGAGGAATTTGGACAGATCGTTGCTCTCCGAAAGGTTGAACCCAACGGCAGCCAGATCCCAATCCCCGCCGGACAGCGCAGTCAGGAATGGGTTGTCCTCCTTGTTCAGGTCATGCTCAGGATTAATGAGCTGCACATCAATACCCACGCCGCGAAGGTTATCGGCTATCATGGCGGCCGCATCTGCGCGTACGGAGTTGTCGGTGGTGCTGCCGCACAGCAGGCGAAGCGTGACGGCGCTGCCGTCCTTCATGAGCTTTCCGTCCTCGTCCCATGTACAGCCGC
Organism: uncultured Clostridium sp.; assembly: GCA_900542285.1. Classification (GTDB taxonomy): domain Bacteria; phylum Bacillota; class Clostridia; order Christensenellales; family CAG-138; genus PeH17. The sequence continues at coordinate 25,976 of UQNF01000017.1, forward strand.
ATTCGGCGAGAAGCTTCAGGGCCGTATCAATATTATAGTCAAACACGACCTGTGAGCTGTCGTAAAGCCATGAATCCGGAGGAAACGGCACATCGCTCGAACGAGCCTTGTTCAGGTATACATTCGTGATTATCGAGCTTCTGTCGATGAGATGCGCCAGCGCCGAGCGGAAGCGTTTGTCGGCCAAAAGCCCGTTAGTGTGGTTTATCAAAAGCGTTTCCATCTGCTGAGTCATGCAGTCGGCAACTATCGTTTCTCCTGCGGAGGCGTACTGACCGACGGCAAGCTGAGATGTTGAAACGAAGTCCAGCATATCCGCTTCATACGAGGCTATCGCCAAATCGTTAGAGCCTCTTGCGAGGAATTCTACGGTGGCGATGTTCGGAGTCTTTTCCCACCAAACGGTATTCACCTTCAATACTATCCGCTCATCCGAAACCTTGTCCACACGGTATGCGCCCGTTCCAAGCATTACCGCCTCGGAATCAGCCTTCTTCACCGGGAAATTGAGGCTGTACAGCGCAGAGAGTCCGACCGAATTGCTTGCAACGATCAAGGTAAGGTCGTCCTGCTTATACATATCGGAGATGTTCTTTGCGGCGTCGGAATAATAGCCGTCCCGGATCTCACGGATCTGATTGAATGTATAGATGACGTCGTCGGCGGTAAAGGGACTGCCGTCATGCCATGTAACTCCGCTTCTAAGCTTAAGCATCCATTTTCCGTCATTCGTGTACGGAGTCCAGCTCTGAACGAGCGAAGGGGTCAGCATATTGCTCGTATCCACAGCGATAAGAGGGTCATAGACGAGCGAAAAAAGCTGATACATCTCCTCCGTAGTGACCAATAGAGGGTCATACCCCCCATCGGAAAGCGAAATATTCTCCGGCATCGGCAGGCGCAGCGTGCCGCCCTGCACCGCCTGCGGCTCACTCGTCACATTCGGCGTCGGCGAGGCAGGTTCCGGAGTATGTTCAGGTGCTCTCGAACAGCCCATGAGCGCCGCAGCGGCAAGCGCCAGCATGAGGGCAGCAGCCCTAATCATAAAGTTTTTTGTACTTTTCATAAGAGTATTTTACCTTTGCAACATAGTTTGAGGTCTCGGCGTACGGTATTTTCAGCGTCTCTCCATCATAGTATTCGGGACTGTTCAGCCATTCGTCAACCTTACCGCTTCCGGCATTGTAAGCCGCAATAGCAAAATCGAGGTTTCCGTCATAGCGTTCCAGCAGATACGACAGCAAATAGCAGCCTATTTCAATATTGTACCCGGGCTCTGTTATCCTGGAGCTGTCGTATTCTTCGCCCTTTCGCCACATGACCCACTCGCCCGTCTCCGGCATTATCTGCATAAGCCCCGTTGCGCCGGCATGGCTTTGTGCGTCCGGAACAAAATCGCTTTCGACCTTTATTACCGCATAAACGAGCCAGCGGTCAAGGTCATAGGTCTTTGCCGCCTGTGCGACCTCGACCCCATATTTTAGGGGAAATATCCTCCTGGATATGGATTCCGAACACAGCACGCCAATGACTATAAGGGCGACAAGCAGCAGGGATACTGTGATAAGCATCGTCCATTTTCGCCTGCCGCGCGAGGTCTTTCCGCGCTTTCGGGCGCAGCCCGTATTTCCCACGCCCCTCGGCGTGCTTTTCTTTTTCCTTCTATTCTTTGTCCTTCCAGTCATTCCGGTCAAAGGCGTTTCCTTCCCCTTTTATCCAAGTTTTTCCAATACCCTAAGCAGCTTTTCTTCCAGTTCGCCCTCATCCCCATCGTTTTCAACGATAAAGTTTGCATATCGTTTTTTCTTCCACTGGGGCATCTGAGCTGCTATACGCTGTCTGGCTTCGCTTCTCGAAAGTCCGTCCCTGAGCATAATGCGCCTGTACCTCGTCTCGATATCGGAGGTAACAAGAATCACGCAGTCGCAGTCCTTATTCAATCCGCTTTCAATGAGAAGCGGCACATCAAGGACCGCGCAGCCCTTCTCCGCCTCCTGCTCCCTCGCCCGGCGAAAAAGCTCTCTTTTTATCGCAGGATGCGTTATCCGGTTCAAATCATCCGCTCTTCCCGAACCAAACGCCGCCCGGGAGAGGCTTCTCCTGTCTATCGCGCCGTCGGGCAAAAGGATCCCTTCTCCGAATTCCTTACAAAGTGCAGATATTATTTCAGGATCCGAAAGTGTCTCATGCGCAATCTCATCGGCATCGATGACGGCATAGCCATGTTCGGCCAGTATCCTTGCGGCTGTGGATTTCCCTGCCGCCATGCTTCCCGTTAAGCCTATCAGCATATCCTCACGCTTTCATCACTTAGTATCAAACCAGCTGTCACCGCTGCTGGTATCCGCAACGAGGGGCACCCTAAGCTCGGCGACTCCGCACATGCAATCGTGCAAAAGCTCCTTCACCCTTCCGACCTCATCCTCCGGGGTATCGATAATGAGCTCGTCATGAATCTGCAGGATAAGCTTGGCACGAAGTCCTTCCTTTTTGAGCCTGTCGTGTACTCTTACCATCGCAACCTTTATTATATCGGCGGCGCTGCCCTGAATGGGCATATTCATCGCAACGCGTTCGCCGAAGGAGCGTGTGTTGTAGTTGGATGAAGAAAGCTCCGGCAGGGGGCGTCTTCTGCCCATAATCGTTTCCGCATAGCCCAAGCGCTTGCCCTGCTCCACGGTATCTTGCATGAATTGCTTAACTCCTGTACAGCGGTCGAGATATTTTTCTATGTACTGCGCAGCCTTCTTTTGAGATATTCCAAGCTGCTCCGACAGCCCGAATGCACTGATTCCGTAGACTATCCCAAAATTGACGGCCTTTGCTGCCGAACGCATCTCCCTCGTCACCTCGTCCTTCGGTACGCCAAAAACCTCCGAAGCGGTTCGGGTATGAATGTCATCGCCGTCGATGAACGCCGAGATAAGCGCTTCATCTCCGCTCATATGCGCCAGCACCCTCAGCTCTATCTGCGAATAGTCAGCGCCGACGAGCTTATTCCCCGGGCTTGCGATGAACGCGCGGCGTATCTCCCTTCCAAGCTCCGTTCTCACCGGAATATTTTGAAGGTTCGGATCCTGTGACGATATCCTCCCCGTTGCGGTGACATTCTGGTTGAGAGTTGTATGTATCCTGCCGTCGCTGCCAAGCTTATCGAGCATTGCGTCGATAAATGTTGACTTGAGCTTTGTAAGGAACCTGTACTCCGTCACCAGCGGAACTATCGGATGAAGCTCCTTGAGGGAATCGAGCACATCGCTGTCGGTCGAATACCCGGTTTTGGTCTTTTTCTTGGGCGGAAGCATCAGCTTTTCAAAGAGTATTTGGCCAAGCTGTTTTGGCGACAGTATGTTGAACCTCTCTCCTGCAAGCTCGTAGCATTCGCTTTCGATCTCCTCCGCGCGCTTTTTAATTCTGCTTCCGAGTGAAATGAGTACATCCCTGTCCACCATGAAGCCCGTGCGTTCCATATCGAACAGCACGCCTACAAGCGGCAGCTCCACTTCATAATAGAGCTTATCCATGCCGCTTTCGGCGAGCTTACTGCCCAGCATCGTGCGAAGAAGCATGAGCGAAGCCGCACTGCCGCTGCCGAGTCCGCTCTCCTCCGCCAAGGTTTTCAGATCCTTTGCCGGGTGAAGGGCGTTTAGAAGATAATCCGCTATCATCACATCAAATTCAAGGTTGTTCAGGCTTATCCCATACTGTGAGATAAGATTCATCACCCTTTTACCGTCGAAAAGGATCTTTCCGATTTTTTCATTTTCAAGCAGCGGCTTGAGCCTTGCTATCACATCCTCCGGAAGGAATCCGGGCTCGAGCAAAGTGCCTCCAAGCCGGAGCTCATATTCCGTTGTTAATATGTAATCCTCGCCCGCTCCGGCAAAGCTGACGCCGGTTTCGGTAATATCGAGGGCCAGATGCGGCATTTTCCCTGCCGTTTCAACGGCTTTAATAAGCTCTTCGTCACCGCCCAACAAAACTCTTTCGAATTCGGCATGGGGTACCGGGGCGGCAGGGGTATCGCCGGAACTGCTGATCTCCCGAACACGCTTAGTGACGGCGCGAAGCTCAAGCCTTACGAGCGTGTCAATGGCGTTTTTTAACATCCCGACATGGAATTTTGTATCCTCGAGCCCTTCCCTTACAGGGGCGGAGGTGTCTATCGTGCCAAGAGTATAGCTCAGCCTTGCATTATCGCATCCGGCGATAAGCTTTTCACGCAATGCACCCTTTTCGTTTTCGATGTTTTCCAGAACGCCTTCAAGGCTTCCGTATTTTTCCAGCAGCTTCAGCGCGGTCTTTTCGCCAACGCCCTTTATGCCGGGCAGATTATCTGAGCTGTCCCCCATGAGCCCCTTCAGGTCCACCATATGTTCGGGATCCAAACCGTATTCCTCGCGGAGAGTGGCTTCGTCATATTCCGTTGTCTCGCTTATCCCCTTCCTGGTCATAAGCACATGGGTATCCCGATTTATCAGTTGGAGCGCGTCCCTGTCACCTGTCACGAGCAGCGCCTCGACTCCGGCGGCATTCGCCTTTCTTGAAAACGTGCCGAGAATATCATCCGCTTCATAATGCTCACACTCTATGACCGCAATGCCCATCTCCGCAAGTATGCCCTTTAGCAGCGGAAACTGGGCTTTAAGCTCCTCCGGGGTCTCCTTCCTGCCTGCCTTGTATTCGGGGTATGCTTCATGGCGGAAGGTCTTTGCAGGCATGTCAAAGCCCACGAGCATATAATCGGGCTTCATGTCTATAAGCTTCATGAGCATGGATAAAAAGCCGTGGAGTGCGCCGGTTGGCACACCCTCGCGGTTGGTCATGCCCGGAAGTGCATAAAATGCACGGAACATCAACGAGTTTCCGTCAATGGCTATCAGTTTCATTCCCTTGTCCTCCTATTAAGCTCCGAACAGCTTCAGCAGCGCAAATACCGCAACCGCAGTCACTACGCTCATCAGCGTTCCGTAGAGGTAGTATTCCGCAAAATCCCTGTTTTCAAAATCCTTGAACCTTACCACGGATTTTGCCGTAAATACGAGCGCAATAGCTGCGTACTGTCCAAGGTACATCATTACAACGGAAACGATGCGCTCAAGGCTTCCTATCCTTCCTCCGTAACGCAGCCTGGTCCTGGTCTCATCGTTTGGCTTTTCCGTGACGAGCACCTTCTGAATAAACACGTTCGCAGGCTTCATAACCGCCAGCAGTGCGCATACTATGCTCAGCAGCTCATAGCCGTCGATACCTATCACCACAGGCAGTTCCTCCGATAATGCCGTGAGCGCCGCACTGTTTCCGCCCTCCCATGCCTTTGTGAGGAGTGCGCAGGCAAGGATAATCGTCATGTGCAGCACCTGATCTATAAGGTATGCAAGTCTATCCTGCCTGACGGTCAAAATGCTGAGCTTTGCGTAATGATTGAGAATCAGCTGCTTTATAACATCTATCATCGCATGGGTTGCTGCCGCAATGATGACAGCATTAAAATATGCCCTGCATGGGTAAAGCAGAACGCTCAAAAACATCACCGCCGCATAAACTCCAGCATGTATCAGCACATACCATGTGCTCCTGCTCTTGAGCTTTGCCATCGCCTGCGGCTGAAAATAGTAATCCCCCAAAGTATGGGATAAAAGCATCAGGGTATATGGTATCATTCGTTGCCTCCGTTTCCGTACCTTTCGTCGATGAGTCTTGCCGCCATGCCGACTCCTCCAAGATACGCGAGGGCGTTGGACGAATTCAGGCTCTTGCTTACCGTTCCCTGGGTTATGCCCAGCTCCTTTGCCGCCGCTGTCTGGCTGAACGCAGCTTCCGACATCATGCAGTCCAGGCATTTCCTTGCGATCTCGCCCTGCCGCTCGGTCCAAGCCTTGCGGATAACCCCGGTCAGGGTCAAAAGGGTATTTACGGTATCATCGAAACTATTATCTCCGGAGTTTATGCGAACTGCTCCGTCCCCCTCACGCGGAACGCTGTGAAGGCGTTCGTACGATCGCACCAGATTCATGCTTTCCCTGGCCCGATGGAATGCCTCTCCGTCCGCACCTATCGCCATGTTCGGATCTATGTCCGTGCTCATGCCGCCTATTCCGATAGCGAAGCGGAGTTTGACCGGATACATAGCGTTTTTAATCTCAAGCGCGGCGTAGATGGGATTGAAGCTCCCACCCGCGCGGATAAGCCCCTGAAACTCATCGCCGAGAGTAATGACAAATCCTGCCGCAAGGTTCTTCTCCCCTTCGCGTTCGTTTATCTCCCGAAGCTTATCGCCCAAGCTGCGCTGGATCTCTGCTCGGCTTTCTATGCTGCGCGACCCGATGATATCCCCTATCAGAGCGAAATAGACCTCCCCCATTTTTCCTCCAAAAACTTTGAGATTTTTATCAATAATATTATAACATGAATATCTCCCCTGTTCAAGCGGAACAAGCCGAAAGGATCGTGTCAAGTTCTTCTGGGAGAAATCAAGCGCAGGAATCGAGTGGCCGGAGT
>UQNF01000018.1 GCA_900542285.1 uncultured Clostridium sp.
TTGCCGTTAGCGAGGATCGGAATGGACGGCTAAGCCTTGCTTACAGCGCAGGCGGAAACACGATACTTGACGAATCTGCCATATTGACCGTGCTGGCTGTCGATGCAATAGAAAACGCAGGAATGAAACAGCTTGTACTCCCGGTCACTCTTGCCGAGGAGTACAGAAAGCATCTTGAATCATTTGGGGCAGAGCTAAGATTGGCGTTCGAGGACAGGAGCAAACTTCGTCGTACCGCCTATGAACAAGGCCTTTATTATGCGCCGCTTTATGAGAGCGAAGCAATGATATTAAAGCTCGCGGAGCTGTTTTCTAAAGGCGAACTTGAGAAGCTCGTTTCAAGCATGCCCAGCGTATACAGCGAGGAAAGGAGGGTAGCAGCTTCCAAAAATGAGATCGGAAGGCTTTTGCGCACGCTTGCCGATATGGAGCTTGGGCATGAAAGAGAACTGGTGGATGGGCTAAGGGTCAAGCTTGACAGCGGCTGGGTCATTGTTAAGCCAAGCTTGGGAAGAACATCATCGTTCAGAATACTTGCAGGCTCAAGCAGCGGAGAATACGCAAAGGAGCTTTGCGACCTCTATGTTGATAAGCTTAAGAGTCTGCAGCGTGAGGATAAAAACAGCTAAAGAGCATGGTTATATGCACTGCGCAGGAAAGCCCCTATAATGGAAGGCCTAACAGTCGTAAGAAATAATTTGCCCTGCGGTTAGGGCGTAGAACGGTGTGACCGTAGATGTCACGCCGTTTTTCTGCGTTCCTACAAAATAAGATTTGAGAAGAGGCTTATTTACTCCGTCTGTATAATGCTGATTCAGCAAAAACAGGCTGATCGCATGACAGGACTGTTTCAAAAAACATGACAGAATCTTTCTTTTTTCACATCTCTATGGTATAATTATAACAAGAAAACATGACAACAGGGAGCTATATGGCAGGCACAATACCCAAACACAATCTGCTGACGATGGGCTGCCGGTGGGATAGTGTCCGCTATGAGGGAAAAACAGTCCCCGGCGGAACCTCGGCTGCGAGGCACTGAACCTTTCGGATGTACTCGGGAAAATTGGCACAGGCAAGCCGGCCTCTTCGGGAAATCGTTCGGGCGATTGGTGAGAACAGGCTGATAGAAGAATTGCTTCGTCCTGCCAATGACAGCGTTTTCATATGATTCTGCTTACAAATGATTCTCTGCGGTTTTACCGTGCCGATGCTGCATATTACAGCGGAGATTGCCAGGACGGCGGAGTGGGACATAGTAAAGCCCAACATTTTTTTTGCAGGACTGCGATTCGATATATTCAGCACTTGCCGGCGGCGAGATTGCTGAAATCCGCCGTTGTGCCGTTTGAATTCGAGGCACTTGGTGAATAGGTTTCTCACAGAAACACGATGCCGGTACTCAACAATCAGAGCACAACCTCAAAATGTTTGTTAGGTTGTCTGTTCAGTGAAAGAAAGAATAGTCATAGGTATGTATTATGCCAAAATCAAAATGGAATCTGAATACTATTTACATATCCGAACGGCTGCAGGAGAGTCTGCGGCCCATATCTCGCTGCGCCCTGACCACGGTGGTGGCACCTATGGGCTATGGCAAAACAACGGCAGTAAACTGGTATCTGGAGCAGCGTGCCAAAGCAGAAGCGATAAGTGTCATCCGCATCAGCGTATATTCCGATAATCTTGAGATCTTCTGGAAAAGCGTACAGAATGCATTTGTTCGGGCAGGTTTTGACTTCCTACGGGACTATACTTGCCCTACGGATGCAGCCGGAGGGGGGCTGCTGGCAGATGATTTCTGCCATGAACTGGCAGGAGAAACTGCCTGCTATATCTTTATTGACGATTTTCACCTATTGACGGACAGCCGCGTTTCCGATTTTCTCTGCACCCTTGCAAATCGTATGCCGTGTAACGTTCACCTGATCGTTGCCAGCCGTGACCGGTTTCTGCTTGCTGCGGAAACCGTTCGGCTGGGTAGCAAGGTTTACCGGATTGGCACGGAACACCTGCGGTTAAACTACACGGAACTTGCCATTTATGCTCACCGATGCGGTACAGAGCTTTCCGATGCGCAGGTTGAATCCCTGCTCTATTCAAGCGAGGGTTGGTTTTCTGCCGTATACCTGAACCTACGGACGCTCTCCGAGCGCGGTGCGTTGCCCGACCGTAACTCCGACATCTATTCCACGTTCACTGCTGCCATGATCGATCCGCTTCCTGAGAAGTAGCAGGAGTTTCTAGCGGTCATGGGGCTTGCCGATGAGTTTACCGTGGAAATGGCACACTTCATCACAGGGGACTCCAATGCAGAAAAGCTGATTTCCGTATTGACTGAGCAAAACACATTTGTCAAATGTCTGCCGGATGGCGTAACTTTCCGCTTCCACCACATGATGAAGGAATGTGCCGAGCGCAGATTCCTGATGCTGGAAAAGGAAAAACAGTCGTTCTATCTGGAACGCTTCGGATTGTGGTACGAAAACTGCGGACAGTATCTGCACGCCATAGCATCTTACCGACGGAGCGGAGATTACGACGCCTTGCTGCGCGTTATACAAAAAGACGCGGGTATTCTGCTCTGCTCGCTTGATCCACAGGTCGTGCTCTCAGATATTGAGGCGTGCCCTGAAGCCGTGCTGAAAGCGCATCCTCTGTCGATTCTGGTACTGATGCGCCGTATGTTCACATGGCGGCAGATTCCGAAGATGATGGAGCTGAAATCCATTCTGTTGACTTCCATAAAGGAGCATCCGGAGCTGTCGGAAGAAGAACGCGGCAACCTGCAGGGCGAGTGCGATCTGATCATGAGCTTCCTATGCTATAATGATATCAGCGCCATGAGCCGCCTGCACCGAAGCGCCAGCGCGCAGATGTCGAGGCCGGCCATCAGCATCCAAAATAGCGGCGGCTGGACTTTTGACTCGCCGTCCGTCCTGATGATGTACTATCGTGCGCCGGGCGAGCTGCAAAGCGAGCTTGCAGAGATGGACGAGTGTATGCCGCATTACTATAAAATCACCGATGGCCACGGGCAGGGTGCAGAAATCATCATGCGGGCAGAGGCGGCGTTCATTCAGGGCAGTTTCACGGATGCGCACATTGAGCAGGAAAGTGCCTATGCCCGGATCGAGGGGAATGGGCAGGTGAACATGGCGCTTTGCTGTGACTTTCTCGCATGGCGGCTTTCACTGTGTACTGATGTTGCGCAACGATACTCCTTTGAGGACCGCCGCGCGGCTCTGCTGCGCAAGTACAACGCCACATGGCTGAATATCTGGAGCGCTACCAGTGCCTATTATCACGCTCTGCTGGGCGAAACGGACAAAATCCCTTCTGTTTTTGCGGAGCATCAGCTTTCCACCATCCACTTCCTTGCGCCGGGCAAGCCCATGATGGAAATGATCGAGAATCAGGTGTATCTCGCCCAAGGCGCCTATACCAAGGTAATCGGACGCAGCGAGGGACAGTTGGCCGTGTGCGAATCAATGCACTATGCGTTGGTCGCACTGCATATCCGCATTCAGACCGCTGCGGCATACGAGATGCTGGGAAAAAATGAGAAAGCGCACGAGTGGCTCTCAATGGCACTTTCCGATGCCGAACCGGACGGCTTTGTGATGCCGTTTGCGGAGAACTACGACCGCTTGCAGTCGATACTGGCACGGGAAATCAAGAGTGACCTGATCGTGAAGATCATCGAACTGGGCGAAGCGGCAAAAGCTCGGAAAGCGTCAAATACTCGCCCGGGCTCGTTCGATGCGCTGACACAGAGGGAATTTGAGATCGTAGAGCTGATGGCACAGCGGCTTTCGAACCGCGAGATTGCGGAAAGGCTGTTTCTTTCCGAAGACAGCGTCAAGCAGTATGTGAATCAAATCTATTCCAAGCTTCATATTGAGGGCGACACCCGAACCAAGAGAAAGCAGCTTGCCGCGCTGTTCCTGCAAAAGACCTAACCTTTGGTTAATGTTTATTTCTTAAAATCCACCTTACAATATTTGGACGGTGGATTTTTGCTATTAATGGAGGAAGCGCAGTGGAGCGAACGCAAATCGGGGCAATAGAATCCTGATAATTCTTCTGATTCCTGCCCGTTGGTTTATGAAAGTCCAAAAAACTGCTGCGTGAATTAACACAGTCGCTGATAAAGCGCAATTCAGGAAGGAGGACTTACATGAAGAGAAAATATATCTTAGCGGTCAAGGCAATAGACGGATATGTCCTGCAGGTTGATTTCGTATCCGGCAGCCGTCTGTTGCTGGACATGAAGCCCTACCTTGACAAAATCCGTTTCCGTTCCTTAGCCGACCCGCAGGTGTGGAACAGCGCCGTGACCAACGGAATTTTTGTTCGCTTCGGCAATGTAGAACTGAGCCACGATGAAATACTGTCCATGGCAGAGCAGGAGCATCGAGACACAACTAATTAATATTAATAGGAGAATAACGAACATGAAAAATTCGAAAAAGTATGCAAGTCTTTTGCTGGCGCTGACGCTGTTTAGCCTTGCCCTGCTGACGGGCTGCGGCAGTTCGGGCAGAAAATGGCGTGACACCGATGTGATTGACGGCTATTGCACGGTCGAGCGGTACGGAAAGCAGATTGATGTGTGTGTATGCCACGACCAAAAAGCTATATATTTCTATTACAACGATGAAGAACACGAGCTGCTTGACACAGCCATGCTTCCGACGGATAAGATCTACGATGACGATAAGGACTGGTGTCTCGGTGAGATCAGCCTCGATGACTTAACCGGTGACAACAACAGCGATCTGAAGGTATACCTAAACCATGCGGATATGAGCAAATCGTGCATTGTATGGATGTGGGAGGAAGGAACAGGGTATGTTTATCAGCCGGATTATTCCTGGTTCTACGAGCACAACGTGATTTATGATCCCCCCTATGATGACCCGGAAGTTGATTTCAGCATGTATGAGGGTATGTGGCTGTGCGATACTGACAACCAAACCAATGTCATATACATACAGTTTGACGAGGAGGGCAACTGGGAGCTCTATTCCAACGACGAAATGATAGACGATGGTTATCTTTGGTATGTACAGGAGGAGGACACCACTTATATCTACGGCTACCAGGGAGGTACCATAGACGGCGGACAAGTCGAACTGGAGGGTGAGCGACTTAACATCACCACAATCGGCTACTTCAGCCACTTAGCTTCGGAGGATGACAATGGTGAGCTGCACCATCAGGATATTTCGGTGTTCGAAGGTACTTGGTATTACGATGGCGACCCTTCGGCAGATCTTTACATTATAATCGACGGTAACGGAAACTGGAGCTATTTCCAGCGTGCGTCCGGCGACGCCGAAGGTACGGAAATGGATTACGGCACCTTCTCCTACTCGACAGATGATAGCTATGTTTATTATGCGAATTCTGCCATGTATGACGGTCTTTCAATCCTTGTACTTGATTTTGATGACGGTATTATCATCTGGGGCGATGAAGGCGCTTATTACCGGATAGACGGTTAAGTATGCGAAGATGCAAAACGGCACTTTGAATAAGGAAGAGATGATTATGGAAGAAAAGCAGATGATGACGAATGAACAGCTGGAGGCCGAGATCAAATCAGCCCGCACCAAAGAAACGATTGCCAACGTTCTGATCTACGGCGCCGGCGCAGCGATGATTCTGATGTTCTGCCTGAAAAAGATTCCACTGGCTATCTTGTTCCTGGTTCTCTTGCTGGTGGGCGGATATCTGTGGGGCAAGAGTGCCGGTGTGGCCAAAAAGCTCATCAGCGAAAATGTCATCAGCGGTGTGATTAAAGAGGTGCTGGGTGATGCTGTGGAATATAACCCTTGGGGCAAAATAAACCCTGGCAGCATGGTGTTTCCGTTCTCCTATTGCAGCGCGGATGGCAGCGATCATATCAAGGCAAACTATAATGGGCTGAACATTGAAATGGGCGACATCGAGCTGTTCGACGAGACGGAGATCAGGGATGAAGAAGGAAACATTAGTACGAGCAAAGATTCGGTCTTTAAGGGACAGTGGCTTACCTGCGACTTCGGCAAGGAACTTGCCGGTCAAGTATTTATCTCCGAATGGACTCAAAAAGACCGAAGAATTATGAAAAGCAATGTCACGATGGATGACGGGCAGTTCAGTAAGCGTTTCTGTGTCAGGGCGGATGATCCGCAGGAAGCGTATTACATCCTCACACCGCACATGATGGAATATATCACCAGAATGGCGGACAAGAGCGGCGGCACTGTCTATATGTCTTTCCTGCGAGACGGAAAGATGCATGTTGCGGTCAAGACCGGGCGTGATTTCTTTGAACTTGGGAGAAGTAATGCTAATGTGGAGGAGCTGCACAAGATATTCCTGGGTGAGCTGCGCTGGTTCACCGATATCATCGATATGCTGCGTGTGGAGGATACCATCTATAAGAAGGAGACAGACGCATGACGCTGGGAACAGCTGTTTTCCTGCTGGCACTGGCTGTGGCAGGCATCGTGTTGGCGTTTCGGTATTTGCGTAACATGCCGAAACTGCGCATCATTTGCCTCGTGCTGTTGTCTCTGACCGTGCTGGTTCTCGCCGGATATATAGGTCTGACTCTGATTCTTGTGGATGCGGTCAGGAACCGACCTCCTGCGTGACATTGCGGAACAAAAATAATTGAGAAACGGAAAGCGAAAGTGTCCTTCAGGATACCTTCGCTCTTTGCTTATACGCTGCACACCCGAATCCGTCAGCAGACAGTGAAAAGATTGAATTACTCCCTTGTCGCTGTTAATCCAAGGCTTTGCTGATCTTGCATTGAAAGAATTCAATTTTCTGCACAGCCTGAATATTTCCTCTTGAATTTTTGAAACTTCCTGATAAAATATAGCTATGTTTAACATCGTACTTGTTCAACCGGAGATTCCACAGAATACGGGTAATATTTCAAGAACCTGCGCAGTTACGGGCTGCGCACTGCATCTGGTGCGTCCTTTGGGCTTTTCAGTGGACGATCGTTACCTAAAGCGAGCCGGGCTTGACTATTGGGACGAACTTCAGATTTATTATTATGATAGCTTTGAGGAACTTGAAGCAAGGTTCACTGATGCGAGGTTTCATCTGTTCACGACCCATGCCGTACGCAGCTATTCCGAGGCGGAGTACCTCCCCGGTGATTTCCTTGTCTTTGGCAAGGAAACTGCAGGACTGGGCCCGGAGATAATAACGAGAAGATGGAATGATTGTGTGCGCATACCCATGCGGCAAAACCTTCGTTCGCTCAATCTTTCAAACTCCGTTGCCGTTGCCGTTTATGAGGGGCTTCGCCAAAATGCTTTCGGCGGACTTGTATGAACAAAGAGTTTTGCGAGGAAATATGAATACATTGGATTTGATTTTGGATAATGGCATAATTGCGATTGCTCGTGGGATTTACGGAGAGAATCTCAAGAATGCAGCCAAGGCGCTGTTTGATGCAGGCATTAGGGCGTTTGAGGTCACGTTTGAACAGGATGGGGATAGCGAACGTACTCTTGAAGCAATAGCCATGCTTAACAGGGAGTTTTCATACTGCTGCGCTGTCGGAGCCGGTACGGTACTTACCGAACACCAGCTGTCAAGCGCCAAGAAAGCAGGAGCAAGCTATATCGTTTCTCCGAATACGGATGAAGCAGTTATCAAGCGTACAAAAGAGCTTGGAATGGTTTCAATTCCGGGCGCAATGACTCCGACCGAGATAATAACCGCACACATGCTTGGGGCTGATATTGTAAAGCTCTTTCCTGCGGGAGAGCTGGGGCTTGCTTATTTTAAGGCAGTGCGCGCTCCGCTTTCAAATATCAGGCTTGCTGCCGTTGCCGGAATAACTCATGATAATATCGGAGAGTTCAAGAAAGCCGGAGCATGCGCCTTCGGCATAAGCTCCGGACTCTTTGTGAGGGAGCTCATAGCGCAAGGCAGGTATGAAGCACTGAGGGATAATGCATCGCGATATCTTTCGCTTATCAGATAGTACAGCTGATGTTTCTGCTTTTCAGGCTAAGAAAATCATTTATTATATTCTCGAATTTCTGTTGCCGATTGTTTTGATTTGTACTATAATGCGGATATAGAATTTCTATAAAACCTATGGAGGTATTTATGATTCAGTTCGATTTGATTCGTGCACACGATCCTGAGCTTTGCGGCTACATGGAGGAGGAGCTTGCACGTCAGCGCAGCCATCTGGAGCTTATCGCTTCCGAGAACTTTGTCAGCGAGACAGTTATGGCAGCAATGGGCAGCCATCTGACCAATAAGTACGCTGAGGGCTATCCCGGAAAGCGTTATTATGGCGGCTGCGAATGCGTAGATAAGGTAGAAAACCTCGCTCGTGAGCGCGTCAAGCAGATCTTTGGTGCTGACCATGCAAACGTTCAGCCTCATTCCGGCGCACAGGCAAATCTTTCAGTATACTTTGCTCTTCTCAACCCCGGCGACACCATCCTGGGCATGAACCTCAGCCACGGCGGCCACCTCACTCACGGCAGCCCTGTCAATATGAGCGGTAAGTATTTCAACATCGTTCCTTACGGTGTAAGCGAGACCGATGAGCAGATCGATTACGACGAGCTCCGCCGTATCGCACATGAGTGCAGCCCCAAGCTCATCGTTGCCGGCGCAAGTGCATATCCCCGTGCTATTCGCTTTGATGTTATTGCAGACATCGCTCATGAGGTCGGTGCGCTGTTCATGGTAGATATGGCTCATATCGCAGGTCTTGTCGCTGCAGGCCTTCACATGAACCCCGTTCCCTATGCTGATGTCGTTACCAGCACCACCCATAAGACCCTTCGCGGTCCCCGCGGAGGTATCATCCTCTGTAAAGAGGAGCTTGCAAAGGCTATCGATAAGGGCATCTTCCCCGGCACTCAGGGCGGCCCTCTGATGCACACTATCGCAGCGAAGGCAGCATGCTTCTATGAAGCGCTCCAGCCTGAATTCAAGGAGTATCAGGCTCAGGTCATCAAGAATGCACAGGTTCTTGCTTCCGAGCTCCAGAATGCAGGCCTTAGGATTGTATCCGGCGGCACCGACAACCACCTCATGCTCGTTGACCTTACCGCCAGCGGCAGGACCGGAAAGGAAGTCGAAGCGCTTCTTGATATGGCGAATATTACCGTCAACAAGAACACGATTCCCTTTGAGACCCGCAGCCCCTTTGTCACCAGCGGTATCCGTATCGGTACTCCTGCACTCACCACCCGTGGCTTCAAAGAGGATGATATGAAGGTCATCGCAGGCCTTATCGCAAAGATCGTATTCAATGGTGAAGATGCTGTTGAAGAAGTTAAGGCAGAAGTTGCAAAACTCACCGAAAAGTATCCCCTCTATCCCGAAGACTAACCGCAGTCGCTAAGCACTTGTAATATGGGGAGACATGGATTCGCCGTGTCTCCCTTACTTAAAAATATATATGCGCATTTGGCTTCTGCCCTAAAAAATAGGTTGACAAAAGGCGCCTTATGCGGTATAATCTCCGCTGTTGAACAGAATATGGACGGGTTCCCGAGCGGCCAAAGGGAGCGGACTGTAAATCCGTTGTCACAGACTACGATGGTTCGAATCCATCCCCGTCCACCAGTTAACACACTTTTGTTTTCCGAACAGAAGTGTGTTTTTAATTATTCCGTTCCTTATTGTTCTTATTGCTGCTTTCTGAGGCTATAGTTCGGAATAACAGTGTCCATTATGAATAAGTTAAAAGCATCTTGGCAGTTTTCGGGCCAAGATGCTTTGTGCATACACAGTATTAATTAATCAGCAGGTTTCTGGACGCCGTTGACGTCGATTATGGTATTGCCGTCGAGCAGCAGTTCGTCAATGGTGACAAATTCATAACCGTCGGACAGGGCTGTTTCAATCAGGGTCGGCAGATACTGTTCGATCTTGAATCCGTTGTTGTGGCAGAGGATTATGGAGCCGGGCTGTATCTTGGGAAGCACCCAGTTCAGGATTGTCTCTGCGCTTCGTTCCTCCTTCCAGTCTATCGTGTCGACATCCCATTGAATAACTTCGTAACCGGCACTGCGAACGGTTTTCACAACGTTATCGTTATATTCGCCGTACGGTGCGCGGAAGATGGTCGAACGCTTTCCGATGATGGATTCAATCAGGTCATCGTACTTTTTTAGCTCATTAAGGATCTGCTCGGAGTTCAGCTTGTTCATGTGCGGATGGGTCGCGGAATGGTTGCCGATCTGGTGTCCGGCAGCATCAATGGCTTTAACCTTTTCAGGGTATTCCTCAGCCCAGAAGCCGCAAAGGAAGAATGTGGCTTTGATACCATACTTGTCAAGTGTGGAGAGAATAAAATCGGTTTTATCATCCGCCCAGGCGGCATCGACGGTCAGCGCTATCTTTTTATCATCGCGGGAAACGCTGTATACAGGCAGTTCCTTCATCAGCCCTGCAAATACTGCAACTTCATAGCTATCGACATCCTGCATTCCCGAAGTCGGGCTATCGGGCTCGGGCGTCGCCCTGACTTCGGCAGGCTTATCCCCATTGCCTCCGATAATGGCAAGCACTGCCGCCAGGATTATCACTACAATCACTGCTGCGGCGATCAGCAGGTTTTTTTTAGTCAGCACAAATATCTTCATCTCTTTATTCCTTTCGATCAGCTTTCAATAAATGATATGAGCGCAGCATACGGAAAAATTACTTTGGAATGAAAACACAAAAAAACCGAAATAATAAATGAAACCGAATTTCGGTGATCGCTCTATTTCAGGCAAGGAATCCATTATGTCTATACTTAAAAAACTCTATGAAAAGCTTGCGTTTGATAAGCCGGATACCCGATATGAGCTTCTTGAAGTCGAAAGCGGGGAACCAAAGCATCTGTTCGGGTGGAACGATGTGCCGCCCCAGCCCCCTGAAGGTAGGCAGCAAAGCTCAACGGAGCTAAGGGAGAACGAAAGCGAACTCAAGACTATGTTCCGATTCGATATAAATAAGGACGTAGTCTTTACGAAATGCAAAGCAGGCAGCAAGACCTGCCTAATTGTGCATATGACCGGAATGGCTGATACGGATATCATCAGTGATTATATCATGAAGCCGATTCTGAAGCTTGCGCCCGATGATGATTTGACCAAAGAGGAGCTTATTCAAAACTGTCTGGAGGTCGCGGAGACTTCCTTTGAAAACGATATGGACAGAATAAAGCTTGCTGTGATGGAGGGGAGAACGGCCCTGTTTCTCGATGGCGAAGCGTATGCTGTCATAATTGAAACCAGGGGCTTTGAAAAACGCAGCGTGCCGGATGCGGAGAATGAGAAGGTCGTTCTCGGCCCGAACGAAGGGTTTAACGAGAGCCTTAGAACCAATATAACGCTGATACGAAGGATAATTAAATCCGATGACCTTGTCGTTGAAAACAAGGTACTGGGCGGAGATAACAATATGGGTATCGCGATAATCTATCGCGATGGGGTCGCCAACCGTGGCCTGATTGAAGAGGTCAAACGGCGATTGGCAAAGATAAAAACACAAACGCTGATGAGCACGGGGGTCATTGGGCAGCTGATCGAGGACTCGCCGAACTCCCCGATACCACAGACCCTTTCCACAGAAAGGCCGGACCGCACGGCAAACTATGTCATGGGCGGAGCGGTTGCGCTGCTTGCGGATGGCAGTCCGTTCGCGCTAATCATGCCGATCACTATATCAACGCTTATGACGACTTCGGAGGAGATTTACATAAGGCGTAGTCAGGGTTCTCTCATGCGCTTTATTCGCTATACCGGCGCAATCGTATCATTGCTTCTTCCGGCATATTTTCTGGCTCTTGCGCTGTACCATCAGGGGCTTTTGTCGACAGAAGCGCTGAGTACCGTTATTCAGTCCAGACAGATGGTGTTTGAGCCGCTTGGAATCGAGATGCTGCTGCTGTTGTTCGTGTTCCAGCTCATTCGTGAGGCAGGTTTAAGGGTCCCGGGAGCGATAGGTCAGGCGATAGGAATAATCGGAGGCTTGATACTGGGTCAGGCAGCGGTAGCGGCGAATCTGGCAAGTTCAGTCGTGCTGATAATCGTTGCGCTGTCAGGCCTCGGAAACTTCTGCGTTCCTGATTACTCTGCGCAGCTTTCAGCTTCATATTTTCGAATAGCCTTTGTTATCGCCGCATGGCTGGGAGGGCTTCTGGGTCTTTCGGCGGCGTTTCTTGTATTCATCGCTTACCTGGCAAACCTGAAGTCGTTCGGCGTACCGTTCCTGTCGCCATATGCGCCCAAGACTTATGCAAAACGCCCGTTCATTATGCGTGGAAAGATCGGAATGCACCACCGGGCTGCAGATTACATGAATACATCGGACGACAGGCTTAAGAAAAAATACGAAGAATAAGCGGAAATAGGGAGGAAGAATGAATCTGAGAGAGGGAAAGATCGGAAGGCAGGAGGGAATAAGCCTTGCGGCAATTGCAATGTGTATCGGGGGACTGTTCACACTGGATCCGGAGTACACCTATTCGATGGGCAATGCAAGCTATATAACTCTTCCTGCGGCAGCTGTTATTTCGCTGCTTCTGTTCCTGCTGATAGGCGCATGCATGAAGAGGGGAGATCATGAAAACCTCTATTGCATGATTAAGGATGGCTGTGGAAGTGCTATTGCCTGCATAGTTTCACTAATACTGGTGATCGGATTTGCCTTGGCTGCGTATGCTCCGCTTGCGAGCTTCGTTCAAATCATGCACGGCCTGTTCTTTTATGGGGTGGGATACAGACAGATCCTGTTGTATGTCATGCCGGGAGTGTTGATTATCGCATGGATGGGATTTGAAACGATCGGCAGGACTGCCAAATGCTTATTCATTATACTCGCAGCAGTTACTGTTATATCACTATTTGCCGTACTTGGAGAGTATGAAAGCTATAGGCTGTACCCGATCGCAGGCTGCGGAATGCAGCGCATGGGACTTCTTTCTCTTTCGGAGACTTCAGCGTTCCTGCCTGCTTATACAGGGATCCTGGTGTGCTGCAGCGGAATGCACGGCAGCAAGACGGTGAAGAGCGTCGGAATACGGGCCGGGCTGATCGCAGGGCTTATCTGCGCAGCGGTTCAGCTGCTGTTGGGAATGATATTTCCATATACACAGCTCCAGAAATTTGCTATGCCGCTGTGCAGGATAAGCCATTTGAGTGTTGAGGAAACGAACCTTACCAGGCTTGACAAGATAGCGCAGGTATTCTGGCTCAACGGCTCCATGCTTACGGGAGCGTTCTACATTTATGCCGGCTCTGCGCTGTTTTCAAGGAGCTTTGGAATACGCGATATACGCCCTGTTCTGGCGGCGATTACTGTAATAACATCGGTATTGATTCTGATGGAATTTGATGGAGTCTTTTCAAAAGCGGAGTGGGCTGCAAAGCTTTGGAACGAGGCAGGTGGAGCGGTGTTTGCACTGCCGCTGCTGCTTGTTAGCCTTATTTCGCTGTTCAAACGCAAAGGTAACAGGAGGAAAAGCTATGAAAAGACCGCATAGATTGCTTGCAATATTGCTTGCTGCTTTGATGCTGCTTCCTCTGAGCGGATGCTTGAACCCGGTAAGCCTTGACAAATACGGCTATGTCATGACGGTGGGCGTGGACGAAGGAAAGGATAAAAAATACGAAATAGTCTTGGTCCTTCAGCGTGAAAGCTCAGGTGAATCAGTTACCGATGAGGGCGGAGCGATCATACTGTCAGATGAGGGCGACACTATATTTGAGGCTGTGAACACGCTATACCAAAGGCTTTCGTATGAACTGAATTTCTCAAGAACACATCTGTTCGTATTCGGCAAGGTTATTGCAAAAAGCGGAGGAATGGAGGAATTCTTCTCTATCTCGCTCGATAAACTGCGCATCCGGCAATCAGCAATGGTCATTGTATGCGATTGCGGTGTAAAGGATTTCCTCGGAGGAAGGGGCTCGAACAATGAAGCAAACCTGACCAAGGTGCAGGAGAACCTATTGACAGATGAAAAGACCGTTGGCCAAATAGTTATAACAAATCTTGCAAAGCTCTTTGAAGCGTGCGATGGCGGAAGATTTGATGTTGCAATGACTTATGGCTATATGGATGATAAGATCCTGACCGATGCCAAGCAGAAGGATAACGCTGTGAGCGGAGATAATCCGATTGCCGATGCAAAGGGCAAGGTTGGCGGAATGCAGTCATATATGAAGGGAGCTGCGCTGTTCGATGGCTGGAAAATGGTGGATACGCTCTCAGCGCATGACACGCAGATACTCAATATAGCATCCGGCAGGTTCAAAAGCGGCAGCATAAGCTTGAAAGCCGATACCGGCGAGCAGTATGCACTTCTGGCACAGCTCGATGATTATTCGGTAAGCATCGATATGGATGATGGGGTTAATGCAACGATATCTTTGACGATAAGTATCACCATTGAACAGGATTTGACAAAGGAGCTTGGAAGTCAATGGGAGAAGAAAGGAAAGAAAATGGTTACGGACTACTTTACAGATGAGCTTATGCGCATTGCAAAGCGATGTCAAAAGTATAAAAGCGACGCGCTTGGGTTAGGCCGTGCTGTAAGCAGGAAGTTCAAAACAGTACGGGAATGGGAGGATTTCGACTGGAAGCAGGTATATCCGGATGCGGATATCGAATTTGAAGTTGATGTGATTCTGAGCGATTATTATATCGCGATAACGAGGCAATAATGGGAATCAACAGTTTTATTATGCCGATAACGGCGGTACTGCTAATTATTTATGATATTGCATACATTGCTCATTCAGTAAGTAAGAGGAGATTTGCTTCCGCTTTCGGAATGGGAATACTACTGCTCATTGCCTGTGCCGGAGTCGTAATAGTAGAGCTCCAGTATCTGATGTATTAGATGAAAAGAAAACAGAAGGCAGAAAAAGGACGATAGCATGCTATCGTCCTAATCTTTTATGCTTCAATAAAGCAAAGCACCAATTAGTACTTACGCTTCCTAGCTGCCTCAGCTTTCTTCTTGCGCTTTACGCTGGGCTTCTCGTAATGCTCACGCTTTCTTGCATCAGCAAGGATACCCGAACGAGCACATTTACGCTTCCAACGCTTAAGTGCACTCTCCAAGGATTCGTTTTCACCAACGCGGATTTCCACTATCAATTTCCCCCCTCTCTCATGTGGGACATTGTTTCTTGCAAACAGTGAGTGCAAGCGGTAATTTAGAATCATGGACTCTAAACACCTTATTATTATACACAGATAAATGCATTAAGTCAACCTATAAAAAGGTAAAAAACTGCAAAAGAGAAAATATAATTTAATTGGCGGATCCCCACAGCAGCTTTGACAGCGGCGTCCGCTTTGAATTAATCACTCAGCACTGCGACGCTTGAACAGCTCACTTCGTATGCCGTACGGTTTTCAACCACTCCGTTTTCAAGCGTTTTCTTGTAATCGCGGCTCTGAAGCCTTCCGCTAACGCCAAGCTTGTCGCCCACTGAGACCTTGCTGAGATATCTGGCGTTTCTGCCCCAAGCGATGCATGGGAGATAATCGGATTTTCCATAATTCCTATTTACGGCAAGAAGCACGTCGCTTATTTCTCGTGAGAAGGGTGTTGTTCGGTATATTACCGGCTTACATACAAAGCCCGTGAGCTCACATTCGTTGCAGTCCGCGTCGCGGTCTGAATCTGCATCAAGTATTATCTCTTTGGCAAAAACGGAAATAACAAGCTTGCTTCCTCCCGGAGTTTTTTTGTTATAGGAGCGTATCTGACCGATTATGCTGAAGTGGGCGCCGGGCGTATCGATGCTTGGGGGGATTATGCGTTCGCTGATAAGCACCGGAACCATGTCCTCCGTTCCGCTCAGCCGCCTGACGCTCAGAAAAAAACTAAAAAAGTTTTCATCATACATACTATGGCTGTACTCGGGAAGAGTGGCTGCTTCTCCGGATACATAAATATAGTTCGTGGTTTCAGACATTGTGTTCCTCCGATGGTGATTTGAAAACCTTACGATTAATTCTATTCGGAGTATCCGGAAATAGACTTTGCAATGTCCGAACATTCGTTATAGGGTCAGATAAGCGGTAAACTTGTGCTTTGCTTTATACAAAAAAGCATCTCGTCCAACACAAGGACGAGATGCCGGTTGAATTATTCGGATTAAATCGTATCGCCGCTGTTGCCTGATTCGGGCAGTGAACAGGATATTTCGAGATTCCCGTTATAGATTCGCAGCTCATCTATGAAAGCCTTAACGCTCACACCGTTGCGCAGCGTTATGCGGTATCTCAGCTGAAACAGGCTGCCGATATTGGTCGTCTTGACTTTGATAAGCTCATGGCTTGTGGTGTATTTCGCAAAGACAGGTTCCAATACATCCTCATAGTTCAGGCTTTCCGGAATGACAATACGGAGCTCGCGTTCACCACTCTTGACCGAGCCGAATTTCGTATAGGAAAGGATAATATTGGCCACGCACACAACGATGGTGAGAAGGATAGCAATGCCGATATAGCCCATACCGGTGGCAAGACCAACGGACATAGCAAGGAAGATGCTGGTTATGTCGCGTGCTTGCGCGGGAGCAGAACGGAAACGGATCAAGCTGAAAGCACCTGCGACAGCAATGCCTGCGCCAAGCTGACCGTTGACCATTGCGATGATAGCCTGCACTATGACGGGCAAGAGTACGAGGGTAACGGTCAGGCTCTTTGTATAGCGGTTGCGGAATGTGTTGCATGCGGCGATAATGATGCCGAGAATCAGCGAAACAGCCATGCAGATGAGATATCCGCGCAGGGTAAGCGAGTCGGTTGCCGAAAACAGACTTGAAAAGATGTTTACATCAAAGAGCATTTTTATTCCTCCGGTAATATTGACGAATTATGGCAATGACCGCCTTCAAGCTCTTCTCTAAGCTCCATGGTGTATGCTGTGCCGAACTTTGAAAAAGGAGAAGGAAAGATCCTGTTTTTGTCCAAAAGTCCGGTCATCCAGAGCGGCATGGCGAGGGGGGTCTTGATCTCCATCACATAATGACCCGGCGGAAGGAGATTCTTTCCGTGAGTGCCGAGCCTTAGGTCAAGATCGGTCCTGCGATAGCGCAGGTTGGCGTCAATGGTAAGCCTGAGAGTGGGATCGTCACGGCCGATGAGCGCAGTCCGTTCGCAGAACAGGGCATAGGATGGGCGAATGCCCTCATAGAATTTCAGAAAATAAGATATTTCCTTGCCGATCTGCGTTTCGACTTGAGGGGAATCACAGCTTTTGCCGCTCAGAAAGGCAACAGCGGATACATATTCCATCTCAATTCTACGCTTGTACACGATGCCCTTGTATTTCTTTTTTAGCTCAACAAATGCCGTGTCGTGATCGCCCGGCGTACGATAACAGCGCAATCGCAGCTTTTCCTTGTAGGCAGGCTTCTCGATGGAGCTTCGTATGATGCGGTCATTTGGGGTGTCGTAGTAAATGCTGCCAACGGTACTCTTGCCGAAAACATCGAGAACCATCCGTTCGTGCAGCGCAGGCAAAATGGCTTGATACTGTTCCTCATTGAGCACATATTTCTTCTCAATTCGAGTAAAAATGTTGTTGCTCCGAGCCATCATTACCTCCCAACCATCATACTGCCGCCATTATAGCATAAATCCGGGGCTTTCGGAACACATAGCCACAAAAAATTCAACTTATATAATTTGCTGTTTTTATGCTGACAGCCTTACATGAATTTTAGGATGTAATCTGCCAGGTTGGAATATAGAACCTTAAAGATATCTTCGTCCGAAAGGCCCATTGAATGAAGACCGTCGGCCAGGCTTTGGAAGCGGCTGCTGTTTTCAAGGCCGACAGGGCAGAGATTCATGCCGTCATAGTCGGAACCAATGGCACAGCAATCGATACCGCCGATGTTGATGATGTGTTCAATATGCCTTAGCACATCATCGATTGTGCAGCTCTTTCCGGATGTAAGCTGCTTATAGAAAAAGTTTACACCGATAACACCGCCCATATCCGAGATCTGCTTTATGTGTGCATCCTGCAGGCAGCGCGGATGATTGTAAACACTTCTGGCATTGCTGTGGGATGCGAATACAGGACGGGTAGCTATTTCAAGCACATCGTCAATCCCTGCGTCGCCGAGATGGGATAGATCTACCGCAATACCCAGGCGGCACATTTCCTCCACAACTTCCTTGCCGAGATCACTTAAACCGTATTTGCTCTTTTTAGCGGCAGGGTAGGCGAGTGAATTAACATCATTCCATGTCAGCGTCATGGCGCGCACGCCGAGTTTGTACAGCATCCTGAGGTTTTCAACGGAACCCTCTATTGCCTCGCCGCCCTCGACGGTGAGAACGGTCGCGATACTGTCGCCGTTAGGGTCAAAATCTGCCGAAAACGGAACAAAGGTCGGCACCGCGTCCAGCATACGGTAGTATGCGTCTATCATGCCGAGGCACTGGCTCAAGGGGTTTTTCTTTAGCAGGACATCCACCCAGCAGGCAAAGAATTGAAGCTTTACATTGCCGGCTTTCATGGCATCGAGGCTCATGGTCTGATTGCCGTAGGGCGATCTGATATCATAATCATAATTCTGCATTCCATAAAGGAAATCACAGTGCGCATCAGCGCAGGGGAACAGCTTTTCCATACACGCTCCATTCAGGTATTGTATTGTAATCTGTTTATTACTTGATAATTATACCACAATTATGCAAATTAATCACCGGCATACGAAAAAGACAATACCGGAAAAGAAAATATTCCGGTCGGGAACATGACATCGGTTCGATTATAAACTTTGTCGTATTCCAAATGACATAGGCTGAGCGGTGCGTTTTTTAGATTATGGTTTGCTGAAAAAGCGGCGCCGGTGATTTTGAAATCACAACGACGCCGAATGAAGGACAACAATATCTCATATTTGATTGTATGTTAACAAACGGTCTTGTGCCGCAGATAATCGGATATAAGGTAAGGCTATACAACCTTACAGCCTTACCCGAAACTTAAACTGTCAATCATGTACAGCGCATTCGCTGACATACAATTCAACTGCGATGCCGTATTCAGCCACAAGCGATTCAATGGCTGAAAATGCCTCTTCGTAATCCGCTTCAAAAACAGAGATTACTACTTTGTCAGAGCCGGTATCGGCAGCATATGAATTGGGAGAGATTCCAAGCTCATTCAATTTGGGAACGGCAATGCTGCCAACGAAATTGCTCAGTTCAACATATGAATGCTCTGTATATTTGTAGACGATATTCTCCTCATATCCCTTGAGCAGATCGGTAAGCTCCTTCGCTTCGGCTTCCTTACCCTTTACAAGCCTTACGCAGAATTTGAACGGCCTGTCAGTCCCGTCAAGCTCGTAGGGAATATCAAGTCCATCCTCCCTTTGGGTCATATAGTAGTCGCCGGCATAGTAGCTCGGATAAGCTTCATAATCACCATACTTATTGATCAGAAACTCGTGGATAGTTGAGGAGATTTTATCTCCGATTTCGGATCGGCGGCTTTCACGCTCAATTACTTCTCCAACCTGATCATCGGGATAGGAGCTATATGGATTGCAGGAATTAAATGATTCAAACATAACATCATCACATACCATATCCTTTGGCGCGATGATAACAAGGCGATCACTACGATTGGAATAGTAGTAATCGACTGCGCTCGAATCATTTTCCGCAGAACTGGTTGAGCTGCTAATTGCAATTACCGAACCGGCAATGATGCACACAGCTAAAACAACTGCGGCAATGGTCAACAGTTTCTTTTTCGTTTCATTTACCTCCTTTTAATAATGAATTGATGTTAGATTTTCTGACTCATAAGAGTCGAATCAAGTATAGTTTCAAACAAATTCTGCAAAATAACTGAAGAACTTTGTTTGAATGAATCCGGGAAGATCCCGTCAATATCAGTATACCATATTGCAAATGATAATGGAATGACTTTTTTTACATAAAATAAATATATATGCGGTAAGACAATCTTACCGCATATAGAGTAATATCAAGTATTTAGATATCCGGTCAACTTAACCGCAGTATGTGCTAAAACACGAGCTTGTTTTCGATATAGCTTCTCAGCTCGGCGATGGGCAGACGTATCTGCTCCATGCTGTCGCGGTCACGAACGGTGACGGTATCGACGGTATCGCCCTCGAGTGTCTCAAAGTCAACGGTGATGCAGATGGGAGTTCCGATCTCATCCTGACGGCGATAACGCTTGCCGATCGCTCCGGTCTCATCATAATCCACCATGAAGTACTTGGAAAGCTCCGCATGGATCTCGTGCGCTTTGCCGCCAAGCTTCTTTTGAAGCGGAAGAACGGCAGCCTTATACGGAGCGAGCGCCGGATGCAGATGAAGCACATTGCGGACATCGCCGTTTTCGAGCGTCTCTTCGTCATAAGCATCGCAGAGGAAAGCAAGCATCATGCGGTTTGCGCCAACGGACGGTTCGATGCAGTAGGGGACATACTTGGCATTAGTGAACGGATCCATGTATTCCATGCTCTTGCCGCTGTGCTCAGCATGTGCCTTGAGATCGAAATCGGTACGGCTTGCAATGCCCCAGAGCTCTCCCCAGCCGAAGGGGAACAGGAACTCGATATCGGTAGTGCCGTTGGAGTAGTGACAAAGCTCCTCCGGAGAATGCTCGCGCTTCCTGAGGCTGGCTTCGGAAATACCGAGATTCAGCAGGAAGTTATAGCAGTAATTACGCCAGTAGTCGTACCATTCAAGCTCTGTACCCGGTTCGCAGAAGAACTCGAGCTCCATCTGCTCAAACTCCCTTGTGCGGAAGATGAAATTACCGGGGGTTATCTCGTTGCGGAAGGACTTTCCGATTTGAGCGATGCCGAAGGGGATCTTCTTCCTCATCGTACGCTGTACATTCAGGAAGTTGACAAAGATACCCTGAGCCGTTTCGGGGCGCAGATAGATCTGGTTGGCAGTGCTTTCGTTTACTCCCTGGAAGGTCTTAAACATCATATTGAACTTGCGTATGCTCGTGAAATCGGACTTGCCGCATTCCGGGCAAACGATGTTGTTCTCCTTGATGTATTCCTCCATACGCTCATCGGTCCAGCCGTCGGGATGGATATCGGAAAGACCGTGCGCTTCCGCATAATCCTCGATGAGCTTGTCCGCGCGGAATCTGGCCTTACATGCACGGCAATCCATGAGCGGGTCATTGAAATTGCCGACATGGCCGCTTGCGACCCAAACTTCGGGGTTCATCAGAATTGCGCAGTCCATGCCCACGTTGTAGGGGCTTTCCTGTACAAACTTGCGCCACCAGGCGTTCTTAACGTTGTTAAGAAGCTGTACGCCGAGAGGGCCGTAGTCCCAGCAGTTGGCGAGACCGCCGTATATTTCCGAACCTGCAAAAATGTAGCCCCGGTTTTTGCACAGGGCTACAATTTTATCCATAGAAAATTCTTTTTTCATAAGCTGTGCTTTCTAAAGGATGATTATACGTTACGCTGAACCTTGCCGGAACGCAGGCAACGAGTGCAGACATTCATCTTCTTGGGAGTACCATCGACGATGACGTTAACACGCTGTACGTTGGGAGCCCAGATACGCCTGGTCTTCCTGTTGGAATGGCTGACGAGATTGCCGCTCATTGAGCCCTTTCCGCATACTTCACAAAACTTACCCATTTGTTACACCTCCTTGCCGAGACTGCCGCATATTGCCCCGTGAGGGCATAATAATACACGGACTGAATTCAAACATTAGTATTCTATCACTAATGACAAACAATTGCAAGCATTTTTTGCTGAAAGAACATATATATTAGTTATATGTCAAAGTACGGTCAACGGGGTTGATATTCCGATGGTTTGGTGATATAATACTATTGTTATGTACCCGTAGCTCAGCTGGATAGAGTGTCAGACTCCGACTCTGAAGGTCATGGGTTCGAATCCCATCGGGTACGCCATAAGTTTTTTTAGGCGCATGGTATATGTCATGCGCTGTTTTGAAAAGGAGAAACGGTATGAATAAGCGAGTTATTCTGATAGTCCTCGACAGCGTAGGTATCGGCTGTCTGCCGGATGCTGCCGAATTCGGAGATGCGGGTGCGCACACCCTGGGCAACATTAACTCCATAAGGCCTATCTATATCCCCAATCTCATCGGATTGGGCCTTGGCAATATTGAGAATTCAAAGCTTCCCTATAACCCGAATCACCACGGCGCATATGCAAGACTGATGGAGGTCACCCACGCAAAGGATACCACCAGCGGACATTGGGAAATGATGGGCCTTCCTATGGATGTACCGTTCAGGACTTATCCGGACGGATTCCCCAAGGAGGTCATGGACGAGTTTGAATCCAAAATCGGAAGGGGAACGCTTGGCAATAAGGTTGCTTCGGGTACCGTCATCATAAACGAGCTTGGAGATGAACATGTCGCCACCGGAAAACCTATTATCTACACTTCTGCCGACAGCGTATTTCAGATCGCTGCGCACGAAGATATCATTCCGCTCGATGAACTCTATCGGATGTGCGAGATCGCCAGAGAGATGCTTGTGGGCGACAACCTCGTTGGAAGGGTAATAGCCCGTCCATTTATCGGAAGCAACGGCGACTATAAGCGTACGGAAAATCGTCGGGATTTTGCACTTGCTCCGATGCGTGATACGGTTTTGGATGCACTCGTTAAGTCCGGAAAACAGGTCGTTGGTATCGGAAAGATAGAGGATATTTTTGCGCATCGCGGCCTGACGATCGTTGACCATACCAAGAACAACCCATCCGGCATAGAGGCGACCATCCGATATATATGCGATGGCGTGGGTGATTTCATTTTCACGAATCTTGTGGATTTCGATATGCTGTATGGGCACAGAAACGATATCGAGGGCTATGCTTCCGCTCTGGAAGCCTTTGATAAAAAGCTGCCGGAGATCATTGCGGCAATGGGCGATGAGGATATTCTGATGATAACCGCCGATCATGGCTGCGATCCTTGCTATCCGACTACCGACCATACCCGTGAATACATTCCGCTCGTCGTCTATGGAAAGCATATCCGTCCCGTTGGGCTTGGGACTCGCCAAAGCTTTGCCGATATCGGCGCGACGGTGCTGGACTATCTGACCGGAGAAAAATGGTGGTGCGGCGAATCCTTCCTGGATATGCTTCAATAATTGACACCGTATTAATCACCTCCCTTGCGAATATAATTTACAAAATTCGCCCGGGAGGTGTTTTTATGTGTAAAAAAATCTGTCTGTTGCTTGCGTTGGCATGTGTAATACTCCTTGTACCTATTAATAATACTCGGGCGGAAAGCGTTCCCGTGGATACCTCGTTGGTTCGTGCTGCGGTGCTGATGGAGGCGGAAACGGGAAGACTGCTATTTGCAAGCAATGAGGAAAGCAAGCTTGAAGTCGCCGGGCTTTCAAGACTGGCGGCACTTCTCGTGATATGCGACGCATTTGACGGAGGTATGATAGATGGCGATACAATGATAAATGTCAGTCATAAAGCGGCTTCGGTCAGGGGAGCTACGGCTTTCCTGTCGGAGGGCGAGAGCATGAAAGCTTCGGATTTGCTCCGCGCAGCAGTGATGATAAATGCGGGAGACGCCATTCATGCCCTTGCGGCAACCGTCTGCGGGAGCGACAGTGCTGCGTCGGAGAGGATAAACAACAGGCTTTCAGAATTGGGCATAAGCTCACGGTACAGCGATATCATCGGAGACGGAATAGCGCTTTCTGCGTACGACCTTGCTTTGATCGGAAGAGCGCTTATAAAAAGCGAGAGCTTCCGAAAATACTCCATGTGCTTTTACGAAAATCTGACCCATACAACGGGAGCAAAGGATACGGAGCTTGCAAACCCAAACAAACTCGTGAAGCAGTATTCGGGCTGTATGGGCGTGGCAACGGGCTCGTCGCAGACAGCGGGATATTGCGGTGTGTTTGCGGCGGAGAGGGGAGGAACCTGCTATATCGCCGTTTCGCTCGGAGCGGCTAATTCTTCGAACAGATTCGTCTGCGGAATTGAATTGATGGATTACGGCTTTGCGAACTTCAGAAGCGTTAAGGTGGTGTCTGAGGGCGATATTATAGGAGAGGTCTGTGTAAGCGGCTCGCTTGAAAAAAGTGTGCAGATCGCTGCCGAGAGCGATATGGTCCTTCTTGTCAGGATAAATGATTCAAAGTATTATTCTGAAGCGCAGTATGAACAGGAGATCACTGCACCGATAAGTGAAGGTCAAACGCTTGGAAAGCTCGTCTTTACCGATTCGGCCGGGGAGCTGATGGGGGAAGTAAACCTTGTAAGCATAAAAGAGATCCCAAACGCAGGCTTTTCCGATTGCTTCGACTATATTCTTCGCGCCTGGCTCAGTTAGCATAGGCTTATATGCTTGCATTATCGGATCTATTATGATAGAATATGCTAGACTAATATTCATCTGCGAAAGGATACTTAAGAATGGGACTACTGGGAAACGGCATTCAGGATTTATTGGAAAGCTTGATTTATGTTCTGCCTGCCGTCATCATTGCGCTGACCTTCCATGAGTTCGGCCATGCCTATGTCGCCAACCTGAACGGCGATCCGACAGCAAGGATCATGGGCAGGATGACGCTCAATCCGATTAAGCATATCGATCCTCTGGGGTTCCTCTGCATGATGCTTATCGGATTTGGCTGGGCCAAGCCGGTGCCCGTTAATCCTAACAATTATAGGGACTATAAGAAGGGCGAGTTAACGGTTTCGCTTGCCGGTGTCGGAATGAACTTGCTGCTTGCACTGTTTGGGTCCGTTTGCATGTCCGCTGCTATTGCCGTTTGTATAAATAACGGAAGTCTTGCGTTGATGGGAGGCGATTACCGCTTCACATCCGAATCGGCGGTTAGGGTTTATTATCTTCTAAGCAATTTTATTACTCTTAACTGCTGCTTGATAACATTTAACCTCATCCCGATATATCCGCTCGACGGATTCCATGTTGCTGAGGTACTGTTGTCAAAGGTCATCGGAGCAAGGGTTTTCATGTTCATTAGGAAGTATGGACAATATATACTTATCGGACTCATTGCTCTTACATATGTATCTCGTTTTTCAATTTTGTCGACCGTTACCAATGCGATAGCCGGAGGGTTGGAAGACCTGGCATGGCTTATCGCCGGACTGTTTGTCTGACGGAGGAACTATGGAGTATAGGGTGCATCTAAGTCAGTTCAGCGGCCCATTGGACCTTCTGCTCCACCTGGTAGAAAAAGCGGAGGTGGACATAAAGGACATCTTCGTATCCGAGATAACTTCAGAGTTTTTGGAGTATCTCAAGGAGATAGACGAGCTGGATATGGAACAGGCAAGCTCTTTTCTGACCGTTGCGGCGACGCTCGTCTATATGAAATCCCGTTCTCTGTTTCCTCCTGCGCCAAAGGAAGAAGAGGAAGAGGAGGATCCGGGTGAGCTGCTGATAAGGCAGCTGCGTGAGTACAAGACTTTTAAGGAAGCATCGGAGACCATGCGCGAGCTGGCGCATGAGGCGGCGCGAATGCATTCAAAGCTTCCGGAGGAGTTTCCCGTGCCGCCTGCGGAAATAATACTCAAGGATACTACCACGCAAAAGCTGTTTGAAGCGATGCTTTCCGCACTCAACCGGGGCGAAGAGCCTGAAAAACGGGAAACGCTTCACGAGGTCACTGCGGATGCGTTCACCATCCGTTCGTGCTCGCGAAGGGTCAGAGATGTGCTTAGAGCGAATAACGGCAAAACCTGCTTTGAAGAACTGACAGAAGGCGCTTCAAAGATGGAAATAATCGTCACATTCATGGCGCTTCTCGAGATGATAAGCTGCGGCGAGATACGCCTTTCACAGGAAAGATACTGCGGAAGGATAGATATCTGCGCATTGAAACTGATTCGTGACGATGAAAAGATCAGCTATATGGATGAGGAGGAATAGTTCCGCTCATTCATTTGAAAGGGATACTAATGGAACGAACCGAACTGGCAGGAGCTGTTGAAAGTCTTTTATTTGTTTCGGGTGAGCCGATAAGCTTTGTCGAACTCCAGCGCGTGTTTGATGTGGGAGAGGCGGAGATAAGGCTCGTCGTCACTGAGATGGCGGAAAGCATGAAGCGCGAAAAAAGAGGCATATTCCCATTCGCCACAGAGGACACCGTAAGCTTGGTGACAAACTCGGAGTATGAAAAGTGGCTCATCAAGTTCCTTGCTCCGCCGGAGGAAAGGACGCTGAGTGATTCCTTGATGGAGACCCTGTCGGTGATCGCCTACCGTCAGCCCGTGACCCGTGCCGATATAGAGGCGGTGCGCGGAGTACGCTGCGAGTATGCGGTCTCACAGCTTTTGAAGCAGGGCTTTATCCGCGAGGTCGGCAGGAAGGACTGCATCGGAAGGCCCATGCTGTTTGGTACGACCGACGCTTTTCTTCGAAGATTCGGAATCCATTCGTTGGATGAGCTGCCGCCGCTGCCATCGGACGAGGCTCCGGATACCGAGGAGGATTCGTCAGTTTTTGCCGTTTGAGTAAGCAAGGCACAAAAAAGCTTGATAAATAGGCGGGATTATTGTAAAATGAGCCAACCTATCGCAGACTAACTATATCGCATTATAACGGAGGTAATATTATGGATGCTACCATCAAAAACGCACTGGGAACCATAACGCTCAGTGAGGATTTGATCGCCACTATCGTTGGCGCAGCTGCAAGTGAGAATTACGGCATCGTAGGTATGAACAGCAACAGCGTCGGCGACGCTTGGTTTCAGCTTATCGGGAGTGAAAACCTGAAGCGAGGAGTTAAGGTAACCGTAAATGAGGACAGCTCGGTGAATATCGAGCTTCATGTTACGCTCATGTACGGCGTATCTTTCCCTGCTGTTGCGCAGAATGCGATCAGCAATGTGAAGTATTGCGTTGAGGGCCTGACCGGATTGAAGGTCAATTATGTAGACATCCATGTAGAAGCCGTAAGGGTATGACCCCTTCGGCAGAGGTAACGAGGTAAGAACTGTGTCAACTCATACAATAGACTGTTCTCTGTTTCAAGAGATGCTTTTTGCCGGAGCAGCCCTGCTCGAACAGAATAAGCAGACGATAGATTCACTGAATGTTTTCCCTGTGCCGGACGGAGATACCGGTACAAACATGTCCATGACCATGCAGCGCGCCGTTGCAGAGATCAAGCAGACAAAGCCGACCACCGTTGAGGGAGTCGCTTCCGCATTGTCCATGGGCGCACTCAAGGGCGCAAGGGGCAATTCGGGCGTTATCCTTTCCCAGATCTTCAGGGGCTTTTCAAAGGCATTGAAGGGCGCTAAGGACGAACTCAGCGCAGAGATGCTTTCAAATGCGCTGACCGTAGGCACGGAATATGCGTACAAGGCTGTTATGAAGCCTCGTGAAGGAACCATGCTGACCGTTGCCAGAATGATGAGCGAGGCGGTCAAAGAGGCTGTGGAAGCCGGAAGGACTGCCGATGAGCTGCTGGATGTCATGCTCTCGAGCGGCGAGACTGCGCTGAAGAAGACCCCGGATCTGCTTCCTGTCCTCAAGGAAGCAGGAGTTGTTGACTCAGGCGGCATGGGCCTGCTCACCATCTATCGGGGGTTCAAAATGGCGCTCGATGGCGAAGAGCTGGTTCCGAGCATGACCGGAATATACAGCAGCTTTGAAGTCGCTTCGGAGAGTCCTGTGCGAGCGGACGATGACCACAGCGAGATAACATATGGCTATTGCACCGAGTTCTTCATCATCCATCTTGAGGATGCGGATGATGTGCAGGTCGATATCTTCCGCAATAAGCTCGAAAAGATCGGCGATTCTATAGTCGTTGTCAGGGATGGGGATATCATAAAGGTGCATGTTCATTCCAATGCTCCCGGCAAGATCCTACAGCTTGCGCTCCGCCTCGGAGAGGTTGACAAGGTCAAGATCGAGAATATGCGCGAGCAGAACCGGGAGATCGAAGCAAAGCTTAAGGCCAGCGAAAAGGAGATAGGCATTGTCGCCGTCAGCGTCGGAAGCGGAATCGACGAGGCTTTCAAGAGCCTTGGAGCGGACCAGCTCATCTCCGGCGGACAGACAATGAATCCCAGCATCGATACGATAGCCCAGGCGATTAAGAAGGCGAATGCCAGGAACGTTTTCGTGCTTCCGAACAATTCGAATATCATAATGGCGGCACAGCAGGCGGCAGAGCTTTCCAAATG
The DNA here is from genome assembly GCA_900542285.1 of uncultured Clostridium sp. Classification (GTDB taxonomy): domain Bacteria; phylum Bacillota; class Clostridia; order Christensenellales; family CAG-138; genus PeH17. Next base: position 28,229 of record UQNF01000018.1, read on the forward strand.
CAATGTTGTCGTGATACCGACTAAGACCATAGTCCAAGGTATTACTGCACTCATGTCGTTCGGCCTCGAATCGGATGTTGCTTCAAACAAAGCAGCGATGGAGAAGGCGATCACTACCGTTATGTCCGGTTCCGTGACCTACGCCGTTCGTGATACAAGCTTTGAGGGTAAGACGATTGCCGTCAACGATATAATAGGCTTAGTAGACGGAAAGATTCGCACGGTCGGTAAGGATGTCGCTTCAACGACTGAGGAGCTTGTGGACCTTATGCTTGATGAGCATGGCACAGATGCGGTGGTCACGCTCTATTTCGGCGCGGATGTTCCGGAGGAGGAAGCAGCTAAGCTTGCTTCGAATCTCGAGAGCAAGTACGATGAAGCCGAGTTTATCGTTCAGCAGGGAGATCAGCCGTTGTATTACTATTATGTTTCTGTGGAATGACAGTGATGCTCTATGAAAAGCTGACATCGATCAAGGGAATTGGCCCCGCACGAGCCGAAAGGCTCGCTGCAATGGGGCTTTTTTCGTTGTCGGATCTCATAAGATTTACCCCCAGGGGCTATCTGGATTTTTCAAAGGTTACTGCTGCATCGGAGCTTGTGCATGGGGAATATGCCGCGGTAAGCGTAGAATTTATTGGCATACCCAAAACGGTTCATGTTAAAGGCGGCATGACAATAACGACAGTATCGATCGGCGATGCGACGGGAAACCTTGTCGCTACCTGGTATAATCAAGCCTATGCGGCAAGGAATATTCCAAGAGAACCGGGCGGCTACGTCATGGGCAGGGTGGACAAACGGCATGGGATAAGGCTTGTGACTCCGGTGTTCTCAAAAAATCTTCCCGGTATCCTTCCCGTCTATCCTCTTGTAAAGGGTCTTAATCAAAACAACCTGAGAAATGCCGTCCGCTCCGGTCTTGACATGGGCTTGCCGGAGGTCAAGGATGAGCTTGGCGAAAGCATATGCCGCGAATTCGATTTGGCAGATATTCGCTATGCCTTATCAAACATACACTTTCCTGCTGATACGGCTGCACTTGAACGCGCAAAGCGCAGACTAGCCTTTGAAGATGCGTTAAGGTTTACTCTGGTGTTGGAGCTCCTTAGAGCCGAACGGAAAAAGCAGAACGGAATATCTTTTGATATACGAGGTAGCAAGCAAAGCTTTTTGAAGCAGCTTCCCTTCACGCCCACAAAGGCGCAGCTCAGGGTTATGGATGAGATCGCAGACGATATGAACAGCGGCACACCGATGAATCGCCTTGTTCAGGGGGATGTTGGCTCCGGAAAAACCATACTTGCGATCTATGCAATGTTTATCGCAATGAAGAACGGCTATCAATCCGTCCTTATGGCTCCGACGGAGATACTGGCCGAGCAGCACTATAAACAGCTGAAGGCATATTTCGGCGATCGCACGGCGCTTGTGACGGGCTCAATGACAACAAAAGAAAGAAACGAGATACTGAATGGCATACGTTCTGGCAGAATAACTGCGGTCACGGGAACACATGCTCTCATTGAGAGCCGAGTTGAGTTTTATAGGCTTGGGTTGGTCATCACTGATGAACAGCATCGTTTCGGCGTTAATCAGCGCGCAAGGCTCGGCAGCAAGGCAGCCTATCCGGATGTAATGATAATGAGCGCAACCCCGATACCGAGAACTCTGTCGCTTATTCTTTACGGCGATTTGGATGTGTCGATAGTCGATGATATGCCGCCCGGAAGACAGCCCGTTACAACGCATTATGTTCCACATGCTAAGCGTGTACCAATGTATCGCTATATCGAAGGGCTGATAAAGAAAAAGGGAATGCAGGCGTATGTTGTATGCCCGATGATAGAGGATAACGACGAGCTTGTCTCCGTGCGCTCGGCCGAATCGGTATTCGAGGAACTGAGCAAGAATCTTTCGGTCAAAACCGCACTGATGCATGGAAGAATGAAGAATTCCGAAAAGGAAGCGGTAATGGAGGCGTTCAGACGCGGAGAGATAGATCTGCTTGTATCCACGACCGTGATCGAGGTGGGGGTAGATGTGCCAAACGCCTGCATAATCGCTATAGAGTCGGCAGACAGATTCGGATTGGCACAGCTGCACCAGCTGCGAGGGCGTGTCGGCAGGGGCGGAGGCGAAAGCTTTTGCTTCCTGCTCTCGGAATCGAGCTCAAGCACGGCTAAAGAAAGGTTAAAGACCTTGGTCAACACAAGCGATGGATTTAAGATTGCGGAAAAGGATCTGCTGCTTCGCGGCCCGGGCGAGTTCATGGGCACAAGGCAAAGCGGCGCTGCGGGACTTATATCGGCGGCGCTCATGGGCGATATGAATACGCTTAACGAAGCACATGATGCGGCCGTACGCCTTATGAGCATGGACACTCCGGATGCAGTAAAGCTCAAAAACGCCGCAATGGAACAATACAGAGCAATATTTGAAAACATAGCAATCAACTGATTATTATTGCGTACGCACGGGTTTCCCGTGCATTTTTCAAAATAATATCGAATTCGATGCAATTCCATAAAATTCATGTGTACGTTTAAAAAATATGGGGAAATTAAGAACAACACAGCGAGAGAAAATGAAAATCGCTTCTGTCGCAGTGATAAGCCGAAGGCTCAGCGGTCACTGAGGAGAAAGGCCGTGAGCCTTACGGCACAAAAGGAGGTGTAAACATGTCCGGAAGAAACAGGAGGGTACTCGTCCCGGAAGCTAAGGCTGCAATGGATCGGTTCAAGCAGGAAATCGCAAACTCCATGAATATCGATCTTAAGGAAGGGTACAACGGAGATATTTCCGCCCGCAATGCAGGAAGGATCGGCGGCCAGATGGTTAAGCGCATGATTTCATACGCTGAGCAGAATCTCAAGCAGGACTAAACCCGCAAAAACAACGCCAGCCGCCGCAAGGTCGGTTGGACACTAAAGAAAGGAGAAGAAATTATGACTACCAGCAATTCCGGTGAAGCTAAGCAGAAGCTTTCCAAGTTCAAGAATGAGGTTGCAAGTTCCATGAACATCAACCTTCAGCAGGGTTACAACGGTGATATCACCGCTCGTGACGCAGGTCGTATCGGCGGCCAGATGGTTAAGCGTATGATCGAATACGCCGAGCAGCATATGAACGGCCAGAACTAATAAATACTGATTACAAAACAATAAAACCACCGATTGGAAACTGCCAATACGGTGGTTTTTGATTTCATGCTAATGCCCGAATACCAATAATCTGTCGGCATAAAAATACGGCATAAACGACTGAAACAGAACGAAAGATGATACAGGCAGCAAACAAGCGCTTTCTGCGAGGGCATGTACCATCAAATAATCAGCCATTCCTGACTGAAAATGCTGCTAAGGCTGCTGACCCTATGCAAGCTTGGAGAGCTTGTCATCGATTTTAGCCATGAATCTTTCGTTCGAAATAATGAACCTTTCGTGTCTGCCCTCACCAACGAGTTCGAAATCGTCATAGACCCTGACGGAAAATACCAGTCTTTTCCTGTCAATCTCAATAAGCTCACTTTCACAGCGAATGTGTGCGCCGATGGGGGAGGCAGCAAGGTGTCTGATATCGACTAATGTTCCAACCGTTCCAAATCCATCATCCAAATAAGGCCTAACGCTTTCCTCGCATGTGTATTCTACAAACGCGATCAATGACGGCGTTGCATATACGGGAAGCTGTCCGCTGAGCATATGCTCAGCAGTGGTTTCGGTGGTAACAATGGTGGTCTTGCATGATTTAAGTCCAACCTCTATCATAAGCTATTCTCCTTTTGCCCACATTCTCGATTACATTATACCATCAGGCGGCTGACAGCGCAATAGCTCTGCAGCATTTGCGAAAAGTTGTCCATTACGATCGGCATCATTCTGAGATTAGGGTTTGTTGAGGTACAATACATGGGTAACAAATAAGGAGCAAGAGAAGGTCCTCCTGTGGTATAATTGAGTTGCGCCAACAATCATAGAAAGGAGAACCAACTCTTGCGCAAGAATAATACCACA
>UQNF01000019.1 GCA_900542285.1 uncultured Clostridium sp.
TGCAACAGAAAAGCAGAGCTATGCACGATTGCTTAACTCTGCTTTAGGTGTTTTTGTCTTCAGTCTGACCGGGCAACCATTACGGTCGCCCGGTTTGTTTTTATTGTGATTTAACGCAACCGCCGCATTGCTGCTGCGTATTTTTCATCTTCTTTTGTTTATTTCTTCTGTGCGTTATCAGCGGTCTTTAGCTGCCTCTTGATAATAATCTTTTTTACCAGCATCCAAACTGCACCGATCAGTGCAACAGCCGCCGCCCCAAAGAACACATAATAACCTATGCCCCAATCGTATGAGCTGCTTGGTATCACTCCGCGTTCCGTAAAGTCCAGATTTTGTATGCAGAAAACGGCAAATGCCAGTACGTCAAAGATAATGATGGCAATCGGTTTCTTGACTGCCGAAAACAGAACCGCAAGAAGTGAGAAGCCGCCTATTAGCGAAACTATAACCACATAGAAGATCCCTGCATCCTTGCTGCCCCAATAACTCTCGCTAAGGGTGTTATAGATATGCGCATATTTAACCATTGATATGCTCATCATATCCTTTGCGGTAAGTGAAATCTCGTCAAACACTACCTCGTCTGGATATTCCTCTATGTATGCGGCTCTATCGCCAATTGCGACAGAATACGGCATGAATACTGCTGTCGTCATAAGAATTGCGCCAACCAAAGCTATCAGCATTGGAATCAGCAATCTTTTGTTAAGGGTCTTTTGCGTGTTAATTTCCATAATGTTCTCCGCGATTCATCAGATAGCAGTTTATACTAACTCAAGCAGCTTTTGATTGATGCGTGTCATCACTTCGGCATAGTAGATCGCCTCTGCTTCGGACATCTCTTCATTGCCCAAATCGTCCAATGCCTGCATTGTTTCCGTATACTGGATCAGCATTTCAGAATACTCTTCCAACATGCTTAGGGGATTGTCGGATTCCGCATACTCCTTCATAAACTCGATATACTCATCGATGAAGGCCTCATAGCTGTCCAACGCATCCTTAAATTCCGAACGGATTCCGTTTTCCGTCGTATCATCGCCCTGCGGATCATCTGATGTGTCATCATTGCCCTGTGGGTCATCTGAGGTGTCGCCGCCCTGAACATCGTCCGTGATTTCGGGAGTGTCCAGTTCATGGTCATCGGTTTCATTGTTGTTCTCATTCTCTTCCGTACCGTCCGCATCATCACCATTTGGCGTATTAATGGGCGTTTCGACAGCGTGAGTCTCTTTATTGTCGTCCGAATTGTTCGGTTGTTCCTTGCCGCAAGCTGCCAATGTAAGCAGCATGAGCAATGCAAGAAGAATAGCAAATAACTTTTTCATGGGAGATCCTCCTTATAATTTTGGTGATGCTATTCTAATTCATTGTAACACAAAAGTAAAGTATATCTTCAATGCATTTTGTGTTATAGAATTGTTATTAATGCAAATGCTATAATGTGCTCATAATATTACAGGAGGGATTGCGTTTTGAGCAAATTTGTTATTACCCCAAAAGAAGAAAAGACCGTCACTATGACGATCCGCATAGATACTTCCCTGCAGGAAGAGTATAACAAACTGGCAGCCAAAACGAATCGCTCAAGGAATGAGCTTATCTGCATGGCGCTTCAATATGCTTTGGATAACATGGAAATACATGGCGCTCCCGATCTGGCGAAGTGACTATGTTCAGTTTTAGAATACCACGGCAATAATGAGCGGCGGCCTTTATCAAAGGACCGCCGCATTTCTTTTGCGTATTTGCGTATTTATACAGGTTCTTATGCTGATAAGTTCGGCTGCTCGATAATGCTGCTTATTTCCGCTGTTTACAGCGGCTTAATGTTTACATACGGCTCTGCCACTATCAGCGCCTTTACGGTATAGTCCAGCAGATCGGGATTGATGATGCAGAGCTTGCCATCGAGGATAGCTGCAACAAGGTGCATTACCGCGCCCGTATCTTCATCAACTACCTTGAAATAGCAGCCGGAATCAATGCCGCCAAGCTTGCCGAACAGCCCGATATCCGCAAATTCAGCCATCTCGGCTCCTATCCTTCCGAGCATGAAGATCGGCTGCGCCTCGCCGTTATCGAGGGTCGAATCGGATACGAAGGCAAAGAGCTGGCCGTTCTCCTCGTCGCCCCAGACCCTTCCGTAACCGAAATCGGGTACATAGTCCGCCGTTCTGAACGCTTCGCCAAGGTCGATGGACTTGGTGTCGGCGCCTGCCTTATCCTTCTCAAAATTGATGAGATACAGCTGCAGGGAGAGTACGTCCTCATAGTCGGGATACATGAGCATTGCGGTGTGTCCATTAATTACGCCTGCGTTGTAGGACATATAGCTCTGGTAGACAGGATTTGTGATGCTGCCATTCGCCAATTCTATTCTGCACAGATAGCTGTCGCCGCCCTCGGGGTTAACGTGGAGATTATAGAATCTGCCCGATTCATCGACACGCTTGTCAAAGTAAAGCTCGCTGCCAAGAGGGAATTTTGCGAGAAGCTTTTCGTCTCCGCTCGCAACGTCACGACAATAGACCTCGTTTTCAAAGATGAAGTAGAAATTGGCACAGTCATAGCTGAACACGCCGTTCCCATTGGAAACGCTGACCTTGCGAAGCTTTTTGCTGCCACAGGTGCCTATCATGAAAAAGGAAGGTGCCTTCCTCGACGCCGCGTTGGCGTACTCCTCCTCGGAATGCGCTTCAAAGACGAAATAACCGTTTGCATAAACCTCCGGTACCAGTTCATAGCGATACCCCTTTTCATATTTGAAGCTGTAACGATCCGTTTTCTCCGTTTTGACATCGATAATGAACAGCTCCGCACTGCTCATTCCCTCGCTGCAGACAAGCAGTTTGCCGTCGGAAACAGGCAGCACAACGGAATTTTCCGCATAACTGCGGCCCGTCAGTTCATAGCACTGGGTATTGAACCTTTTTGCAGCGGTGGGTTTGGCGCAGCCTGCGAAGGAAACCGCCATAATTGCCGCAAGCAGGATGCATATAAATTTCTTCATCTTTTCCTCCTTTATTATTGAATGGGGATGAATAAAAGCTTTCAACTCGGGGCAGACCTTCAGCTTCCCGTCTCGAAGAAACCTCACGGACAGCCCTAACCGAAACGGCCGATGCCTGTGCAGATAGTACGGCAGCACAGCAGGAAGTCGTTTGGCTCATTATCTGTTATTTTCTTCCGGACGCTTCCGTTCTATTCCAAAAGACAGCACAAACCCATGTGTTTGCTATCCAATGATATTATATAAAACAATACAATACTCGTCAAGTGTCCACAGGGCTGTTTCGGCTGCTTTTGTTTTGTATATTCAAAAAACGGATGCCGTTTTTGCGGAGTGCAGCCGCAGATAGGGGAGTTGCTGCCCTTTGTCTGTAATTATTTCCCGGGAAATATTGTGCTTCCGTAGATTCGCTCAGCGATGCACGGAAATACTGCCCTCCGGCCATGGGGTGTACAAGCACGCTTTGTCCCCGCTGCTCATATTGTACAGCATCAAGAAAGAGGGGGATAGACCATGCGCACACTTTCGGAACTGAAGCCTCGCGAAGCTTCCGTCATTAAGGAGCTTTCGCCGGATTGTCCTCTCAGGCTTGCCGAGCTTGGATTTCTCCCCGGCGAAGCCGTGGAGCTCATGTACAAAAGTCCCCTTGGTTGGCCGAGGGCATACCTCGTTATGGGTGGTGTAGTGGCGCTGCGGCGCTGCGATGCAGATAGGATTTATGTTGTCAGTAAGTGATCGATTATGTGGCAGGGGGTGACTATGGCTCAGATACAAACCAGGCGGGCTGCGCTTGCAGGCTGCCCCAACGTGGGCAAAAGCACTATATTCAATGCCCTGACGGGGATGAAGCAGCATACGGGGAACTGGACGGGCAAGACGGTTGCACTTGCCAAGGGCGGATTTTCACTGCACAGCGGCGAAACGCGCTATGATGTAGAGCTTTATGACCTGCCCGGCTGCTATTCGCTTAATCCCTGCTCCGATGAGGAGACAGTGGCGCATGATTTCATCGTAAACGATGCGCCCGACGCGGTGCTTGTCGTGCTGGACGCCTCATGCCTGGAACGAAGCCTTCCGCTGGCACTCCGCGTACTCGAGGTGACAAGCTCCGTTATCATACTGGTGAATCTTGTGGACGAGGCGGAAAAGTCGGGGCTCCATATAGATACCGCTCTTTTGAGCGAAAGGCTGAGCATTCCGGTCATAGCATGCGCCGGCAAGAGCGGCAGGGGACTTGACAGGCTCAAGGCTGAGCTGACGGCACTCTTCGAGTCGGAAAATACGGGCTTTTCCCGCATCGCTGAACTTTCTCCCCACTCGGAGACTCTTTCCCCAACGGAGGACTTCCTGCGCCTTGCAAAGCCGTCCAAGGACTTGCTTCGTGGTGTTATATCTTGGGATTCTGCCCCACAATGCGCTTTTCCGTCGTCCTGCATGGGCTGCGTCTGCGGAGAAGATGTCTGTGCCGACTGCCCCCATTCCATGATCGGCAAAAGCTCCGCGCCTCCTGTCATAAGCCGCAAAATACCTCTGCTCGACCGCATACTCACTAACAGGTACACCGCCTTCCCATTCATGCTGTTGCTCCTCATGGGGATCTTTTACATCACAATAGTCGGCGCCAACAAACCTTCCGAGCTGCTGAGCATAGCGTTTTCATGGCTCGAGGTGCGATTGAACCAACTGCTTCTGGCAATAAGCACTCCGGAGCTTCTCCGCGCCGCGCTCATAGAGGGGATTTACGGAACGCTCGCAAGGGTCATCTCGGTTATGCTTCCGCCAATGGCTATTTTCTTTCCGTTGTTCACTCTTGCGGAGGATTTTGGGCTGCTGCCGCGAATAGCCTTCGATCTCGACCGCTGTTTCAGCTGCTGTCACGCTTGCGGCAAGCAGGCGCTCACCATGTGCATGGGCTTTGGCTGCAACGCCGTTGGCGTGACAGGCTGCCGGATAATTTCGGGAAGGAAGGAACGGACGATCGCCGTGCTCACCAATTCCCTTGTTCCCTGCAACGGAAGATTTCCCATGCTTATTGCCGTCATCACGCTGTTTTTTGCCGCAGCCGATGGCGCTCTCTCCGGGCTGGTCTCCGCCGCAATACTGGCGCTTGCAGTCATCGTCAGCATCGCCGCAACGCTCATCCTATCCAAGCTTCTCGGTTCCACACTTCTTCGCGGCGAAAGCTCGTCCTTCATTCTGGAGCTTCCACCTTACCGCGTGCCGAAAGTGGGGCAGGTGCTGGTCAGAAGCCTTATCGACAGAACGCTGCACATCCTCTCCCGAGCGGTCATGGTCGCCGCTCCCGCAGGGCTTGTAATATTTACGCTGACGCATATTTCCGTCGGCGGAGCTTCGCTCACAACGCACCTGTGTTCAATGCTTGACCCGATAGGCAGGTTCATGGGCATGGACGGCTCCGTAATGACGGCATTCCTGCTGAGCTTTCCGGCAAACGAGCTGACCCTGCCGCTTCTGGGAATGCTCTACACGACGGGCAGCGGCTTTACGGATCTGTCCGTCTCCGCGCTGGGCGAGCTTCTTGTGAGCATGGGCTGGACCTGCAAGACCGCATTATGCTTCATTCTGTTTACGCTCTTTCATTGGCCGTGCAGCACCACCGTTATCACCATTAATAAGGAAACCGGAAGCTTTGGCTGGACGATACTGTCCGTGCTCCTTCCGACCGCCCTGGGGATGCTTTTGTGCGCGGCAGTGAACCTGATACTATAAAAACCCTATTTTGTCCAAAATATAGTTTGATTCAACTATTGCAATCCTGCCCAAACTATGGTAGAATGACTGCAATTGAATATCCCGTGGGGGAGTAGTTACACGGCAATGCCGTGCGCCTAAGTCAACATCATGGTGCAGGGGACTGAATAAGCATTCCATCTTCATCTGGTTTGGGCGGTGCCGAAAACGACACAAGCAAGACTCATGCAGCGTTTTGTAAGAAAGCTGTATGGGTCTGTTTTTTAGCCTTGGGATAATAATATAAGAAAGGAATCAATATGAAATTTTACACCGACAGCACTCAGGATGTGCTGAACGAGCTGCAAAGCAGCGACTCTGGTCTTTCCTCCGCTCAGGCATCGGAAAGGCTTGAGCGGTACGGCCGTAACAAGCTCAGGGATGCGAAAAAGACCTCGTTGATAAAGCGTTTCTTTGAGCAGCTCAAGGATCCGATGATAATCATACTCATCATTGCCGCTATCGTCTCCGCGGTCGTCTCCTTCTATGAAAAGGAGAGCTTTGCGGACACCATAATCATAATTGCGGTCGTGCTTCTTAATGCGATATTGGGCGTGCTGCAGGAAAGCAAAGCGGAGAAGGCCATTGAAGCGCTTCAATCTATGAACGCTGCGCAGAGCAAGGTTCTGCGTGACGGCATGATACGGCTCGTCAAGAGCGAAGAGTTGGTTCCCGGCGATGTGGTGCTTCTCGAAGCAGGAGATGCCGTCCCTGCCGACGGCCGCATCATCGAGTGCGCAAGCCTCAAGATAGAGGAAGCTGCGCTCACAGGCGAAAGCGTTCCCGTGACCAAGCAGGCGGAAATCATCGAGGACCTGACCGGAAAGGGCGTTTCTCTCGGCGACAGGGTCAACATGTGCTACATGGGTTCTACCGTTGTATACGGCAGGGGCTATGCCGTCATTACCAGTACCGGCATGGATACCGAGATGGGCAAGATCGCCGACGCCATCGAAAAAGCGGAGCAGGGCGCGACCCCGCTTCAGATAAAGCTTTCACAGCTCAGCAAGATCCTCACCTATATCGTTCTTGGCGTATGCGTTTTCATGTTCGCATTCAGCCTTCTGACATCAAGCGAAAAGATTGGCTTTGATCTTATCATGAACACATTCATGATCGCCGTGAGCCTTGCCGTTGCCGCCATCCCCGAGGGCTTGGCGACCGTCGTCACCATCTCGCTCTCCATCGGCGTTACCAAGATGAGCAAGCGCAACGCAGTTATCCGAAAGCTGACCGCCGTCGAGACCCTTGGCTGCACTCAGGTCATCTGTTCGGATAAGACCGGTACCCTCACGCTGAACCGCATGACGGTCGTACGCAGCGCAAACCTTGCCGACGGCAAGCACGAGGCTGCCGAAAGCGGTCTTTCCTCAGCAGGAAAGCTCCTTGCCTGCGCAATGAGTCTCTGCTCCGATGCCGAGCCCGATGAAAGCGGCAGCGCTATGGGCGAGCCCACCGAATGCGCTCTTGTCAACTATGCCTCCATGGTCGGATTCGATAAGCGTCAGCTTAAGAAGGATTATCCCCGAATCGGCGAAGCTCCGTTTGACAGCGTACGAAAGATGATGAGCACCATTCATGTGCACAATGGTGAGGTAGTCCAGTACACCAAGGGCGCGCCCGATGAAATAGTCAAGCATTGCACCCATTATTTTGACGGTGAAAAAGCCGTTCCTCTCACCGATGAGCTCAGGAAAAAGATCCTTGCCGACAATAAGGGTATGGCGGACGATGCGCTGCGCGTACTGGCTGCCGCAATGCGCCTTTGGGATGACAGGCCGTCCAACGTTTCCCCCTCATATCTCGAACATGACCTTGTCTTCATCGGTCTGGTGGGCATGATCGACCCCGTTCGCTCCGAAGCCATCTCCGCTGTTCAAGAGTGCCGCAGGGCAGGTATCCGTCCCATCATGATAACCGGCGACCACAAGGACACCGCCGTTGCCATAGCCAAGCAGCTGGGTATCATCACCGATGCAAGCCAGGCGATCACCGGTACCGATCTCGGCGAGATGAGCGATGATGAGCTGTATGAAAATATTGAAAAGTACAGCGTCTATGCCCGTGTTCAGCCCGAGCACAAGGTACGCATAGTCTCCGCTTGGCAGCGCAAGGGCTGCATTACGGCAATGACCGGCGACGGCGTCAACGATGCGGCAAGCATTAAGACCGCCGATATCGGCGTCGGCATGGGCATTACCGGCACGGATGTCACAAAAAATGTCGCGGATATGGTGCTTGCGGACGATAACTTTGCCACCATCGTCTCCGCCGTTGAGGAGGGCAGGCGCATCTATGACAACATTCGAAAGTCCATTCAGTTCCTGCTTGCATCCAATGCGAGCGAAGTGCTGTCGATCTTCTTTGCGACGCTTCTCGGGTTCACGATACTCGAGCCCGTGCATCTATTGTGGATAAACCTTATCACCGACTGTCTGCCCGCGCTCTCCCTCGCGATGGAGGATGCTGACGATGATATCATGAGCCGTCCTCCTCGCAAAGCCAAAGAAGGCATCTTTGCCGGAGGTATGGGCTTTGACATCGCTTACCAGGGCATAATGGTCTCCGCTCTCGTCGTGATCGCCTATATGATAGGCCACTACATTGAGCTTGGCACCTGGAGCATTTGGCACAGCGGCACGAGCCTGCACGGCATGACCATGGCATTCCTTACGATGAACCTTACCGAGATATTCCACAGCTTCAACATGCGTTCGCTGCACGGAAGCATCTTTAAGAAAAAGGGTCAGAACCTCTACCTTTGGGGCTCCCTGCTAATCGCCCTCGTCCTCACCTGCGTGGTCGTTTTCGTCCCCTCCGTCGCTCGCGTATTCAGCCTTGCCGACAACTTCGGTCTCGATGAATTCGCTATCGCGGTCGCTCTGTCGCTCATGTCCATCGTAATCGTTGAAATCGTAAAGTTCATCCAGCGCAGAGTCAGGAAGAACCATAACTAATGAACGATTATTACTATAGTTCGGCCCTCCCCGGCGAAAGTAGGGGAGGGCCTCCGCTTTCAAATACTTTGGAGCAGGATTTACCCATCATTTGCTTGAATTTACTGTTTTTAATACAATATAATTTCATTGCTTCCGGTTATTGACACGCATGGCAGGCTGTGGTACAATCATCAGACAAATACACAGGAGGTATTCTTCATGAAAAAAAGCTTTAGACTCACGGCGCTTGTAATGGCAGTCGCACTGATGCTCTCCATTATGGGCAGCGCATTTGCTGCGGTCGTCCTTCCGGGCGATGACACGGACCTCTCCGGTCAGCTTGTCATTCTTCACACCAATGACAGCCATGGCAGGATCAAGGAGGACGGCACCAGCATGGGTATGTCCGCAGTCAGATATCTTGCAAACGAATATGAGAGTGCCGGCGCAGAGGTCATCATCCTCGACGCAGGCGACACCCTTCACGGACTTCCCATCGTAACCGCTACGAGGGGTGAGACCGCTGTCAACACCATGAACGCAGTCGGTTACAGCGCAATGGCTCCCGGCAACCATGATTTCAACTATGGCTATGCGCATCTTCTTGAGCTGTCCGAGCTGATGAACTTCCCCGTCCTTGCCGCCAATGTCACCTATGAAGAGGACGGCAGCCTCGTATTTGACGATAATATCATCATCGAGACCGAAAACTATAAGATCGGTATCTTCGGCATGGCGACTCCGGAGACCGTCACCAAGACCAACCCCAACAACGTTGTCGGACTCAGCTTCAACGAAGACAGGCTTGCCGAGGTCGCCCAGGCGCAGTGCGATGAGCTGAACGCAGAAGGCTGCGACATCATCATCTGCCTTGCCCACCTTGGCGATGACGATTCCAGCGCTCCCTATCGCTCCACCGATGTTCTCGCCGAAGTCACCGATATCGACCTTTGGGTCGACGGCCACAGCCACTCCGTGCTCAATAACGACGGCGAACCTCACCTTGTAAACGGCACCCTTGTTGCCTCTACCGGCGAATATACCAAGAATATCGGCGTAGTCAGCTACAACGGTGAAGAGTTTGATGCAGGCCTTGTTCATTATGACGATCTCTGCACCTTCGATACCGATGAAGAGGGCAACGAGATCCGCACCTTCTACGGCTATGACGAAGAAATAACCGCACTGGTCCAGAACTACTATGATGAAATGATGGCGATCTATTCCGAGACCGTCGGCCACACCGATGTATTCCTCAACGGTACCCGTGCATTCGTCCGCACTCAGGAGACCAACCTTGGCGACCTCGCCGCCGATGCTATCCTTGCCGCTGCTCCCGGAGCTGACTTTGCTCTCACCAACGGCGGCGGTATTATCCGTGCCGATATCCCCGAAGGCGACATCACCCGCTATGACCTGTTCACCGTATTCCCCTTCGGCAATATGGTTGCGACGGTTGAGCTGACCGGCGAAGAAATCGTCTATATCCTTGAAGCTGCGACCCATGCCTGCCCCGAAGCGGACGGCGCATTCCCCCAGGTCAGCGGAATCACCTTCGAGATCCACACCTACATTGATTACGAAGGCGAATATGCAAATCCCACCAACCCCGGCAGCAGGATTCAGAACGTTTGCATCAACGGCGAGCCCATCGACCTTGAAGCAACCTATGTAATGGCTACCAACGACTTCCTTGCGGTAGGCGGCGACACCTATGCAACCCTTGCCGACAACTACCTCGAAAGCGGTATCCTCATCGGCATCAACCTTGAGGATGCTCTCATCGACTACATCTCTACCATCGAGGATAACTGCGCATCCTATGCCGAGCCCGCAGGCCGCATCGTCATCGTTGCCGATGAGCCCGAGATCCCCGATACTCCCGATGTTCCCGAGACCGGTGCTGTCTCTATTATCGGCTTCGGTATCGCAGCGATCGTTTCCGGCGCTTGCGTGACCATCTTCCGCAAGAAATAATTTGCTATGGTCTAAAAACAAGCCTCTCCGATAGGAGGGCTTAAACAGCAAAATACACACCCGATTGCATTCCGCTTCGGGTGTGTATTATTATGCATGTTTTATCTTGTTGTTGTGAAAATATCCTTTGCCAATTCGAATCGGCAAAGTCTTTATCAATGATTTATGAAAATATTCAGTCGGGCGAATGATACCCGCAAGCATCGGCGGGAGGAATATGTATTTGGGTTTTCAAAGCCAAAATGACAAAACCGCCCTTTTCGGGGCGGTCGCCTGCCTATTCCTTCGTCAACAGTTCATTAAGCTCCTGCACGGTTTCCACAATACGATCTGCGCCGCTTGCGGTAAGCTCCTCGCGCGTTCCGAAGCCGTAGCAAACGCCAATACTCGGAATGCCCATAAGCCTTGCGCCCTCTATGTCATAGCAGCGGTCGCCAACCATGACGGAATTGGAGCTATTCAGCGGAAAACGCTGCTTTATGTAACCTATAACGTCCTTTTTCTCCGGACGTTCCTCCCTAAGTGTGTTGCCGCAGACGAAGGTGAAATATCGGTCAATGCCGAAATGCTCGAGTATGCGGTGGGTGTATTCCTCGGGCTTGCCGGTGGCGACAAAGAGCTTCTTGCCCTTTTCGCTAAGGCCCTTCAGCATTTGTGCTATGCCGTCGTAAAGGTCGTTTTCAAAAAGGCCGACCACTGAAAAGCGTTCACGGTAGTATTCTGTCGCCCTCGCGGCATCCTCCGCAGAGAACCCAAAGAAGGTCTTGAACGAATACAATAGGGGAGGGCCGATGAATTTTTTCAGCTCATTCTTATCCTCGACCTCTATGCCGAATTTCTCAAGGGCATACGCCACGCAGTTGGTTATTCCCGGTGCGGAATCGGTCAGCGTGCCGTCTAAATCAAATAGAATGTATTCAAGCATACTTATCCTCGCATGTTTTTCCTATCTTACGGCAGTATCCCGTCCTTGTCGATAAGGTCTTCGGGAACCTGCGCGTCCAGTTTTTTGAAGTAATAGGTCAGGATATCCTCGATAGCTCCTGCGGAGGATGAACCCGAAAGGCCGTTGGGGATACATACGCAAATTGCGATATCCGGGTTGTCATTCGGTGCGAAAGCAACGAACCAGCTCGTGTTCTGAATGTCGATGGTGATATTTCCGACCTGCGCAGATCCGGTCTTGCCGCAAAGCTTTTCAAGATAGCCCATTTCAGCAAATTCCTCTGAGAATGAGCTGCTCGCTGTACCGCCGTCCTCGGGGGAAACTACGCCGGCCATACCCCTTCTTATTGCGTCCCAATATTCCTCGGGAGCGTCAATATTGTTATGTATGGTCGGCTCGGTCTTATAGACGACATTTCCTTCCGAATCGGTAACGCTTGCGACGATGTGCGCATCATAAACCGTCCCTCCGTTTGCGATGGCGGAAGCGTATCGGACAGCCGCTATCGGGGTCACAAGCAGAATGCTCTGGCCTATTCCGGTACGGATGGTCAGTGAAGAACGCCACTGAAGCTCATTGAGAAGGCTTGTTATCTCCGTCACCCAGCCCTTGGTGCGTGTGATGCCGTCGGGAATGCCCAATTCCTCGCTTAGTATCTTCCTGATCGCAGCGCCCTTGCCGATAAGGGAGCCATCCTGAAGCTGCATCAGCTTGTCAGCGCAGCTTTCAATAGCCTCTCTTTCCGGCTCAACGCCCCTCTCCTGCTGATAGCCCTCCAGCATATCGCAGAGCTTATTAAAGACGAGGATCGGCAGGCTGGTCGCCTGCTGGTCATGAAGCTTGGTGTTGTCATAAAGCGCTGTCTGACCCCCGATTATGCCCTTGGTCTCTCCGGTCAGCTCCACGCCGGTGTAATCCGCAAGGCCCAGCTGCTCCGCCCAATACTTGAGCTTATCTATGCCAAGGCGATTCGCTATTTCGCAGAAATAGTAGTTGCAGGAATTTGTGAGTGCTTCGACCACCGTCTGATCCGCATGGCGGTCGGGTCTCGTGGTCCAGCATTTGACCGGATTGCTCAGAATAAGCTCCCCGGTTTCGGGGTCGCGAAGGTAGTATGGGGATTCATCGCTGATGGTC
The DNA here is from genome assembly GCA_900542285.1 of uncultured Clostridium sp. GTDB lineage: Bacteria > Bacillota > Clostridia > Christensenellales > CAG-138 > PeH17. The sequence goes on from UQNF01000019.1 coordinate 12,767, forward strand.
TCGTCAAGCGTGGTAGCCCCCTCCATAAGGCCTGCAAAGCCTGTGCACATCTTAAAAATGGAACCGGGGGCCAGCTTCATGGAGATGGCCTTGTTTCGTGTGGGGGTGGTATCCGCCGCCTCGTCCCCGGTGTAGAGGTACTCGGCCTGCTCCGGAGTAAGCCCGGATACGAACCAGTTCGGGTCAAAGCTCGGGTATGATGCCATGGCAAGAATGTTTCCGCTGTTCACATCCATGACCACGATGGCGCCGGTCTTTGCTGTCTTTATGTTCTCATACTCGGCGTATTCATCCGAGTAGACGCCGTCGCCGTCAGGGTCTATCTTCTCCTGCTGTTTTGCATTGATGGACGCGATGATGTCCTCGAGCGCCGCTTCGGTGACTATCTGAAGCTGAAGATCCATCGTAAGCGCAACGTCACAGCCGTCGGTGGGGGGAATATTGCTGATGTATTCAATTATTGATTTATTGGCGTTGGTCTTGAGCTCGATCCTGCCGTGATGCTCCGATGAGCTTCCGGTAAGGTATTGTTCCATCGTAGCCTCTATGCCCGAAACGCCGATCTTATCATCTCGGGAATAGCCCTTTGCGATATACTCCTCGTAGTTGTCCTCTGTAATACCCTGACAATAGCCCAGCACATGCGCCGCAGTCATGCCGTACGGATAGACCCTTGTGGTACTCTTTGCAGTCGTTATGCCCTCAAGCTTCTTCATTTCAAGCTGCGCGACTGTTGCCATGCTCACATCATAGGCGATGACAATGGGTTCATAGCTCTTATAGTCATTGAGCAGCACATCCTGGCGTATTGAGATGACCTTTACGGCATCCTCATACGGCAGGCTTGAGGGGATGAACCAGGATTTTCTCAGCCTCAGATACGCCTCCTCCGCAGTCATCCATTCGGAAATAGGTTTTTCCGTGCCGTCAGAATTCTTTGGAATGGAAAAACCGCAGGCGTTGCAGAAATTGCGGTAACGCGAGATGATGGTCTTTTCGTTCTGCGAACCCCAATCATAGTAGAATTCACCGTTCTCGTCCATCCTTATGTACGAGGTGTCTATGGTTGTACCGCCGTTCTCTTCAATTATCTTTATCGCTTCAAGCAGGGATTCGGTATATACCGCGCTGAAATAATCCGAACGGTTATTGCCGTCGCGCAGAAACTCAACATTGTAGCAGGTTTCATCATATGCGAGCACAAGGCCATTGCAGTCGTAAATGGTTCCTCGTTTTCCTCTTAGCGTAATAACGCTCACGGCCTCCTGCTGCGCCTGTGAGGAATACTCGGCGCCCTCCTTAATCGTGAGCGCATAGAGTCCGTTTACAAGCACTCCCATCATCAGAAGGAGCACGAGAGAGAGTATTATAAAGCGCGAAAAGGGGCGAACGGAAGCTGCACGCCGTAAACGGGCATCGCGCCGTATTTTATTCGGTTTATGATATTTGGGCATCTTCAACCTCCCAAGTATGCGCAATTATTGGACTGTCTGCACCTTGCCCTTTCTTGCAACGGCATAGCTTAGTGCGCTCACCGCCGCCGTCAGGACCGCACAGGGGAGGATATGCGTCAAAAGCATAGTGCCATAACCGGCCATATTCCTTCCCAGAAGGATACAGACAATGTAAATTAAGCTCTCCTGCAGGAAAATACAGCCAAACGAGATGCCTGCGGGAACGATAACGTTATCGGCATAGAATCTGCCGTGAAAAGCGCCGCCTGCAAGGGCAGCAAGGGCAAGGCTTACGGAGGTCATGCCGACAAAGCCGTTTGCGACAGCATCGATAGCAAGCCCAAGGATGACCCCGGCAACAGCCATCGGAGCATAGCCGACGGCAAGGGCGAGGGCAACAAAGACCGCAAGCAGACAGTTTGGAGCGAACAGGGTTATTCCTGCTATATCAAAGACGAGGAAATCCAGCAATCCGGCGGCGATTATGAGCGTGAAAGCGTATTTCTTCATCAGCCGTCCGCCTTCTCTCCGAGAATGACGGCAACCTCCTCAAGGTGCATAAAGTCAACCGATGGGGAGATTACAGCATTGATCTCTCCCTCAACAAACACCTCTGTTACCGTGCCTACCAGGATCCCCTTCGGATAAATGCCGTCAATGCCGCTTGTTACCACGATATCGCCGGGTTCAAGGTTCGTGCGGTCGGAGGGCAGGTAGTATAGCTCCATGGAAGCATTGCCGCGCGTTCCCTCGAGCAAGCCGCGCGCCATGCAGTTATCCCTTGTGCGTTCAACTAATATAGGAACGATGGAGGATGAATCGATTATGCAGGTGACCTTGCACCAATCGTAGCCGACCTCCGACACCCTTCCGACGAGGCCTTTGCTTGCGATCACCGTCATATCGATATCAACGCCCTTGTTTCTTCCGACATTGAGCGTTAGCGTCCTGAACCAAACCCCGGACGATTTTGCGATGACCCTTGCGGCGCAGACGTTCTTTTCTCCAAGCGCAGATGAATAGTTGAGCAGGCCGGACAGTCTTTCGTTCTCCTTCCTGAGCTCCTCAAGCTCCGTTTTCATCTGTTCCTGAAGTGCAAGCTCCGCCCTGAGCCTTTCGTTCTCTACATCGGCATCCGTAGTGTTGAATACCCTTTTAAAGAAGCCGACTATGGCGTCGGAGGCCTTTGCGGCAGCTCCCTCAACCGGCGTCAGCACCGTTGCAAGTCCGTTTTCGACCCAATTGGCCACCTTGCTTCCATTCGCGACCAGCAGGATCAGCAGAAGTGCCAAAACCGCTATCAGCGTTATCGTCAACGGCCTTGCTGTCTTTCCGTCCCTCTTCATATCCTTTACCAAGCCTTACCTTTCAGAATGAGAAATTTTTTGCATATTCTCACAAATACATTATACAGGAAGCCAATCATTATTGCAAGCCGCCGTACGCTTCAAAAAAAGCGCATCAGGACAGGCGAATGCCGCAAGCGGCCGTTTCTGCGCCAAAACCTGACCTTAAATCGCCGCTTTGGTAAATTATTTATCTGTTTTTGCCTATTTTTTTGAAGATTTCTAAAAAATTTCTAAAAAGCTTCTTGACAATAATATAGTATAGGTTTATAATAAGTTTGGTTATGTATGCGGATGATCTGTATACGAAAGAAAACCTAAGAAAGAGAGTATTTTTATGCAGCTTAAAGACATTGCAGATGAAATGCAGCAACGTTCATTGGCGGCAAGGGACTGGGTTTTTAAGGTCCTCCGTACCGCGATCATCAGAGGCGTGCTCCCCGGTGGTATGCCCCTCCGTCAGGATGAGATTTCCGCTCAGCTGAGCGTCAGCCATATCCCCGTAAGGGAGGCTTTTCGTCAGCTCGATGCAGAGGGTCTTGTCCGCATTTACCCCAACAGGGGCGCGGTCGTAACCAAGCTCACCCGTGATGAGCTTGAGAATGCCATGGACACCCGTATTATCCTTGAGATGGGCGCTATCCGTGCAGCTATTCCCCTTATCACCGACAGGGATATTGAGAGGGCATCGCAGATACTCGAGGAAGCAGAGAGCGAGACCGACATCAACAAGCTTGAGGATCTCAATCTTGAATTCCATTTTTCCATCTATGATGCAACCAATAATAAATTCCTGACCAAGCTCATCGAACAGCTCCACGCAAACGTTGACCGTTATGTTCGTCCCTATTATTCCGCAGCCGAAGTCAGCGGGCAGACTCGCACCGAGCACTATAAGCTCCTTGAAGCCTGCCGCAGTGGCGACAGCGAATATGCAGCGGCGATCCTGCGCACCCATCTTGAAAAGACCAAGGTCCTGTCGCTCAATTCTCCGATGCTTCAGAACTGATAGGTTTAGACTGAATAATTATTATCGCAGCAGGGCGAAGCAGACGCTTCGTTCTGCTGCTATGCTTTCCCTTGCAGTTCTCCCGTCACCGTCAACGCTTTAGGATAGGGAAATGGCAGGGAAACCGAATGCAAAAAAGGCACCCGCATACTTAAGCTTTCGGATGCCTTGATTTTTATGTAATTGCCCTCCTTTACCGGGGCAATGTTATCCCTGTCCGTCAGATAGTATTGGTGTCGGTATCGCCTTCTACACGGATGATGCCGTTTGCGAGCGCATTGTCCCTTACCATCTCATAGAAGCCTGCATTTGCGGTGGCCTTGTAGGGTTCTACAAACAGAATACCGAGTATTCCAAAGGTGAACGCATTCAGCAGATCCCAACCGATAAAGCTGAGATTCAGAACAAAGAGCTTCCACTTATAGCCTCTCATTATCCTCTTTGAGAGATCGATGGCTTCACTTGCGCCCACCGAAGGCATTTCCACAAGTATATAGGGAACCATTGCGTATGAAAAGGTCTTAATGATGCCCGGAATTACAAACAGCATCGACCAAAGAGCGATATACAGCGAAGAAAGCGCCATTGCGCCGAGCTTCTTCCAATAGGGGACAAAGCCTATTGTGAACATATCTCCGAGCGTAGTTTCCCTTTGCTGCCATATTCTCAGGAAGGAACCGCAGTATCCAACGCCAAGATTCAAAAACGCGAAGATGCTGACTGCCGTGGATACAAGGCCGCCGAACATGATCCCTTGAACGATAATGCCATAAAAATTACCATGGTTTATTGCCGCTGAAATACCGCCACCCAAGCTGCTCGCATATCCTACTACGGCGCTGACAGCTCCGATTATCAGCATATAGATGAAATAGGTAAGTCTCGCTATACCTCTTTGATTGCCAAAGCACTGCTTTGCTCTGAGTTTGATCTGTTTTCTCATAACAAACTCCTTTCATTGATTATTGGCATGATTATTATATTCGCTCCCAATATTTAAGTCAATATAGACCATTAAATATTCATCCTGTGGGATTCGATTTCCCTTGCGTTCGGTTTTGCCTGCTTTCTAAGAATATCGACTTAGCGTTAAGAAGTAATTTCAAAATATCCCGAACATCACGACCATATCATTCGGCTTTGGCTATTCCACCGCAATGTACACGTCCATATAGTGAACGCAATCCTTTTCATACTCCTTTTCAAAGCATGAGATGACCTTGGGATCCTCCTTGTGGTTTATTCCGTTTACCTTCATATGGGTCATAAGGACCTTATATGCGTTGGGAATAAGGCGAAAAGGTGCAGACATGGGATCCTTGATGGTTATAACGATATACTTCTGTGCTTGCTGGCAAAAGACCTCCGTCCGCATACCGCTGTTGTCCGCCTCGTCCCGAAGAATTAGCGCCGCCGCATAACCATGCATATTGAAAACATTAGCCTGTTCCGGTGAGACCACCGGAAAATCCCAGCCAATTATCTCCGGCGAAACTATCCCAAGCTCCTTTGATAGGTTTCTGACATGGCTGATGGCGTCATCTTCCGGCTCCATACTGATAACCGCATATCTGATATAGCGAAATGCCGGTACCTCCTCGAAACGAATGTCCGAATAGGCTTCTTCGTTGATGCAAATGTCCTCTCGCACCAATTGGTCCATAGAACAGGAGAAAAGATTGCAAAGCTCTATAAGCTTGTTCATTTCCGGATAGGCAGTGTCCAGTTCCCACTTGGAAACGGTCTGTCTGCTCACGCCAAGTTTATCAGCCAGCTCCTCCTGCGTCATCTTGTTTCGCATCTTCCTTAAAAACTGCACATTTTGGCCAAAGCTCATGGGTTTTTACCTCCCTGTTGTTTGTAGAAACAGTATAGCAGAACCGGCGGCTTTGTTCCACCAACTTCGATGCTCGATTTTTGATATTAACGCAACCTAAAGGCGCATAAGGGCATTCATCTCAAGCAGTCTTATAATGGGTCTCATCCGTTCAATCTATTGTTTCCCAGGTTTTCCCCTGAATACCCGTTTTTTTGCAAAAAAACCATTGGCGGCTCCGCATAAGGGAGTTTTGAGGAAACGGTGCAGTCCATGATGGGCTGCACCGTATTCTTACGCTGATCTCTCGGATAATTCCGAGATAAGGTATTTAAGTTCGTACGCTTCGGTAACGGTAAAAAGTCCAATGCCGGTGAAGCAGATATCGACGACGCCTTTTTATGGACCATGAAAATCCCGTTATTACCCTTGGAATTCAACAATGGACGATAGCCCCCCGATCGGATAATCCAAGAGCTTTTCGCCATTGGAATCAAAACAGCGTATTATAATTCCTACGGGCATATTGCCCATTGAAGCAATAAGATCTGCAGCTACAGGGTTAAACGCAATTACGGACTCTTCAATTATTTCAAAGAACTCCTGCCTTGTGATATTAGCTGTATACCTGTATTCCAATACGAGATTCAGATCCTCGATATAGCATCTCGGACCGGAAGCGCCATCGAAGATTTCGCCGTATTCTGCTGTGAGCCTATCTTGATTGTCAGCACAATACTTATCCAGCTTGGATTTCAACGCTTCAATATCCACATCATTTGGATCAATCACATCGATACCGTTGGTGGAGGAAGGCGTGTATCCCTTGTCAATTATGTGTGTTGCCATTGTTTCTCCATCAGCGTCAACATATTTAATAACAAGGCGAACTCCCTCATCACCAACATACTCCACCAAGTCCTTATAGTATGGGTAATGGATAAGATCATCGCTTTTGGCATGTTCCTCCCACTCTTCGGGCGTCATACTAACCGATTTATCATGTTCGTAGATTATTATAAGATCATGTCCCTCCGCCTTGCAGACAGGCGTTTTAACAGATGATAAACTGTCGAATGCTTCCTGAAATATTGTGTTAAGGGAAGCCGCAAACTCGCTGACCTTTAATGCAGCTTCTTCGTTCGTGCCTGTTGTGGAAGGTTTGCAAGAACATGCTGAAATAACTAAAAGAGCCGCTAATATCAAGAGTATCCTTCTTTTCACGATAATTCCTCCTTTTTTCACTACAAACGTATAAATATGTTAATTATATCGATCTGCTAATAAGCATTTAATCGGCTTCTCCGGGATTACCGGAATTTGCTATCCGAAACAACCGCGTTTCAACTATAATACGGCCACCGTTCGTATTCTTAACGACCATCGGAGACACCTGCTCGTTTTCTATGTTTGCATCAGAAGGCAGGAGAATCGGGAGTTCTTCCTCATCCTCAGGGATATCCTGCTGTTCAAGTTCAATAAAATTATCGTAAGATATGTTAACAAGGCTCGCTTCACCAGAATCCGCGTCGTACACTTCGGCAAAATACGAAGTGCTGATAATCACCTTTGTAGCAGTGGATAACTGTTCTAATTCCTCATCGCTGAAGCTTTCTATGGAGAAATCGGAACACCCGGCCTCACGAAGCTTCATAATGCCCAGTTCGCGGCCGGACGGGGCACTTCTGACGGGGCTAAAAATGATCTCGTCCTGTATAACAAATGGGGTTTCACTTTGTTCAGGAAATGCGGGATCAGATTCTGGCACTAAGTAAAAAGTCGGTTCGTCCTGGGAATATGCGGACGCATTCGATGGCACAGCAGCAATTGCTGAAACAATCATTGCTGCAGCAAGCAAAAACGAAAATATTTTCTTCATATTCAATATCCTCCTCAACTATTGATAGTATTCGACCATCTTAAGGTCATGATGCTTAGAAAAGTACACCTGCATTGCTTATCGTATGCCGTTATAAATAGCCAAGCAAAAGCTGAGCATTATGCTTTCTCTTTTATCCGTGCTGCACCGGCTCAATTTACTTGTTCAAAAGCCCTTCAGGAACTTCCGGCTTATAGATACGGCAGATATTCAAACACAGCTGCAACCGAGGCCATAAGCTAAGAAATGGCCCCGGATATGATCCATGCAACCTTCATTATCTGCTATCTCCTTTTCATATTGTTATACTTTATAATACCATAATTTTTTAAACTGCGCAACATTCAATTGGACGAATTTCTGTTCTTTTGTGGACAAAATGAAAATATATTGCTTTTCAGGCCATCATTCCGTCATCCATCTTGCAGACTTTATCGCATAGGGTGTCGACGTCTGCAGGATTATTGGAGAAGGGGATTATTATTTTACACTTTCCAAACAGCCCTTTAACAACCCATGCATCTCCCGTACGCCATTCTTGTCAAGCCCATTCATTGGTTCGTCAGTTATCAAAAGTTCGGGATCCTCCGTTATGACCTGCGCTATTCCGAGACGCTGATGCATGTGATGGAGTATTTGCTTACAGGCTTTTTAATGTTGTGATTGAGACCGAAGAGGAGTATGGTTTCCTTGATCCTTTGTTTTATGTTAGTTAGTTTTATTCCTTGTCCATTGCATGCGAAATGTATGCTCGGTAAGCGAAGCACCTGTTTTAACACTTCTTCCGACCGATCCTCTGCTATCTCCGCCTTGAGATGGATTACTCTATTGAAATCTAAAAAGAAGAGGTTCGACACTATTTGTGATCAGTACCTCTCTTGAGTTTGAAATAGTCGTATTTGTTTCCGGTTATGAAGTCAGCGTGAAATACTTTTCAAAATGCTTTCTTATGGCCGGTAACTCTCTAACAAGGACGCAAAATCCATTGATTCCGCTTGATAAAAGTCACCGTGCAAATCTTTTACATACATGGCTCCTAATTCGAGTTTGCTTCCATCAGAATAGTTCAACTCGAAAGAAGTATTCCCAAGAGGGGCAAGTGAATTTGATTTCATCCTCTTATACTTCAATTCGGTCAGGTTTCTGATAATTATATCGATATCATCTTTGGCTTCAATTATCTTAGGTTCTATTGATGGATCATCAAAGTGGATAATAATGCTTATCGGCTGTTCGTCTTTAAGCTCGACTATGTCTTTAATATGGTATGTCTTGCTCGAACAACCTGTTATAAACATCGCCACAAACAACATCCCCACAATCAGAATTGAAATTTTTTTCATGTTTTCTCCTTTCTTATCCGTTCAGCTTGAACCCGATGGCTTTAACAACTGTTTGACGAGTCCCAACCATCAACAACTCGCAGATAGCAGTACTTATCATCGTGCTCGTGAGTATCCTGCTGCAGTTGCCATATCCATTAGCCCCGACTGAGTTTTGTTCCGCCAAAGGGAGATGGCTCATATCACATTCTATTCTGACGGTTTACAAATGTTCGAATGGAAGAATGCATGTTTATGACATGAGCAGTCTTGACATCGGTTTCTCCCTCTCCGTCGAGCGACCAGTCGATATTCTTTTCTCCCAGGGATTCCACCAGGATATCGCTTGCACTGAAAATACGAATGAGTTCACAGCTTTTAAGCTCCCTTGTGGTGATAGCGTTGACTATCTTGCCAAGCTCCACGCCGTTTTTGGGATACTTTATGAGCAGTATCTCAAACTTGCCGTCATTCATATCGACCCAGCCGGGGTTAAGCCGAATGATCCCGCCGATTATCTTGGAATTGCTGATGGAGCAGAATACGAAATCGTCCTCCACGACCTCCTTGTTATCGAGGGTAAACCTTGCCCGAATAGGTTTTATATCCTTTATTGAGCTTATTCCTTTGATGAAATAGGCGAGAGAACCCCAGATGTTCTTCTGAAGCTGTGATGTCGAATAGGAAGCATCGGTGAATGCTCCGAATGCACATACATAGGCGTAATAGCGGTCATTAAACAAACCCGTGTCGATGGGAACGATATCCCCTTGGGTAATGTTGTCGATTATCTCATTGACATCCGTAGGGATCTCAAGCGCATCGGCAAAGTCGTTTGTGCTTCCCGTCGGGATATAGCCGAACAGAGGCCTGTTTTCATGCGGTATCTGCATCATGCCCCTTATAACCTCGTTGGCGGTACCGTCACCGCCGGAGCAGACGATAACATCGTTCTCCGCTCCGTGCTCGGCGGCTATCTCGGTTGCCGAACCCCTGCCGGTCGTAGTCAGCGCAGTACAGATATAGCCGCTTTCGGTCATGCGTTTGATGACCTCCGGCATCAGTCTTAGCGAACGCTTTTCTCCGGCTATCGGATTAAATATCAATAACGCTTTTTTTCTTAATTCTTCCATTTCATGCCTCAGATTAACAGAATAATCAAGAAAATGCATCCGTTTTTATTCTTCATACAGATACTCGTTGATCATCTGTTTGTTAGCCTCAATATCTATATGGATAACTGCCATTTTGCCTTCCCACGCATAATTCCATGTTTTTTCAAACGGTACGGGACGACTGTTCAGGCTCAGTTCTCCATTCAGTACGACGTCAATTGCAAGGGATACGAGCTGCGTTGGGCTCATGTTTGTCTCAACATCATCTATGAGATTATAAACGAGCGAAGCAAGGCTCGAAGCGCTGGTTTCCTCCCTGGCGCGGCGCAGGAATGCCATCATGACATTGCGCTGCCTCTCGGTCCTTGCCCAGTCGCCATTGCCTATCCTCCTGTTTCTGGCGTGGATAAGGGTCTGCTCACCGTTTAGGTGATGCCATCCCGCCTCGACCGGAAGCTTTTCGGTACTGCTCTTGTTGATATACTCTATCTCCTTCTCCGAAAGCTCGATATCTATTCCGCCGAGCTTATCGGTAATGCTTACGAGAGAAGAGAAATTGACCTTCATATAGTACTTTATATCCAGGTCAAAATTGACGTTCAGGGTGTTGATGAGCATACCCACGCCGCCGTACATATAGGCGGTGTTTATCCTGTTCCACGCATCTCTTCCGGGAATGTATACCCAGCTGTCGCGCAGGAAAGACAGCATCTTGGCTTCCCTTGTGCGCTGATTGAAGGATACAAGTATAATGCTGTCGGTCCTTCCTCTGTCCCTGCCCCTTGAGTCGCTGCCGAGCATCAGAATATTTATCACATCCGGATCCTTTGGATTCGTTTCAAATATGGGATCCTCGGTCATGTCGTCGGGGTCTATCTCGATATAATAATCCTCGCTTAGGTCAAGCTCATCCTCATTGAGCACCGGAACAAGCGTTGCCTCCGGAGTCAATATCTCTATACCTCCGCTTGGTTTGGGCACGATACCGACAGAATTCCTGCTCATGCCCTTGAGCTTCAGGTAAACGACCGCAAGCAGGAGCAATATCAACAATATGACCGCAAGCAGGATAATAAGCAGTATTCTTAGCTTGCTCTTCTTTTTATTTTGATTATTTTCTTCTTGCTGTTTTTCTTCCATATCGTCCCTCCGGATAATCCCTGTCAGGGTCACTCCTCGGCGACGTAGCCGTTGGGGTTCATCCTCTGCCAGCGCCAAGTATCCCTGCACATATCCTCAATGCTCTTTTCAGCCCTCCAGCCAAGCATCTCTTCGGCAAGCTTCGGATCGGCATAAAGGGTTTCCACATCTCCGGGGCGGCGGTCGGTGATAACATACGGAATTTTAATCCCGTTTGCGGCTTCAAAGGCTTTGACTATATCCAGCACGCTGTAACCCTTGCCCGTGCCGAGGTTTACAGCGGTACAGCCCGTATGCTTTTCGGCATATCTGAGAGCAGCTATATGTCCCTTCGCAAGATCGACTACATGGATATAGTCCCTGACTCCCGTGCCGTCATGGGTATTGTAGTCGTTGCCGAATACCGAAAGCCTCTCACGCCTTCCGATTGCGACCTGAGAGATATAGGGCATGAGATTGTTTGGAATACCCTTGGGATTCTCGCCTATGCGGCCGCTTTCGTGCGCTCCGATAGGATTGAAATAGCGGAGCAGCATACAGGACAGCTTGGGGTCTGCGGCGCAGGCATCCCTCATGATCTGTTCGCTCATATACTTGGTCCAGCCGTATGGATTCGTGCACCAGGTATCCGCGCTTTCATCCACGGGGACGGTCTCCGGGAAGCCGTACACGGTTGCGGAGGAGCTGAAAACGAGAATATTGACGTTAAACTTCTCCATTGTCTCGATGAGCGTCATCGTGGAATCGAGGTTGTTGCGATAGTAGGCGAGGGGCTTTGCCACGGATTCTCCGACTGCCTTCAACCCTGCAAAATGTATGCAGGCGTCTATTTTTTCCTTGGAAAACAGCTCCTCGAGTGCCTCGCGGCAGGTCACATCTATCTTATAGAAGGCGACCTTTTTGCCGCCAAGCTCCTCAATGCGTGAGATGACCTCCTCGCAGCTATTGTAAAGATTATCGGCAATAACGACTTCATAGCCTGCGTTCAGCAGTTCCACAGCGGTATGTGAGCCGATAAATCCGGCTCCGCCGGTCAATAATACCTTCATTTTCCTTCCTCCTTTGAAAATAAAGCAAAATTATTAAATATTTGTTAATCTACCGTTAATTACAGTTAAAAAACAGAAATAAACACGGAAAACATCGCATTAGCTTATTTCCCGGGATTGCTTATCATTTATAGACCTCTTCCTTGAGCACTCCGATATAGGGAAGATTCCTGTAAATGCCGGCGAAATCAAGACCATAGCCTACAACGAACTCATCGGGGATAACGAAACCGTAGTAATCCGGAGAAATGGCGCATGCTCTTCTGTTGGGCTTGTCCAGGAGCGTGATAAGCTTCAGCGAAGCGGGCTTCCTCTCGCGAAGCATACAGGTGAGATGATCCAGCGTCCTGCCGGAATCCATAATATCCTCGACGATGATGACATGCCTGTCGGTGATCGTCATATCGAGATCCTTGAGGATGCGGACATATCCCGTCGTCTTCATGCTCTTGCCATAGGAGGATACGGACATGAAATCATATTCGCAATAATCGTCAAATTCCCTGGTAAGATCGCTGAAGAAATTCACCGAACCCTTCAGAATGCAGACAAAGATTGGATTTTTACCCTTATATTCCTCGGTAAGCCTTGCGGCAAGCTCCTTGACCCTGTTTTTGAGCGTTGGTTCATCAATGAGAATATGGTCAATATCGCTGTGAAGGTCGATTTTCTTTGGCATAATTGATCCTTTCCGGAGCAAGCTCCATAGGTTTGATTTATTGATTTATTTTAGCGGTAAAGTTTTTCGCTCGACCGTTATTTACTTAGTTTCCTTATACAGGAGATAAAGTATCCTCTCCGTCCCTTCCGTCACCCGGACGGTTTCGGAAATCCTTATCTTCGGAACAAAGACTATCTCTCCTCCGCTTTCGACGATGGGCAGAGTCCTTCTTCGGTGGAGAGGAAGCTTGATATCCGTCATAATATCCCCAAGATTCTTTCTGCCCGGTGCGCCGACAGGGAAGAAGGAATCCCCATCCCTTTTTGTTCTGACGATAATTTCATCGCCAAGCTTGGAAAAATCGAGATATCCCTTTTCTTTTTCTATCCTTGCGCCGGAAAGAAGCTTTCGCTTTACCCTTTCAGCCTCCGACCCATCAAGCAAGGAAACCTCCAGCTCTCCTGTGGGAGTTTTAACTGCTCCCAGCTTGGCGAAATCATCTCTTTCCGCTGAAAACAGAAGCTGCCCTTCCTCAAGAGCGGCCAATTTGAGAACGTCGCCGCTCAAAAAATCGACCGTGCAGGCATTGGCTTGAATTAGAATGCTGCCGACCTTTTCGCTTCTGCCGGCTGCGCCGTCAAATAAAGCGACCGTTCGTTCGATGTCCGAAAACGAATAATCCTTCTCAATGCCGGAAAGGTTCAGAATATGCTTCGCTATCCTTCGCTTTACAGCGAGCGGCGCTGCGGCTATCCTCGCTTTATCGGCAGTAATTATTCCGTCTGTTTTTCTCACATATGAGCCGTATTCGCTCTCTATATATGAGCCGAAAAACGCCTCGTCCTCCGCAAGAATGGACGCATTTCTTGTCAGCGTTTCCGAAATAGAAGGATTAATGCCTCGTAAGAGGGGTATTATCTCAAGTCTCAGCCTGTTCCTGGAAGCATCCGCAATATCGTTGGTCTCGTCATGAACAAACGGTATGCCCCTCTCTTCCGCAGCTTTGACGATATCCGCCTTTGAAAAAAGCAGCATCGGGCGGATTATCTCCGTGTGGCAGCCGCCTATCCCCATAATTGATGATGGCTTTATCCCGATAAGGCCGCTCATACCGCAGCCTCTTATGAGGTTGAGCAATATGGTTTCGGCATTATCGTCCATATGATGAGCGGTCGCAATAACGGTTTTATTCCCGTTATTTGATTTTTCATCCTGCGAAAGAGAGGATAAAAAGCCATATCGAAGCTCCCTCGCGGCGGTTTCTGTAGAAAGCTTCATTCTATCGGCATATTCCGGAACATTGCCCCTTCCGGTACGAAAAGGAATTGCGTTTTTTAAGCAGTAATCCTTTACCAAGGTTTCGTCACGAACAGCATTTTCCCTTATGCCGTGATTGAAATGAGCGGCAATAAGAGCTATATCCTTTATACCGCTGTTTATTATTTCATTAAGAAGATAAAGAAGAAGCATTGAGTCAGCTCCGCCGCTGACGGCAGCGATGACCGTTCCGCCATCCGGCAAAAGCTCAGTGCTGAACTTTTTTATAAGCTCTGTCACAAGAAATACTTCCCCTTATAAATATCGATAACATTATAAGATAAGCGAGTATAAAAATCAATACTATTATGCTGTAATAAAGCTTTTTCACTGTTGAAGCGTCAAGCATAGGTGACACATTTCCTCTCAAGAGAGCAGTCAAGGGT
>UQNF01000020.1 GCA_900542285.1 uncultured Clostridium sp.
CGCTATTATATCACCCCTCTTCCCCTTTGTCAACACTTTTTTCGCTCCCTCGACTTCCTCGATTATTTTCCGTTTTTTCCTTTATTTCATTCACTTTTTTGTACTTTTCGCTTCATTCTTCAAATAAATATATTAAGATTCTTGCGGAATATCTTTTGTTTTTTTATTATTCTATCTTAGTGCAAGAATAAGATCGAAAGCTTGTCCGCTCCCGATCTTACTCCATTGCTTTATTATTGGATTATACTTCTATGAGTTCGTAATCAATGCTGCCAACGCCAAGCTTTGCTGCGACATCAACGGTGTGGATGCCATTTCTTGACTCCATTCGCTTGATGAGATCTGCCTTTCCTGGGTCATCCGATGCGTACACAAGATCCACACACGCCTTATCGATAGCAACGGGGTCAAGCGAAGCCAGTATCCCGATATCGCCTATCTTGGGATCTTCAGCCACTGAACAACAGTCGCAATCGACGGACATATTCTTCATAACATTCACGAATGCTATCCTTCCATTCATTGCGTCCATGATAGACTTGGCCGCCTCCGCCATGCACTCGAGGAACGAATCATGGTCGGCCGTCCATATCTTTTCAGGATCTCCGACTCCATGAATATGTGCCTTGCCGTGAGAAGAAGCGATTCCGATCGAAATGTTCTTCAGCGCTCCGCCAAAGCCTCCCATGGGATGTCCCTTAAAGTGGGAGAGAATGAGCATTGAATCATAATTATTGAAGTGATCGCCGACGAAATTCTCCGTGAGGTGCGTTCCCCCAACGATTGGCAGGGCTATCTCGCCATCCTCATCCATAATATCGACATTAAAATACTTTGACCATCCATGCTCCTCCATCGTCCGCCAATGCGCTTCGGTGGTGTTGCGCGTGCCGTCATAGGCGGTATTGCATTCAACAACGGTTCCGTTCACCGCATCGATGGCAGGCTTAAAGAATTCCGGCCGCAGGAAATTCTGATTTCCCGTTTCTCCGGAATGCAGCTTGACCGCGACCTTGCCCTCAAGGTCAATACCAAGCAGCCTGTACAGTCTTAAAACATTTTCGGGGGTTATTTCCCGGGTAAAATAAACCTTGGATCTCATATTATTCTCCTTTTCTTTTGCAAAATCAAACTTGTATTTCAAAGAAGCCTTGCCTGCACTTACCATCTGTCAGATGCAGAGTTGCTCCGTACGGTACGAACAGACTTTCGGCTCTCATCGGTTTAATTATATAGCTATCGGCGTTGAAAACTCCGCCATCCATTCTTCCTGCCGCAGCATAGGAGCAGCGGTTCTCGCCTTCCGTACGCACGATAACGACATGGCCACCGTCAGCCGGCTGTATTTCGATTAGGCTTTCCGCTTCCTCGGGCTCAAGGTGCCAGGGTGCATTCACATAATCAATACAAAACGACTTGGGTTCAGTAAAAAACTCATGGTTCGGCTCTATGCTCAGCATCCTTCTGCGCTGAACGAGCAGGGATGCGCTTCCGCAATCCACGGCAGCATAACGCCTCCCGAGCTTTTGTGCGACAGCTGCGGTCGTTCCGCTTCCGGAAAATAGGTCCATTACAAGATCGCCCGGTTCAGACGATACCGAGATAATACGCCTCAGCAACGCTTCCGGCTTCTGCGTGGCATAACCGGTGCGTTCCGGGTCGCGTTGATGCAAATGCTCTATATCATCCCAGACATCGGATGGGAAAATCAGATCATCCTCGTAATAGCGGTACTCCTTGCCGCCTGATTTTATTGCATAATAAATGCGTCCATCCTCATCGACACGGCGTTTCATATGATTGCGCCGCACATTGCCGCGCGGTATCCCTGCCGCCATGATATTGAAGTAGACGCTTTTACTCTTTCTATAAAGAAGAATGGTATCGTGTTTTCTTGAAAAATGCCTTATCGCCCTACCGCCGGACTTATACGACCAGATTATCTCGTTCATGAGATTATCTTCGCCAAACAGTTCGTCCATCAGCGTGCGAATGCAGCCGCTCATTCTATAGTCGATATGTACATAGATTGAGCCATCGGGACTGAGCAGTTCACGACAGCAGACCAGTACCCTTCTCATCATCGACATGTATTCTTCCCGTCCGGCGGCATCGGAATACGCAGCGACCGCAGTCTTATCCTTGAACTCAAAGCTGCCGCCCGTGCCAAAGGGAGGGTCAATATAGATGAGCTTGACCCTTCCTCCGTAATCTCGAATCAGCGCATCGGCAATCCGTTCGGCTTGGGCGATGATAATTCTGCCATCCCCTCCGAACTCATGACGTTCGCCGCTGCATTCCTTTGCATTAAGCATATTGACCCAGCCTTTCGGGTTATTTTTCACTCCATATAAATGAAATGGAAGCGTTTATTCCTGTGCCGGTGCGGTCTGCTCCGCTGCGTTGACCTCCAGCTTCTTCATGCTCTTGTCCATTATGTAGGAGCAGAACAGGCCGACAACGAACAGGGCAACGAAAATCAAATATCTGTAAAACGGCAGGGGAGCGGAATACCGCATTATCTCCTGAATAACACATCCGACAATGGTTGAAATTAGTATGCCAAAGAGAGCAAAGTAGGATTGGCGATGGAATCTTTCCAAAACCTTGCGTACAAGGAGCAGCATGGGAACAGCCACGATAAGCACCCCCAGGAGTGCAAAGAGAGCAAGCACAATATTATGACCAAGGTCCTTGAACTTAATAAGGTTCGTAAACACCTTCATAAAGTTTTCGTACACGCCCATGTTAATAAGTACGAAAGAGGTACTGACGCCCGGAAGCACCGTGCCGATAATAATTATCCCACCGCATAGCATTGAAATCAGCGGGGTTATCTCACGGGAAGCTACGCCTGTGCCGTTTCCTGTTTTAATTCCTAAAAGGATCAAAGCCATAACGGCAGCAAAGCCCATCACAGCAAAAATCCAGTTGCGTTTTTTGAATGTAGCTGCATCGCCCTTTGCTTCCTTGAGAAAGCTTGGAATGCTGCCGATGACAAGGCCGAGGAACAGACAGATTATCTCGGTCTGAAAATCGGCAAACAGGCTGTCGATGAGCATTAAGAAAATCAGAAACCCGATAACGCCGCCAATCGCAAGTGGCAGCAAGAATTTGAAGTTCTTCTTAGGCTTTTTGAAAAATCCCGTGACTGCCTCGATCGTGGGCTGATACAATCCCATTGAAACGGCCAGGATACCTCCGCTCAGGCCTGGGATTATCGCACCTGCACCTATCACGAATCCGGCAAGCACTTTGTTCCAAAACAATTTCATTAAATGACCTTCCTTACCTGGGAATCATTCCCTTCTATGATATTATTATAGCATATAGCGCCTGCTATGTAAAATAGAAAATACAGAATAGAGAATAACCTTTCCGCAGGCATAATTCCCATGGTAAATGCCGCTTCAGCATTTACTATTGTATTTTGCCCTTGATTTTTCCATGTATTATCGAGAAAATTTGAACTGTACAAATATGGCAGAAAATGCTATAATTTATTTTGTATGGTTTTGCCCGCATGGTTTTCTGCGTTTTTGGCAGCACCTCCCGATAAAAACTCTTGCTTTTGAGGAGACCGATGAAGAGATTTCTATGTTTATTATTCAGCATCGTTATGATGCTCGCGGTGCTTCCGTTTGCCGCATTTGCAGAAGGCGGAACGGAGCAGGATCCGTTTGAAGACATTACCACACCGCATTTGCTCCTTATGGAAGCTGAAACCGGTGCGGTCATGTATGAGCGCAAAGGCTATGAAAAGGCTTATCCTGCCAGCACAACAAAGCTGATGACTGCCATTCTTGCTGCCGAAAACATTCAGGACATGAGCAGAGTGGTTACCGTAGGTTGGCGTGCCGTTTCAGGCTTTGGCCCCAAAAGCTCCCTGATGGGTCTGAAGGGCGGCGAAGAGATCGCCCTCATCGATGTGCTTCACGGACTAATGATGCGCTCCGGCAACGATGCTGCAAAGGAACTTGCTATTGAGACGGTTGCAGAGGTTTACGGCGATGCTGTCGAGGAATCCGATGCAGTCGATAAGTTCCTTGAGATGATGAACGATAAAGCTGCCGAGATTGGCATGGTCAATACCCATTTCGCAACCGTGGACGGCAGGCACAACGAGGAACACTACACCACGGCATATGACTTTGCTCTTCTGATGCAGTACGTACTGAAAAATGAGCTGGTGAGCGAAGTCATCTCGACCGTAACATATGATATTCCTCCGAACAATAAGCATAGCGCAGGCTATCATCTTGAAAACTCCAACAAGCTTATCTGCAAGAAGGAGACGGATACTACAAGCTTCCTATATGAATACTGTATCGGCGGAAAGACCGGCGAAACCAATCAGGCAGGCTACTGCCTCGCTTCCGCTTCCAAAAAGGATGATGTCACTCTCATCCTCATTCAGTTTGGCGACAGCAACGCCAACGGAAGGCTTACCACCTACCGATACAAGGTTGCAAAGGAGATATATGACTGGGGCTTCTCCAACTACGGAGAAATGACGCTCGAAGAGATTGGCGTAGAGACCGAATTCACCATCCAAACCACCGGCTACTCACCTTTTGATGAGCAGCTCGGCAAGCTTGATGTTCGCGCGGATATTGACGGTCTTTCGGTCAAAGGAATCATGACCGATCTTTATAAGCTGAAGGCTGCCCCCGATGCAATCAATGTTGAGATTCACATCGATAACCCGACCGCTCCGATAAATGAGGGGGATCTGATAGGACATGCCGAATATTATATCGACGGCGTCACCCCGATATCCGCCCCGCTGTATGCCTGCCGCAGTATTGCCGCAGCGGCCGAAATAAAGGAGCAGGAATCACCGGCCAATATCAACATTAACAACACCCCTCCGCCCGACAGCGGAGAGATCGGCAAGCTCCGATTTGCCCAAAGTGCAGGCGGAAGTGAATATTCCGTCTGGGTCTACTATGAGAACAGCCTGTACAACATGACCGATAAGGCATGGTATTATGTCTATTGCTCCGACGGGCTCTTCCGCATCTCCTCCGCCCCCGAAGCAGCAAAAAGAATAGTGCTGTATAAGCAGATGTTTGACAGCGAAGGACAGCCCTATTACAGCAGGGTCGACAGTGTTGGCGACGGCGGAATATTCATCATCACCTCCGACGGATATGCGCTCTCTTCCGAAAAGGCTGACGGAACTCTCAAAGCGGTTCTGTTGGACGAGACCGGCGATACAATCACATCGGATGTCATTCCCGAGATACTTTGGAAGCTTGAAAGCAACGGAAACGGCTATAAGATCTCTCAAAGCTCAAAATACCTGACAAGGGATCCCGGCAGCGGCATGGTTTTCTGGATAGTTGTTGGCTCCGTCGTTCTGTTCATTGTTATCCTGATCATGCTCATTGCTCAGCATAACCGCACCGGCGGATACAGGAAACGCAGGCGCAGGAACCGTTCACGCAGCCTTAGAACGCCGCGCCGCAGGGACAGATTCGGGCGAAGCGGAAGGTAAGAAGGTAAGTACGGTATGCAGCAATACAACTCCTTTGCCCAACTGTACGACCTGTTTATGGACGATGTCGATTACGATGCATGGGCTGAATACATCGCTTCTTTCCTTGCTCATGGCAGCCGTGTGTTAGAATGCGGATGCGGCACCGGAGAAATTACAGTTAGGCTCAAAAGGCTGGGCTTCGACATGATCGGAAGCGATATTTCCGTGCAAATGCTTGCTCTCGCCAGCGAAAAAGCGCGTAAGCTCGGACTTAACATTCCGTTTCTTCACATGGATATGCGAAAGCTGAGCTTTCCCAAGCCCGTTGACGCAGTGATCGCACCCTGTGACGGCGTCAACTATCTCACAAGCGCCGATGATGCCGAAAGCTTCTTCAGCTCGGCGTACGCTTCGCTAAAGGACAACGGGCTTCTCATCTTCGATGTTTCTTCAAGATATAAGCTTGAAACCGTGCTCGGAATGAACACCTTTACCGACATCAGGGATAATGCCGCCTACATCTGGCAGAATTGTTATGACGACAGCAATAAGCTTATTGAGATGAAACTCGAGTTTTTCTGGAAGGTCGCAGCTTCCGCAAGCGGCGCGCCGCTCTATGAGCGTTTCAGTGAGACCCATATACAGCGCGCTCATTCAGAAAAGGAACTGAGGACTCGTCTCAGCAATGCCGGTTTCGCAATACTTGGTGTTTATGCTGACTTCGGGCGTGAAGCTCCAAGCCCGGGAACGCAGCGCATCCAGTTCGTTGCCAAAAAGATTGATCTTAATGAGAACATATGAAACAGAATTTGGAGTTCACTCCCATCGACCTGCGGACATGGTGCCGCGGTGAGGTATTCTATTACTTTTCAAAGATGGCGCCCACCGGTTATTCGCTTACCGTGGAGCTTGATGTCACCAATCTGCGGAAGACTTTGAAGGCCAAGGGTTATAAGTTTTTCCCTGCATACCTGTGGCTGGTGACCAAGCTGCTTAACAAGCAGACGGAGTTTAAGATAGCCGAGGCTGACGGCAAGCTCGGTTATTATAATTACCTGACCCCATTGTATGCGTCATTTCATGATGACGACAAGACCTTTTCGCTGATGTGGACGGAATTTGACGACAGCTTCCCCGCCTTTTATGAAGCCTATATCGCCGATAAGGCTCAGTATGGCGACAACCATGGCGTGCTTGCGAAAAAGGATCAGCTTCCGCCGCCAAATTCCTATACGGTTTCGTGTGTTCCGTGGGTCTCCTTTGGACATTTTGCAGTTCATTCCTATGAGAACAAGCCGTATTATTTTCCTTCTGTCGAGGCCGGAAAATTCTACGAGAAAGACGGAAGAGTACTCATGCCGCTTTCCATAACCTGCCATCATGCAGCCACGGACGGATATCACGTCAGCCGCTTTTTGGAAGAGCTGCAAGCTGAGATGGACTCCTTTGAGCGGTACTTGGCGTAAGGGTAAATTATCAGGCTTCAAAAAAACATATCATGCAAGAAATCCGAGGAACATCGTTATGATGAACCTCGGATCTGTTTTTGTATTAATCTTCAATTCAGATAGCGCAGATCATCCAAGCAGCTTTACGCCGTTGCTCGTGCCGAGCCTCGAAGCGCCTGCTTTGATAAACCGTTCCGCATCCTCCGGAGTACGAACGCCGCCGGAGGCTTTTACACCCATGGAATCTCCGACAACGCTGCGCATCAGTGCGACATCGTGTTCGGTTGCGCCTCCGGTCGAAAAACCGGTGGAGGTCTTAACAAAGTCGGCGCCTGCACGCATCGCACATTCACAGGCGAGCTTCTTTTCCTCATCGGTCAAAAGGCAGGTTTCGATGATGACCTTGACCAATGCTCTTCCCTTTGCGGCATCGACGACGGCCTTTATATCGCTTTCAACGAGCTGCCAGTCGCCGTCCTTGGCTGCACCGATATTGATGACCATATCAACCTCGTTTGCGCCCAGCTCTATGCATCTTTTGGCTTCAAAAGCCTTGACATCGCTAAGCGTTGCGCCAAGAGGGAAACCGATAACACAGCAGACAGCAACTCCGCTGCCGGCAAGCTCCTTTGCAGTGAACTCGACCCTTGCAGGGTTTACGCATACGCTCATGAATCCATACTGCTTTGCTTCATCACAGACTTTTTTTATCTGCGTCTCACTCGCTTCGGGCTTCAGAAGGGTGTGGTCGATCAGTTTGGTAATATCCATTGTTAGCTCCTTTTCATTGAAAATACTTAGGTAATGCTTTTAGCGGTACGGTTTTATCGATTGGGCCTCCGCCCAGGCAGATATCGCCATCGTACAGCACTGCCCATTGACCGGGCGTGACCGCACGCTGCGGAGTATCAAACACTATTACTGCATTCTCGCCCTCCATATGTACGGTGACCGCCTGATCGCTCTGTCGGTAGCGGAATTTTGCCGTGCAGCGGAATTCCTTTGCAGGCGCTTCACCTGAGATAAAGTTGAGCTTGCCCGTGGTTAGACTTGTTGAAAACAGCTCCTCATGCTCGCCCTGCTGAACTATCAAAAGGTTACGTTTCAGATCCTTGCCCACGACAAACCAGCTTTCGCCGGTACCTGTGTTCATGCCGCCGATCCCGAGTCCGCGCCGCTGACCCATCGTGTAATACATCAGGCCATCATGCCTGCCTATTGTGCGCCCATCCAAATCCACAATATCGCCCGGCTGGGCCGGAAGAAACTGCATAAGGAATTTTTTGAAATTCCGCTCTCCGATAAAGCAGACGCCGGTGGAGTCCTTTTTGCTTGCGGTTACGAGACCTGCCTCCGCAGCAAGCTTACGAACCTCTCCCTTTTCAAGCTCCCCGATCGGAAACATGGCTTTTGACAGCTGCTGCTGCGTTAGCCCTGCAAGAAAATAGGTTTGATCCTTGTTTGAATCGGCTGCTCGCAGAAGCCTAACCCCTTCATCGGATCTGCGCAGTCTGGCGTAATGGCCCGTCGCAAGTGAATCGGCACCCATGTTGACCGCAAGGTCAAGGAAAGCATTGAACTTTATCTCGGAATTGCACAGAATATCGGGATTCGGTGTTCGGCCCCTGCGGTACTCTGAAAGAAAATACTCGAACACACGGTCATAGTATTCCTTTGTAAAGTTGACGACATAGAAGGGAATGCCCACCTGCTCCGCAATGCGCCTTGCGTCCTCGTAATCCTGAGCGGCGGTGCATGCGCCATCATCGCCCGTCTCGTCCCAGTTCTTCATGAAAACGCCGATGACATCACAGCCCTGCCTCTTCAGCAGCAGAGCGGCGGCAGAGGAATCCACTCCTCCGGATAATCCCAATACTATTCTGCCGGATGCGTTCATGCCCTTGTGATGCTGACTACATCAAAGCCAAGATCTTCGATCGCCTCACGGATCACGGCTTCCTCGACATTCGATTCGACACAAATATCATTGAGCTCAATCCTGTCTATCTTTGCGCCCAACGCGTTCATGGCGGCGGTACCCCTGCCGATGCAATGGCCGCAGCCCATGCCTTCGGTTTTAATTACGTATTTCATATTACGCTCCTTTGATTCTTATAGATCCGTTATCTATTCTAATTATAGCAGATTATTCCCGTTTTGTGAACTTATTATTGCTTCAATAACGCATATGAGCAGGGGCGCAATCGCCGAAATAATTGTTCAAAAGAAAAAGCCGGCGCAAGGGCATTGGCCGGCTTTACATATACGCATTAGGTCATCCAAGCTTGCTGACCGTCATAAGCTCAGTATCGGCGATCGCCTTCTCGATAAGCTCCGAGAAATCCACTGCCGCTTCGCTTGCGCGCAGCGTTTCAAGGTCTGGCTTGGTAACGGGATGTTTCGGAACGAATACGGTGCAGCAGTCCTCATACGGAAGTATGCTGGTCTCGTATGTGCCGATTTTTCTTGCAAGCTCCATTATCTCGTCCTTATCAAAGCCGATAAGCGGACGGAACACAGGCATTGAAACCGCATCGTTGGTCACGCAAAGGCTTTCCAGGGTTTGGCTTGCAACCTGGCCCAAGGCTTCGCCGGTGATGAGCGCTCTTGATTCCTCGGAAACGGCTATGCGTTCGGCGATCTTCATCATCAGCCTGCGCATGATGACCGTCGTCTCCTTTTCGGGGCATTCATCGTAGATCTTCATCTGAATATCGGTGAACGGAACAAGGAACAGGCGTATCGGGCCTGCATACTTTGACAGCAGACCTGCCAGCTCCACGACCTTGTCCCTCGCACGTTCGCTGGTATAAGGATAGCTGTAAAAATGAACTGCACTCAGTATTAAGCCACGCTTTGCCATCATATATCCTGCAACCGGACTATCGATGCCTCCGGAGATCAACAGCGTTGCCTTGCCTGCCGAACCGATGGGCATACCGTTGGCGCATGGTATCTCCTCGCAATAGACATATGCCGAATCACGTATCTCTATGCAGAGCTTTATCTCGGGATTATGGATATCAACATGCAGGCATGGGAAGCGTTCCAGCATAAGACCGCCCATCTCGCGGTTGATAGCATCCGAATTCATGAAATAGTGTTTGTCGGACCGCCTTGCAAAGACCTTGAAGCTGGTCTTTCCGCTGCGCTCTATTTCCTTTTCCATGAGCTCATAGCATGTGTTGACCACATTATCCCAATCCTTGTCCACCACATAGGCAGGGCTCAACGAATGGATACCGAACACGCGCCTTAGGCGGTCGATAGCCTCGTCAAAGCTGTCATCGGGAACAGAATGGACGTATATCCTCCCCTGCTCGTGATAAATCTTGCAGGGAATGCCCTTGAGGGACGACTTCATATTTGCAATAAGCTTTTTTTCAAAGAAGGGGCGATTTAAGCCCT
This sequence comes from uncultured Clostridium sp., assembly GCA_900542285.1. Classification (GTDB taxonomy): domain Bacteria; phylum Bacillota; class Clostridia; order Christensenellales; family CAG-138; genus PeH17. The sequence goes on from UQNF01000020.1 coordinate 10,339, forward strand.
TCAGGTGAATCTCCGTGTATCTTACCAGAATTATCCTGTTCATGGGTTCTCCTAAGTTAATTATTTATTATCTGCGCCTGAATCTGCGAAGAAGGCTCAGGCTCTCATCGATGTACTGTGCTGCCTCGTCGGCTTCCTCCTCGGTATTCAGCGGCGAGAAGCTGAATCGGATCGCTCCATCCTGTCGCTCTCCGGTGATGCCCATAGCGGTCAACACCCTGTTCTTGCCTCTGTGCCTTGCTGCGCACGCCGAGCCTGTGGAAACAAGCAGTCCCTTTTCCATCAGCGAATGCAGAAGCACCTCGCCCCTTACTCCCAAAAAGCTCATATTCAGGATGTACGGTGCGGCTTCCTCGATGTCGGGTCCGTTCAGACGCACATCGCGGATACGCATAAGGTTGGAATACAGCCTGCGTTTGACCTTCAGCATCCTGTCCATATTGGCTTCATGATTTGCGATATAGTTTGAGCAAGCTGCATCAAGCGCCATGATCCCCGGAACGTTCGTTGTGCCGGAGCGCAGGCCGTTCTCCTGTCCTCCGCCCTTCTGACCGCCCATGAAGCGAACGCCCTGACGAACGTACAGCGCACCAATGCCCTTGGGGGCATGGAGCTTGTGCCCGCTCATTGAATACATATCGCATTTCACCGCAGGCATCTTTACAAAGGCCTGAACGCCGTCCACATGGAACACCGCATCCGGACTCTGCTTTTTGATAAGCGCATTTATCCGGCTGATGTCGTTTATCGCACCGGACTCGTTATTCACATGCATAATGCTGACATAGCCAACGGTCTCATCGAGAGCTGCAGCCAGCTCGTCCATGCGAAGCTTTCCGGTACCGTCCACACCGATAACGACCACATCATAACCCTGCTGCTTCATTGCAGTCACGGGTTCAAACACCGAAGGGTGTTCGACTGCGGAGGTTATCAGTCTGCACTTGCCATGCTTGGCAGCCAAGGTTCCGGCAAGCGCCATATTGTTGCTCTCCGTGCCTCCGCTTGTAAATATCAGCTCCGAAGCGTCCGCATTGAGGCAAGAAGCAAGCCTTGTTCTTGCTGCATTAACATCCCTTTCCACCGCTACGGCCGGTGAATATGCCGCAGCAGGGTTGTAGTACATATCACACATATACTTCTTGGCAGCTTCTGCCGCTTCCGGAAGTACAGCGGTGGTCGCACTGTTATCAAAATAAATCATATTATACCCATCCCTGTCCTTTTTTCTCATTATATGCGCGAACTTACGACGGCGGAACGCTTACCGGTGGGTATTGATTATATAAGACTCCGTAATTATACCTGAGCTCCTGCATCGCACGAACGACAAGTGGGATGTTTTGCATTGAAATGGCCGTCTGAAGCTCGGCAATGTTATCCTCAAGCAGCTGCCTCGACGATTCCGGAAGGATCTGTACGTTGTCGAGATATGCCCTTACCTCCGATATCAGCGCACCGGCATGATAGTAGAGATCCTCCGGCGTATCGTATGGATTCTGTGCGGAATGAACGCTGCATGAGATACTATCCATCTCCAGATAATGGGCTGCAAATGAACAGATGTCAAGATCCGTCCTGATGGCGTTCGGTATATAGGCGAGAAGCTTTTTATCGTCGAGCTTGGCATAGATGGACTCGGAATGTATCAGAACCACTACGCCGGGGTTCCTCGAAGTGATTGGACATTCGGTGCAGACGGGCATATTCGAATCTCCGCATATATCTACCGCACAGTGCATACCGCAGTACTCTCCGGGAATATCGTCAACGGCACACCAATCGGTTATCGGCGGATTATGCTCATCGAGCATACACGCATCGGTCGCAAGCTTTCCGGAGATCGGGCAAATAGTCACCTGCACAAGTCCTATATCGATGGGAGAAGCATCGATTATCGGCTTATCGTTCAAGCCCTCATGAATTTCGCTCATGAACGCCTGCCAAAGCGGTGCGGCTGAATTTCCGCCGGTGGAGCCCGATGCCAGCTTTTCGGAGTAGCGATCGTGTCCTATCCACAGCGAAGCGGTGTAATATCCGGTGAAGCCGGCAAAATAAGCGCTGGTGTAGTCATCGTTGGTTCCGGTCTTTCCGGCGACGGTGAGTCCGTCTATCTTCGCCCTTGTGCCGGTACCTTTCTCGACAACATCCTTCATCATGTCGACCAGCATGTATGCGGTGCTTTCCTTAAAGACCCTGTGGGATTTCTGCACCTCCCGGCCGTCTATGATGACCGTGCCGTCGGGCGCAACGACCTTGAGGAATGAAATAGGCTCAATGTACACGCCGCCGTTCGCAATGCATGCATATGCTGCCGCCATCTCCATCGGAGTTATGCCGGAGGTTCCCAATGCAAGGCCCGGGCCGTCCTTGTTTATCCTTTCCTCCGGGATGCCGAGACTCATGAGATATTCTGCGCTCTGCTCAGGAGTGCTCACCTCAAACAAAAGCCTTGCGGCCACAATATTAAGCGATGAGGTTATGCCTCGTCTGACACTGGTTATGCCCTCCCAACGGTCGTTGCCAAGCGACGGATAGCCCTTATCACCGCCATAGCCGTTAATGGGTAATTCCGAATTAAGAATGCCCGTTGCCGGGTTCACGCCCATATCGAGCGCGGGGCCGTACACGGCAAGCGGCTTTATCGCTGAGCCTACCGGCATTGAGCTTTGGTAAGCGCGGTTGAGCTGTCGCTTCTGCGTCGGTTCATCTCTGCCGCCTATTATTGCCTTTATCAGGCCCGTGTTATGGTCGATTATGACCGCAGAAGCTTGGGGCTGCTGTATAGTCAGGCCCGAAACCGGGTCCGTGATAAGTCCGGCGCTTGAATTTCTAAGTGCCGGATAGTTCTCCCAATTTGTGATGATGTCCTGAACGCTGTTCTGAATATCGGGGTCGACCGCAAGATAGATCCTGTATCCTCCGGTGCGAAGCTCTCTCTCGATAGCGGCGCGATTAGAGGAATTGTCCTCAAGGCCGCGCTGCTCAAGCATATGGGTCACGATATCATAAACACCATACTCAACGTAGTATGCCATATCGTAGAGCTGTTTCTGAGAGCTGACCTCCAGGATCTCAACCGTTTCATTAAGCGCATTCTGATATTCGTCAAGCGTAATGAACTCCGCCTCGTACATGGCCTTAAGCACGACATCCGTCCTTGCGTCGGTGATATCCATCTTGTTCGTGCCGTCCTCGTAAAAACGCTTATAGGTGTTGGCGCGCGGATTGGTGTAGTTCGGCTTCTGAACCATACCGGCGAGCATAGCGCATTCACGGATGGTAAGCTCGCTCATCTCCTTGCCAAAGTAATCCTTGGCAGCGGTTTTGAAGCCGTAGTTGGAATCGCCGAGGTAAACATCGTTCATGTACGCTTCCAATATCAGATCCTTGGAAACGGTGTTCTCAAGCTCATATGCCAGATACGCCTCCTGTATCTTGCGCTTGTAGCTTTGAATATTGGACAGCACCTTGTTCTTTATGAGCTGCTGCGTTATCGTCGAACCGCCGTGAGTATTGGTGTTCCTCAGGGTATTTATGACTGCTGAAAACAGACGCTTGAAGTCCAAGCCTCCATGCTTGTAGAACCTAACATCCTCAACCGCAATAAGCGCATTCTTGAGATTGTCCGGTATCTCGTCAATATTTGCCCAATCGCGGAATTCCATGCTTGCATAGGTAGTTATCTCGTTGCCGTTGCAGTCATAGATATAGCTGGTTCGGTCGCTCTTGGTCAGGGTTGAAACATCGAGTGAAGGCGTCGTATCGATATAGGCTTTTGCTATGCCGAGCACCAGCCCTAATGCAAAAAAGCCGCAGACCACGCCGACGACCACGAGGCATTTGACCACCCCGAACACGATCGCGAGAACCGTAGAGCGCGGATTCCTCCGCTCCACGAACAGGCTCTCTTCGCGGGCACGCCCGGCAGCGCGTCTTTTTTGCTTCCTGGCTTTTTCAGATGCCGCATTGCCCGTTCTCTTTGAGGATTTATAGACGATGGTATCGCCGTTGCCCGCGCCGCTGCCTCCGCTTGCGGAGGAGCGAAATCCTCTGCCCTTCTTTGTGGTTATCTTTTTATTCTGAGCCATTGAATTAACCTCTTTACCTAGGTAAACTCCCTTTCTTAGAATTGTCGTGCCCGTGGGATACTATCCCACTTTGATTATAACATACAACGAACAAATAAGCAATTCGGTTGAATCAAAAGGCCTCCGAAGCAGGAGACCTTGTATTTGCGTGATGTCAGTCCCTGTATTTCGGGAAATATCTGTAAAGCGTGCAGGTCATGCCTCCGTTGGACAGCTTTCTCCTCTTATCGGCGCGCTTCCCATAGACGCGTTCAAAATCCGGGTGGGAAGCGATGATATTCACGCTCCAGCCGTTCAGGTTGGAAAAGATTGAGTTCATCTCACGGTAAAGCTTTTCTGCGTCCTTCTTTTCCATCAGCCTTTCGCCATACGGCGGATTGCACACCAGCACACCGCCCTTGCGCTCTTCACGGAGCTGCTGAACGGGGCGCACGGCCCAATTGACCATAACACCTGCTTTTTTTGCGTGTTTTTTACACAAATCTATGCAATGGGGGTCGATATCACAGCCAAGGATATCCATCGGCACATCCCGGACGCTGTCCCTTGCCTCCTCCCTCGCGCGGCCGAAAGCATCAAAGCGCATGAAGTGCCAGTCCTCTGCGGCAAAACTCCTGTTCATGCCGACCGCCATGTTCCGGGCGATCATCGCCGCTTCTATCGGCATGGTTCCCGAACCGCACATGGGGTCGATGAGTGGGCGATCGCTCCTGTAGCCCGACAGCAGCACTATCGCAGCCCCCAATGTCTCCGAAATCGGCGCGGGCACGTTGAATGTGCGGTAGCCCCTTCTTGACAGGCCTGCTCCGCAGCAGTCCAGCGCAACGGTGACCTCATCCCGAAGTATGCCGATCTCGACGATAATATGCTTTCCGTCCTCGGGAAAATATCCGGTGCCGTAACCTGCTTTCAGCGATTCAACGATAGCCTTTTTGGCTATGCTCTGACAGTCAGAAACCGAAAAGAGCCTGCTCTTGGCGGATTTACCGTTCACATGGATAAAGCTGTTCTTCAGGAGGTAATCCTTCCACCGAATCTTTCTCACTCCGTTGAACAGCTCGTCAAACGTCTCCGCATGGAATTCATCTACTATCATCAGCACGCGTTCCGCTGTCCTGAGCCAAAGACACGCTCTTGCCATATCAAGATAATCTCCCCTGAAGATGACCCTGGCATCCAGCACAGCCTCAACCTCGATATTAAGTTCACGCAGCTCGTTCGCCGTAAGCGCCTCTAGACCTATTTTACATGTCGCGATGAATCTTTCTCTCACTCAATCTCTCCATTCTCGTGTTCTTCCAACAGCTCCTTAATATAGCCGCATCGTCCTTCCAGCAGGTCGACGGCATTTGAAAGCTCGGTTGCGTCTATTTCAAAATCATTAAGGATCTTCCCAACATCACCAGTGTTCAGCTCCTGCTGCTCATTTGTGATAAGCTTGGCGCAGTAGACTATTGCAGCGGCAAGAGGCATTACGCTTTCGTCCGTGATATCCGGGTTAACTGCCATGAAATTAAACAGAATATCGTATGCCTCTTCGCACCATGGCGCATGTTCCGAATCATCAAGGTATTCCTTAATGAGATTTGCCAGCTTAAGCTTCATCTCAACAGCGTTCTTGGCATTCTCATCGAGCGGATTGAGCGTTGCCATCATCAGCCTTCCCTCACGATAAATGAGCGTCGAACTGTTCTCAGATTCCGGAAGAAAGCATTTCATCGCGGTATCCTTCAGCTCATCCGAAGTAAACGGGCTCTTGATAATGTACTGGAAAACATCGGAAATATCATCACTGCTATTCCTGATAAAGCTTGGCAGTAGCCTCTGCATCCAAGACCTGTTGTTTGTGCGTATGATAAGCTTGAGCATCTGACGGATATAGACGCAGTCCCGGTCGGAAAGCGGAGTGTCCTCCGACATCTTCTCAAGCAGCGGTATCATCTTCTCCATGAACATTCCGATCGGAAGCATATACGATACCTGCAGGTCGTCATCGGTAAGCCGTTTATTTTCTCTTATCAGCTTAATAAAATACCTTGCCTCCGCATCCTCAGGCGAAAGTCTTAATATCCGCTGGTAAAGGCTTATTGCCGCAATTCTCTTTCCATGCAGTGCAAGACAGCGTGCATAGATGTGTATCTGCTCTTTGTTGTATGGGCTAAGCGTATAGCATAGCTTTGCGTATTTCATCTCATCATCGAGCCTGTTCCCCAATTCGCATAGAGTGATGTATATCTTAGCGGCTGAAGCGGAATCGCTGCATGGCATACTGATAGCTTTTGCGCATTCCTCCTCCGCATCATCTCTCATATCGGCAGCAAGAAACACCAGCGCCGCCAGGCAGTGAAGCTGTATCGGACAGCCCGTTTCCGTCTTTGCCCGTTTAAGAAACTGAGCGCCCCTGACAAAATCTCTTTTCAGGTAGTATGAGAGCACGAGTAAATACATGAGCTGCTGATCGCTCCGGTCTTTGAGCATTGACGGCTCCAACAGCTCGATTATTGCATCATAGTCTTCTTTTTCGAACAGCGTCTGTGCCTCAATAATCAGCCTTTCATGTTCCATTTCGGACACATCACGGATAACAGTCAGATTGTTCCGACGCCGATCGGAACACTTTCTATCGCATGTTTTTTCATCTTCATCAGCGCCGTCAACATCATCAATGTCATCAGTGTCGTCAATGTCGTCAATGTCGCAGCCAAGCATATACTCGCAATAGTCCATTGCCTCAATCATTTTGTCGACCTCATCATCATACAAGTCGGAATCATCAAGACGGTTCTCAACGAGCGTATATGCATCAAGCGCGGCACCGAATTCCTGCATTTCAAAGTATAGATTTGCAAGCAGTATCAGCGCTCTTTCGTTGTCCTCTCCGAATTTTGCGATATACTTGGCGATCAGCCACATCGCATCCTCAAAATCGCCGATCTCAGTCAATATTTCTATGCGCCGTATAATCAGTTCCTCATTATCCGGCTCGAATCTGAGTGCACGATCAAGCAGGGTGAGCGCATCAATGTACTCTCCCCTCGCCGCCTTATCGTCCGCAAGCTCCAGATACTTTTCCGGAGACAGATTCAGCGTTACAATGTTGTTCTTCTTATCGGACGGTAACATCCTGCCGTCATTCGGCATCGCCTTCCTCCTTGCTCTCGGCGTATTCAAGCAATTCCTTTAACGTATCCTTTCCAAACTTATATTTCGTATTGCAGAATCGGCATACGATCTCTGCCTGTCCGTCTTCTTCAATAATGGAGCGAAGCTCGCTGCTTCCGAGGGACACCAGCACCGCTTTCAGCCTATCGCTGCTGCAATCGCAGCGGAATGCAGGCTCCATGGTCTCGGTAATTTCAAAATCAAAGCCGTCGAACAATGCATTAAGCGCATCCTCGAGCTTTTCCCCATCGTCCATGCGCTTGGACAGCGCAGATATCTGCTCTCCAAGTCCTTCCAGCCTGTCAAGCTCCTCATCGGGGCAGTTGGGCAGCGGAGCAATGATAAGGCCTGCGGCACTTCTGACCTCGCCGGAGGCAGGCTCGACCCTTACGCCAAGATATACAAGCGAAGGCTGCTGCTCGCTGACGGCAAAATACCTTGCGAAATCCTCGGCAATCTCGCCGTTGACCAAATGACAGCTTCCCACATAGGGCTCCTTGAGAGAGAAATCTCGAATCACGCGCAGATCTCCTGTATGACCCACTGCGCCTCCTACATCCAGCTTATTCTGCGCATTCAGCGGAAGCTCGACCTCCGAATTGGTAACATAGCCCTTAACCACGCCGCCCTCATGTCCGACGACGGTGATGCTTCCGGCAGGGCCGTTGCCAGCTATTGTCACGGTAATGGTATCGCTTGCGCTTTTAAGCTTTGCGCTCATCATCGAGACAGCAAGCAGCGTTCTGCCTAGGGCCGCAGTGCATACCCTGCTTAGCTCATGCGTTTCACGCGCCTTCTCGACCATCTCCTTTCCGGAGACGGCAATTATGTTCACTGTCTTGTTCAGCAGCAGTCCTCTGATTATAGTATCCATAGTATTCCTTTTAGCTATTTTCTGTTTTTTCGGTTTTTTCAGCATTTTCTGCTCTTGCGCGCTCTGCCTGCGAGGGACGCAGATACAGCGGAACGGCGGTTTCAACCGCTGCATTCAGCGGATCTTCATGAAGCATAAGAAGCGCTTCCTTAATGACCAGCTCGGCGTTGACATAGTCGCTCTGACCGTAGCAGTCTCCGACCATCACGCCGTCCTCATCCAGAATTCCTATGCACTCGCAGGCGGCGATCAAATCGGTCTGCGCACAGGCACAGGGATCGATTATGCAGCGTCCCATTGCATAGACCGCGCCGTAGCCATTGCCGTTTCTTGCGTCGATAAGGCTGATGACGGTACTGCCCGGCGGTGCCATCTGCCTGAGCGCAGCCAGCGAATTAACGGGTATCAGCTTCTTTTTTGCTGAAAAGGCAAGCGCATTGGCAGCGGATACTCCTATCCTGACCCCGGTAAACGAGCCCGGACCGACATCGACGGCAATAGCGTCGGCATCCGCAGCACTCATTCCGTTTTCCTCCAAAAGCTCGTCCAAAAGCGGCATAAGCGATACGGAATGCGGGCGTCCGCTCTCATCGAGCTTCATGACAATACTTCCGTCATCCTTGAGTATCGCCGCCGACGGATTCTTTGCCGAGGTTGAAATTGCTATCAGCTTCATAATTCTCTTCGATACTCCTAACTAAATACTCTCCGCGAGCGAATCGTACCTGCTGCCAAATGAAACTATCTCAACGGTTCTTTCATCGCTGCCGCTGCCTGAGATATGGATTTCAAGTCTTTCATTCGGCAGGGCGTCAATAACAAGCTCGCTCCATTCCATAACTATCACGCTTCCGCTCGTCAGATAATCTTCAAAGCCGATTGCAAGCAGTTCCTCATGATCCGCCAGCCGATAGCAATCGAAATGATCGAGCTGCAGCCTGCCCTTGTGGCGTTTTACGATGTTAAATGTGGGACTCGATATCCCGTCTATCTGAAGTGCTGCGGCAAGTCCCTTTACAAAGGTGGTCTTGCCTGCGCCCAGTCCTCCGAAAAGGGCGATGAACTCCCCTCCCTTGAGTGCGCCGGCAACACGGCCGCCGAGTGACAGCATATCGTTTTCAGTTTTGGCCGAAAGCTTTTTTATCAATTAAAGGTTCCTCTCAACATCAATTCATTCCGGTAATCCATCAGCCTGTCATCGCGGATGGCCTCGCGGATCCCCTCCATCAGCCTGTATGTGAAGCGCAGGTTGTGCATGGTGATGAGCTCCGCCGCAAGTATCTCGCCGGCCTTGATAAGATGGCGGATATATGCGCGTGTGAAATTACGGCAGGCGTAGCAGTCACAGCCCTCCTCGATAGGAGAAAAATCGTGCGCAAACTCAGCATTTCTTAGCATTCGCTTTCCGTCAAAGGTCAACGCAAGGCCGTTTCGCGCAGAACGGGTCTGAAGCACGCAGTCGAACATGTCAATTCCCCTGATCGCGCCCTCAACAAGGCAGTCGGGGCTTCCCACGCCCATAAGATAATGCGGCTTGCCGGAGGGAAGGTACGGCATGAGCTCCTCAAGCATCTCATACATGACCGGCTTGGGCTCGCCGACGGAGAGTCCGCCTATACCGTAGCCCGGAAAATCCATCGCGCTGAGCACCTTGGCGCTTTCTATGCGAAGATCACGGAACATACCGCCCTGCACTATTCCGAACAGCGCCTGATCGGGACGGGTGTGGCTGTTCCTGCAGCGTTCCGCCCAACGATGGGTGCGGTTCATAGCCGCTATGGCGTAATTCCTGTCGCAGTCGGCTGGCGCGCATTCGTCGAATGCCATGGCGATATCCGCGCCCAGCGCCTGTTCGATCTCCATGACGTATTCGGGCGTAAAGAAGAGCTTTCTCCCATCGATATGAGAATTGAATTCAACTCCATCCTCGCGTATCCTGTTCATCGCAGCAAGGCTGAACACCTGAAAACCTCCGCTGTCGGTCAGCATAGGCCCATGCCATTGGGAAAACTCGTGAAGGCCGCCGGCTTCCTTAACAAGCTCATGGCCGGGGCGCAGGAAGAGATGGTAGGTATTGGAGAGCACTATTCCTGCTCCGACCTCCTTAAGATCCCTCGGCGTCATGGCCTTGACGGTGGCCTGTGTTCCGACCGCCATAAAGCATGGGGTGTCAATAACGCCGTGGGGAGTATGAAGCCTTCCAAGGCGCGCGCCTGTCTGCTTACAAGTCTTTATGAGTTCATAATATACGGGTATTTCCATGTTTTTCCCTTTGCTAACAGAAGAATGAAGCATCGCCGAAGGAGAAGAAACGGTATCTTTCCTCGACTGCGTGAGCGTACACCCTCATGACTTCCTCGCGCGAAGCGAATGCCGAAACCAGCATCATAAGGGTGGATTCGGGCAGGTGGAAGTTGGTGATAAGCGCATCCACCGCCTTGAACTTATATCCCGGGGTAATAAAAATATCGGTCATTCCGCTTCCTGCGTGCACGATACCGTAGTCATCGGCTATGCTTTCAAGCGTTCGGCAGCTCGTAGTGCCGACGGCGATTATTCTGCCGCCGTTCCTCCTTGCGGCATTTATCCTCTCCGCCGCTTCATCGGTGCAGCGGTAATATTCGGAATGCATATGGTGATCCTCAACGTTTTCGACCGATACAGGCCTGAACGTTCCTAGGCCCACATGCAAAAGCACATCAACTATGTCTATGCCCTTATCAGAAATGCACTCAAGCAGCTCCGGCGTAAAATGCAGCCCTGCCGTCGGAGCGGCGGCGGAGCCGTTTTCATGAGCATAAACGGTCTGATACCTGCTCTGATCCTGAAGCTTCTCGGTTATGTACGGCGGCAGCGGCATTTCGCCGACCCTATCCAATATCTCTTCCAAGATTCCGTCGTACTGAAGCTCTATGACCTTGTTGCCGTCCTCAAGAGTATCTATGACGGTCACGGAAAGCTCATCGCTGACCCTGAAAGTCAGGCCCGGTTTGGCTCGCCGTCCCGGTTTTGCAAGACATTCCCATCGCTTGCCGTCAATACGCTTTAATAGAAGGAACTCCATCGTTCCGCCCGTTTCTTCACGATGACCGAATATCCTCGCCGGAATTACCCTTGTATCGTTGCGAACGAGTACATCGCCCGGGCGCAGATAGTCGATGATGTCCGAGAACACCCTATCCTCAATGGTTTTTTTGCTGCGGTCATAGACCAGCAGCCTTGATGAAGCACGGTTTTCCATCGGAGACTGAGCGATCAGCTCCTTTGGAAGATCGTAGTAAAAATCACTTGTTTTCATTCTTTATCCAAATACTTACTCAATAATATCATAGATCAGCGGACAGTCCTCAGGCTTTTCGGAGGACAGCGTCACGGCGTTCCGGAGCTTTGTCATCGCTTCAGCGAGGTTTGTTTCATCGTTCACATACATATATGCGAATGGCTCATCTTCGCCGACGAAATCACCGCAGCGTTTTTTCATCAGAATCCCGACCGCAGGATCAATGATATCGGATGCCTTTTCGCGTCCGGCGCCCAACAGCAGCGCGGACATTCCTATACTTCTCGCATCAAGGCGGCTTATGTAGCCTGCTCCATCCAAACACACGGGAATTAAACGCTTTGCGGCAACGAGCTTATCGGGCTCGTCAACATAGCTGACATCGCCGCCCATTTCGGAAAGCATCGTCCTCAGCCTATTAAGTCCCTCTCCGCTCTCCAAAGCCTGTTTCAGCTTAGATTCGGCTTCCGAATCATTTGAAGCAAGCCTTGAAAGAATTAGCATCTTTTTCGCCAATGTAAAGCTGACCTGCATAAGAGGATCGTCATAAGGGAGCTTGCCGCTCAGTGCTTCAATGGCTTCCCTCATCTCAAGGCCGTTGCCCACCGCCATGCCGAGGGGTCTGTCCATATCGGTAATGACCGCCACGGTGTGCCTTCCGAGGTGTGAGCCGATATCTACCATGCGCCGTGCAAGCGCCCTTGCATCCTCGACGGTACGCATAAATGCGCCTCCGCCCGTCTTGACATCGAGCACGATCGCCTCCGCGCCTGCGGCAAGCTTCTTGCTCATAATGCTGGAAGCGATGAGTGGAATGCTTGCAACCGTGCCGCTCACGTCCCTGAGAGCATACATGCGCTTGTCGGCGGGGTCTAAATTGCCCGATTGGCCTATCACGCAAAGGCCGGTCTTGCGGATGATGCTCTTAAAGCTCTCCAGGCTCTGCTCCACGCATACGCCCGGCACGGATTCAAGCTTATCGAGCGTACCTCCGGAATGCGCCAAGCCCCTTCCGCTCATCTTGGCGACCGTGCCGCCGCATGCAGCGACAAGCGGAGCGACGATGAGGGTCGTGGTATCTCCGACTCCTCCGGTGGAGTGCTTGTCGACCTTAATTCCGTCAAGATCGGTCAAATCGACGACCTCGCCCGAATGCATCATCGCGAAGGTCAGGTCTGCCGTTTCCTCTGCGGTCATTCCGCGGCAGCAAACGGCCATCATCCAGGCGGTAAGCTGGTAGTCCGCTATCGAGCCGTCCACAACGCCGCGAACAATGAATTCTATTTCATCCTTCGTATGGGCGAACCCGTCACGCTTTTTTTCAATCAAATCTGTAATATGCATATGATCTTGCTCCTTGCTTCTTTGCGGACTCACTCTACAGTCACGGACTTTGCAAGATTTCTGGGTTTATCGATATCGCAGCCCTTATGTGAAGCGATATAGTAAGCAAAAAGCTGCAGGGGTACTATTGTCAGCGACGGAATCGCTTCCACGCTGCACTCAGGTATCCTGATGACATGGTCGGCAATCTTTTCGGTTTCGGTATCGTCGTTGTTGATAACGGCAATGACCTTTGCACCTCTCGCCTTGACCTCCTTAATGTTTGAGATCATCTTATCCAGCAGGGGTCGATAGGAGCACAGGGCTATTACAAGAGTTCCCTCTTCGATAAGCGAAATACTGCCGTGCTTCAGCTCGCCGGCCGCATAGGCTTCTGAATGAATGTATGATATCTCTTTGAGTTTCAGCGAAGCCTCAAGCGAAAGGGCATAATCTATGTTCCTGCCGATAAAGAATACGCTCTGGGAATTAAAGAACAGTGAAGCCAGATATTGAATGTTGGAAACATCCTTCAGCATTTCTGCAAGCAGTCCGGGAACCTGCTTCAAACCATCTATCGCTTTCGAGATCTCTTCTTCGCTCATAAGGCCCTTGGCTTCCGCAAGCTTCCAGTTGATAAGGTGCATAAGTATCAGCTGTGCGCTGTAAGCCTTTGTAGTGGCAACGGCGATCTCCGGGCCTGCCCAGGTATACAGGACCTCCTCACTCTCATTCGCTATCGAGCTGGCGACAACGTTCACGACCGCGACCGTCCTTGCACCGCGATTGCGTGCTTCACGCAGTCCATAGAGGGTATCAAGCGTTTCACCCGACTGGCTGATGATGATAACAAGGGTGTGTTCATCCACAATGGGATCGTCATAACGGAATTCGCTTGCAAGTTCAGCTTCAACAGGAATATGCAGGGTCTTCTTCATAAAGGATTTCGCAACAACGCCCACATGATACGCGCTGCCGCACGCAACAATGCGTATATTATTGATGTTCCCAAGCTCCTCGTCCGTAATATGCTTAAAGCCGAAGCTTATCCTTCCGTCCTTAAGCCTCGATTCGATCGTCCTTTCAATGACTCCGGGCTGCTCCATTATCTCCTTTATCATAAAATGGGGATAACCGCCCTTTTCGGCAGCGTCCACATCCCACTCGACATGCTCGATCTCATGGGTGATGCGCTCGCCGTAGGAATCCATGACAGTCACTCCATCCTTGGTAAGGATCGCAAGCTCCCTCTCGCCCAGTCGGAAGATATTCCGCGTATGCTTAAGTATAGCAGGAATATCGGATGCAATGAAGTTTTCGCCATCGCCCAATCCGATTATCAACGGACCGTCCTTTCTGAGCGCCATTATCTGCCAGGGATAATCACTGAACAGTATTCCTATTGCATAGGAACCCTTTAGCTGTACCTCCGCTTTGCGCACTGCGGAAACCGGATCTCCGCTGTAATAGTAATCGATAAGCTCTGAAACTACCTCGGAGTCGGTCTCGGTCACGAAGGTATGTCCGTGCTCGATAAGGAACGCGCGCAGCTCCAAATAGTTTTCAATAATGCCGTTGTGAACGACGGCGACCCTTCCGCTCTGCGAAAGATGCGGATGGGAATTGCAGTCGTTGGGCTCGCCATGGGTAGCCCAACGGGTGTGGCCAATGCCTACGGTGAAGACGTCCAGTTCTTCCTGATCGCAGGTATTCATCATATCACGCAGCTTCTTTATCCTACCCCTCGTCTTATAGACGCTAATGCCTTCCCGACCCGCAAGCGCGATCCCGGCGGAATCATAGCCCCTGTATTCAAGCTTTTCCAGCGCATCAAGCAGTATTCCCGCTGCCGATTTGTTTCCGACATAGCCAACTATACCGCACATACCGTTAACCTCCGCTAATCATAAAGTTTCTACTAAAGCTATACGCAATCTGAATAATTATACTACATTCGAAGCATTATTCAAATAGGCAGAAGAAAAAACATTGCCGTTTGGGGCGAAATATACCGCAAAACCGCAATGCTTTTCGAAAATTGTCCGATCATGCATGAATCATTCTCGAAATATGGGCCGATAAGGGCAAAACCAAACTATTTTTCTCCCTTAATGTCTCTTCCATATCGTTTATTGAAACTCTGCTCCCGATTGCGGCAAACAGAACAAAGACCACAGAAATAGGGTCGTCCGCCGATAGGCGGAAAACCCTTAAACCGTTACGCAAGTAATTTAGTTCTGCTCCTCCGCCTGCGCAGGCGGATTATTGACCACGACAAGCGTTTTTTCGATCCTGTGATCCTTGATTTCCAGAACATTTATATGCAGGTTTTCATAATCAAGTTCAAACGTCCTTCCGTCGGCAACTATGCTTCCATATATAGCGAACACAAAGCCGCCAAAGGTATCGTATTCACCATCCGGGAACCTGAACTTAAGCGCATGGGTCACATCGTCTATCATAGCGGAGCCCATGATGCGCCAAGTGTTTTCATCCTCCCGGACTATTTCCTCAACATTCTCTTCCGGATCGTCCTCATCGTCAATATCGCCTACCAACTGTTCGAGCAGGTCATTCATGGTTACAATACCGGAAACTCCGCCATACTCATCAAGCACCACAGCCAGACTCCGCCTGCCATGCTGCATGTTTTTGAACAGTACATCCGCCTTGACTCCTTCCGGTACAAAATACGGCTGGCGCACAGCGTTGTTCATTACGCTGTCTATCGTACGGTCGGTGAGCCTGAAATAGTCCTTTGCTTTCAGGATGCCTACGATGTCATCTGCAGATTCCGAGCAGATTGGATACAGTGAATGCCTGGTTTCATGAATGATCCTGTCCCATTCGGCAATATCGTCCTCAAGGCTCAGCATAACAACATCGGTTCGATGTGTAGCGATCTCTTCAGCGGTCAAATCGTCAAATTCAAAAACATTCTGAATGAGTTCCTTTTCGGTGCTGTCAATGGTGCCGTTCTCGCTGCCGACATCCACCATCATGCGGATCTCCTCTTCCGTTACATTGTCGTCATCCTGATTCGGATCTATCCTCATAAGCTTCAACACGCCGTTTGTCGAAACGGTCAGCAGCCAAACAAGGGGTGCAAAAAGCTTTGAAACCACCGTCAGCATTCCGCTCATGCCAAGAGCAGTGCTCTCCGCTTTCTTCATAGCCACGCGTTTTGGAACGAGTTCGCCAAATACAAGGGTAATGTATGAGAGTATCACGGTGATGATTATGACTGCCACGGAATTTGGCAGGCCCGGGATCAGTTTTTGAAGGTAGACGGCAAAGTTGCCTGCCGCAAATGCGCTGCCCAGAAAGCCTGCGAGCGTTATCGCGACCTGAATAGTAGACAGGAATCGCGCAGGCTGGCTTGTAAGCTTTTTGAGCCTTGCCGCGCGCTTGTCGCCCTCCGATGCGAGCTTATTGACCTTTGCATCGTTAATCGAAATAACAGCTATTTCGGCACAGGCAAATACTGCGTTGACGAAAATAAGCACGAACTGAAGCAGGATCTGCCAAACGAGCACGCCGGAGCCTCCGGATGCGGTAACCTGAGCGTCGGATAGCAGGCATATGAGGGGGTCGATGTCGGATGTCATTAATTTAATTTCCTTTCTTTGTTTATACTGCCGGCAAGGATGCTCGCAGGAATTTGGGTACAAAAAAGCACAGCCCCGCCAAAACCGAGGTCATGCCCATACTTCGCCTTATTCCGAACAGATTGGGGTTATCGGAGTCGCTACTGTCGCTACTGTCGTAACTATCCACAAAAAATCCTTTCTGCAAGCTCCTTGCAAGTCATCGCAGTGTATTATACTCAATACGGATCTGTTTGTCAACTGTTTCGAATGCCACAAACAGACAGCCCTGTGCATAATAAATGCGGTTAACCCATCATTCCTTATTATGTTAATGTTGAGGTACAATACATGGGTAACAAATAAGAAGCAAGAGAAGGTTCTCCTGTG
>UQNF01000021.1 GCA_900542285.1 uncultured Clostridium sp.
GCTGCTTGGGATGCATTCGTTGCAGAAAACGGCGGTACTCTTGATTACACGTAATTAACTGAACCGTAAGGTTAAGTCATTCGTACTATAACCGGCGACAGGTGCAGCTCCGGGGCCCCGGTCTCGGAGCTGCATGAGTATTATTTTGCACGCAGAATCAACACCATCTGTGCGCTGGCATGACGGTGTCATGCAGAAATCAAAAAGATAAGGAAACAGCCTATGCGAACATTTATTTATGTCTTAAAGAGGTTAGCGTTCATGCTATTGACGTTCTTCATAATCATGACGATAACCTTCTGTCTTATTAAGATGCTCCAGACTGAGATTCCGCTCGGTAAGGACGGTCAGGTCGAGCAAGCTCGCCGTGAAGCCCTCGGCTGGAATAAACCCATATTGACGCAATATGGAATTTATCTAAGGAACATTATTACCAAGTGGGACTGGGGTACCTCGTTTAAGGTACAGTACATGGCAAACGTTTGGGACGTTCTGTTCACCCGTATGCCCCCGACCATCATGGTAAACGTCATATCAATTCTGCTCGGTTTACCGCTGGGTATCATTCTCGGAATCATCGCCGCGATCAAAAAGAATACCTGGTTCGACCATGTCATTTCAGTTATTATCGTTTTATTTATTTCAGTTCCATCGTTTGTACTCGCGTTCTTCCTGCAATACTTCCTTGGCTTCAAGCTCGGTTGGTTCCCGATAATCATGAGCTCGTACGCCGATGCAGGCGGCTGGTGGACTTGGAAGATGATCTATTCCGTCATGCTTCCCATCATGGCAAGTGCATTCTATGAGATAGCATACTTTGCAAGAACAGTTCGTGCTGAGCTGACTGAAGCTCTCACCAGCGATTATATGCTCCTAGCCCGCACCAAGGGCCTTACCAGAAGTAAAGCCATCGTTCACCATGCACTCAAAAACGCTATGGTCCCGATCCTTCCCGTTGTTATCGGTACCTTCCTGAGCGTAATGGGTGGTTCCATGGTCTTGGAGCAAATATTCGCTATCCCCGGTGTCGGTAAGCTGACCCTGACCGCCTTGAACATGCGCGACTACGACCTTTTCGTCGGATCCTCAATGTTCTACACAGCGTTCGGTCTCCTGGCCGGTATTGTGACCGACCTTAGCTATGGATTCCTCGATCCAAGGATCAAGATGGGAGAGAGATAATATGGCACAGACGAATTTTGACATTAAGCATATCCCCGCGGAAAAATTCCGCTTTGTGCAGGAGAATGAGCGTCTTCACGATAAGGAGCTCCAGACCAAGCCAATTGGCTATTTCAAGGATGCTTGGATGCGCTTCAAGAAGAATAAGGCTTCCGTTACCGCAGCCATCATTCTGATGATAATCATTCTCTATGCTATTATCGTACCCTTCGTCTCCATTTATGACATTGGAGACAAGGATCCTATGTACAAGAAGGTACTTCCCAAGCTCGAGATCGGGGGACTGAAGATTTTCTCCGGCAACACCACGATGAGCCTTAACGATAAGTACCTGCCCCTCATTAACGGTATCGGCATTGCTGCCGAGGATCCTAACGGCGATCTTGCGGATTATTCTTGGGATGCCGGCAGGGATTCCGAGTTCAATGCGCTCGTTTCCGTTGGTGAGGACACCGTTGATACTCAGGGCAAAGTAAACCGCGTATGTGTAGTCGATACCTACAACTATGTCGGCTTCCAGTATCTGTCCATGACTCCCACCAGCCTTGAAAAGCTGCTCAAGTGGCAGGAGGAGACAGGCATTCAGGCTGTATACCCAATGATCGATATCTATAGCGACGAATGCGGCGACAGCACCGACGCTAACCTCTGGTACAAGTCTAATGCAAAGCTCTATCCTCTCGATGAGAACGGCAAAGCCATGAAGGATCTTGCTACCATTCAGGAGAAGGGTTATCAGCCCAACTATCTGCGCGATTCCGAGGGCAACATCGCTTATTCGCTCAAGCGTGATAAGAACACCGTCCAGATTCGCGTTCTGTACGCAAAGTATTATCAGTACACCACTACCGAATTCGATGAAAACGGCAACGTAGTCAAGCTGGGTCATCTGCCTATCTTCACATTCGGCGCAGACGGTTCCGGTTACGATATAGCCACCCGTATGGCTTATGGTCTCAGGCTCTCCCTCGTTCTGTCCCTCGGCGTTGCAACCGTATGCTTCATCTTTGGTGCATTCTACGGTGCAATCGAAGGCTATTACGGCGGATGGACCGACATCATCATGGAGCGTATCGTCGATATCCTCTGGCGTATGCCTCTGTACATCATCGTCGTTCTGTTCCAGGAGCATCTGGTCAACACAGGTAAAGCGTCCGTCTTGGGCGGCTTGCTGCTGGCGTTCTGCGTAACGGGCTGGATAGGCACGGCATCCGTTGTCAGAACTCAGTTCTATCGCTTCAAGAATCAGGAGTACATCCTTGCTGCAAGAACACTTGGCGCCGGCGACCTCAGGCTGATGTTCAGGCATATCTTCCCCAATGCAATCGGTACTATTATTACCAGCTCCGTATTTGCTATTCCCGGTGTTATTACGAGTGAGTCCACGTTCTCCTATCTGGGCATCGTAAACTTCAACTCCAGCACCTCGGTATCTCTCGGTACCATGATGGCAGACGGTCAGGCTTATCTGCAGTACCAGCCCCATATCCTGCTCATTCCCGCAGCTGTCATTGCAATTATGATGATTGCATTCAACCTGTTTGGTAACGGTCTGCGTGATGCATTCAACCCGTCACTGAGAGGAGCGGATGACTAATGGCTAAGAAATTAGAAGTAAAAGATTTAATTATATCCTTCCGTACCAACAATGGTACCGTTAAGGCTGTTCGCGATATATCCTTTGACCTTGAAACGGGCGAAACCCTCGCTATCGTTGGCGAATCCGGTTCAGGTAAATCAGTTACCGCAAGGGCTATCATGGGTATCCTTGCAGGCAACGCAATTCCCGAAGGCGGCGAAATAATTTATGACGGTCAGGACCTCATGAAGATAAGCGAAGAGGATTTCCATAAGATCCGCGGCAACCGTATCTCCATGATCTTCCAGGACCCCCTGTCCAGCCTTAACCCGATCGTCAGGATCGGCACCCAGCTCACCGAGGCGATGATCCTCAATGGTAAGGCCAATCAGCGTGAAGCAAGGCGCACCTATAACGCCAAGACCAAGCTGCTCGCCGAAGCCATGAAGAAGGCAGGCGTTGATGATGTTGACACCAAGATCAAGATCTTCAACGACGCTATCAAGTGCGGAAGCGACCTCGAGAGCAAGTACAACTACTCCCGTGAACGTATCGAGTCCATCGTCAAGAATATAAACGATGCCCTCATCGATGTTATCAACGGCGAGCCCAAGGCTGTTGCCAAGGAGATCAAAATCATCATCAAGGATTCGAAGAACGCATACAACCCGTATCTCGTTCCTCAAAACGATACTGTTCTCCCCGGCATGATGGATGAGCTTAACAAGCAGCTTTCCGCTTATACCGCAAGCGGCGACCATGCTCAGCTGGATAAGGTTCTGCATAATATCAAGGATTATCTCGATAAGGTTCTTGCATACGAGAAGCCCAATTTCTTCGCAATCGGTTATTGCAAGACCACCAACTGCGAACCTCTGTTCGATGGTGATATCCCCGCTTATAACAAGGCGGCCGAACGCCTGCTGAATCAGAACTTCCTTGACAGGGCGCTTGACGGCGTTGCCAAGGGTCTCGAATATTCCAATAATGAAGCGTTCAGCAAGAAGCAGGGCGTTGTCGAGATGCTCGATGCAGAGCTTGCAAGGCTCGAAGCGGAAGAGCGCATCGATCCCAAGGCCTGCCGTGCCGCAGCAGCTCCCATTATCAAGGCAGTCGTGGATTCGCTCGATATGCTGGCTATCCGCAAGGACAGCGTTGCATTCACCTATAAGAGCACCATCACCTCCGCAGTCGACACCTATGCAAGGGCTTGCAGGGTAGAGAAGATGAGCCATCCCGGAAAGAAGGATCTCGAATTCAAGAACAGGATGGATATCGATCTGTATCAGAGCAACATCAAGCTTGCCCATACCCGTCTTAGGGATGCTTATGCGGAGCAGCTCAAAGCTTCCGAGAGCATCGACTATCGGGCTCTCGCAAGGGAATTCATCGAATACCTCGATGACGAAGCTTCACGCGCAGTCTATAAGGTCACCAAGCGCAAGGCTCAGATCCGCGCTATCGAGCTGATGGAGGAGGTCGGTATCACCGACGCAAGGCGTCGTTTCAGGCAGTATCCGTTCGAGTTCTCCGGCGGTATGAGACAGCGTATCGTTATCGCAATCGCACTTGCCGCTAACCCCGATATCCTTATCTGCGACGAGCCCACTACCGCTCTCGACGTTACGATACAGGCTCAGATTCTCGAGCTTATCAACAAGCTCAAGGAGGAGCGTCACCTCTCCATTATTTTCATCACCCATGACCTTGGCGTAGTTGCCAACATGGCTGATAAGATCGCCGTCATGTACGCCGGCAAGATCGTTGAGTACGGTACTGCGGACGATGTATTCTACAATCCTTCGCATCCCTACACCTGGGCGCTTCTTGCATCCATGCCCGACCTTGACACCAAGGATAAGCTCGATGCTATCCCCGGCACTCCTCCCAACATGATCTTCCCGCCCAAGGGCGATGCCTTTGCAGAGCGTAACAAGTACGCAATGGCGATCGATTTCGAGGAGCAGCCTCCGATGTTCAAGATCAGCGATACACACTGGGCTGCCACGTGGCTGCTGCATCCCGATGCACCCAAGGTTGCGCCGCCTAAGCTTGTAACCGACAGAATTGAAAGAATGAAGAAACTTGGGGGTGAAGAATAATGTCAGAACTCGATCAGAAACTCAGAGTGGATAATTACACTCCCAACTTCGACCCTGACAAGGAACCCATCCTCAGGGTTGAGCACATGAAGCAGTATTTCAAGGCTACCAAGGCTGTTGACGATGTTAGCTTTGAAATTCGCAAGGGCGAGGTCTTCGGTCTGGTTGGCGAATCCGGCTGCGGAAAGACCACCACCGGCCGCTCTATCATCGGTCTTTATGACATGACCGACGGCAGCGTCTACTTCCGTGGCGTTCGCATCGGCATGGGCGTTGCTGCAAGGAAGCGCCGCAAAAAGGAGATCGCACAGGCACAGCAGGCGCTGCGCGCTGCCAAGACCCCCGAAGAGATCGAAGCTTGCCGAGCCGAGCTCGAGCGGCTTAAGGCCGATACCGAAGTCCACAAGAAGCTGATGACAAAGATCCAGATGATATTCCAGGATCCTATCGGCTCCCTTGACCCGCGTATGACCGTCCGCGAGATAATCGCGGAAGGTCTCAGGATTCGCGGAATCCACGACAAGCAGTTCATTGACGAGCAGGTTTCCTCGGTTCTCACCCAGGTTGGCCTTGTCCCCGAACATGCAGAGCGTTATCCGCACGAATTCTCCGGCGGCCAGCGTCAGCGTATCGGCATCGCGCGCGCAATCGTCCTGCGCCCCGATCTCATCATCGCCGACGAGCCTATCAGCGCACTTGACGTGTCCATCCAGGCACAGGTCATCAACCTGATGAACGACCTGCGCGAAAGCATGGGTCTTACCATCATGTTCATCGCTCATGACCTGAGCGTTGTTAAGTACTTCTCCGACCGTATCGGCGTTATGTACTACGGCAAGATGGTAGAGCTTGCAGATTCCGATGAGCTGTTCAATCATCCGCTGCATCCATACACCAAGTCCCTTCTCTCCGCAATTCCGTTGCCCGATCCTCACTATGAGAAGAAGCGTAAGCGTATCACCTACGTTCCCGCTCTCGCTCATGATTATTCTCAGGAAGGACCGACTTTCCGCGAGGTATGTCCGAACCACTTCGTATTCTGCAACAGCGCAGAGTTTGCAGAGTATCAGAAGGAAGTCGCGGCGATCGATGCGGCAAGGAACGCAGAATAATCGATCGGTAAGGATAAAGAATGGAAACTAACGGCAAACAGAGCAAGCGTTGGTTAAAGTATTTGTCTACTGTGATCGTTGCTTTGGTCATGGCATTCGTTATCTGCCTTGCAAAGGACATCTTCAATGTTGAAGAACCGGAGATGATCTTAAGGATCCTCTGCGACGCATTCTTCATTCCCGGTATAGTGCTGTTCTGCTTTGGTCTTTTGACCGTATGCAACAAAAGCGGCACATTTGATGGGCTTGGATATACGTTCAAGGCAATGGGCCGTGTTTTCAGGAATTACCGAAACGATGAAACGCAGCCCAAGACATATTACGACTACAAGGAATCGGTCAAGGGCAAACACAAGATCGCATGGCATTTCCTCATAGTAGGAGGAGCTGTAACGATTGTTGGAATTATCCTGACGATAATTCATGCAAATCTATTCTAATAACTCGAGCCTCCGAGAGATCGGAGGCTCGTTTCAATAATGAAAAACGGTGTTTGCTGTTTTCAGGCGTTTGTGGTATGCTAATAGAATAATAATGAGAGGAAACACGATGAACGCACTGACATTGGTTCATAAGAATATCGCCGAATATGTCCGTGAAGGGGATATCTGCATCGACGCCACGGCAGGGCGGGGATATGACACCGCTTTTCTTTGCGAGCTTGTGGGTGAAAAAGGCAGGGTGATCGCCTTTGACATCCAGCAAAGCGCAATAGCAAGCACGGAAAAGCTGCTAGAAACGAAGGGGCTTAATGCCGAACTGCACCTGGAGTCCCATGAAAATATGTGGATGTATGCCGAAAAGGGTACTGTCAAATGCATAGTATTCAACCTCGGCTATCTTCCCGGCGGCGACCACAGCATATTTACCCATTTTGAAAGCACAAAGAGGGCTGTCGAGGCAGGGCTCGAGCTGCTCTGCGAGGGCGGTCTTATGTGCGTATCCATCTACCACGGAGGAGCGACAGGCTACGAGGAGCGTGATGCGCTGCTCGAATGGCTGGCGTCCCTTGACTCACAGCGCTATCAGGTGCTTGTCGTCTATTTTCACAACTGGCAGAAGGATCCGCCGATACCGGTGTTTATTTTGAAACATGAGCAGATTTGAACTACTGAAGCAGGAGGGCAGGGCGCGCCGGGGAAGGCTGACCACCGTTCACGGCGTGATAGAAACGCCCGTGTTTATGAATGTCGGTACAGCCGCTGCGATACGCGGAGGGGCTTCGACCGATGATCTCCGGGAAATAGGCTGTACGGTAGAGCTGTCCAACACCTATCACCTGCATATCAGGCCCGGTGAC
This sequence comes from uncultured Clostridium sp., assembly GCA_900542285.1. GTDB lineage: Bacteria > Bacillota > Clostridia > Christensenellales > CAG-138 > PeH17. The sequence continues at coordinate 7,276 of UQNF01000021.1, forward strand.
GAGCTTATCCGCAGCCTTGGCGGACTGCATAATTTCATGAATTGGGATAAGCCCATCCTGACCGACAGCGGAGGGTTTCAGGTGTTTTCACTCGCACACCGGCGCAAGATTCGTGAGGAAGGCGTAAGCTTCGTTTCCTATATCGACGGAAAGAAGATCTTCATGGGGCCGGAGGAATCCATGCGGATACAGTCCAACCTCGGCTCAACCATTGCAATGGCGTTTGATGAATGCATCGCAAATCCGTCTACAAGGGATTATGTTGAAAAATCCATTGAGCGTACGAGCAGATGGCTCGCGCGGTGCAGGGAGGAGCTTGACAGGCTGAATGCGCTGCCAAACACCCTGAACCAGGAACAGCTTCTCTTTGGCATAGGTCAGGGAGGCGTCTATAACGATCTTAGGATCAGGCACATGCGCCATATCCGGAATATCCCCTGTGCAGGCTATGCCATCGGCGGCCTCTCGGTCGGGGAAACTGCCGAGGAGATGTATGAGGTCATCGATACCGTAGAACCCGAAATGCCCAAGGACAAGCCGCGCTATCTTATGGGCGTCGGTACGCCGCTTAATATTCTTGAAGCTGTCAATCTCGGCGTTGACCTCTTCGACTGTGTGCTGCCGCTCAGGAACGCTCAGCACGGCAATGTATTCACCTGGAAGGGCAAGCTACGCCTTCTTGCCGAAAAGCATAAGCTCGATTCACTCACGATAGATGAGGACTGCCGCTGTCCTGCGTGCAGGAGCTATTCGCGCGCCTATATCCGCCACCTGCTCAAGGCGGATGAGCGGCTCGGAATGAGGCTCTGCGTGCTTCATAACCTTTATTTCTATAATGAAATGATGCGTGAAATCCGATCCGCAATGGATGAGGGCAGATTCAAAGAGTTCTATAACAAATACCGCAGCATCTTGGGCGAATTTGCGGACTGACAGGGCAATATTGATATCTTTGGCTAATCCAAGGCAGGGAGCAGGAAATTGCGTCCTGCTTCGCTGTATTTCCCGGGAAATAAATGCCAAACATCCGGGAAAGCAAATATAATTTTGCCGCCGGGACGAAAAAGCGGCCATTGGTGATATAATGTAAACAAATTATGGACATGGACGGAGCGAATATGGAAGCGACAGGCGCAGAGCTAAATACAAAGCAAAAAAAGATAAAAAGACGCGATGTTGATATGACGAGCGGCAATATCCTCTCGCATATCATCAGATTCTCAATTCCGCTGCTTCTCGGCAATATCTTTCAGCAGCTATACAACACCGTTGACAGCTGGGTCGTGGGCAACTATGTGAGCGATGCGGCGTTTGCTGCGGTCGGCACCGTCGGCCCGATAATCAACCTTTTGATAGGCCTGTTCCTCGGGCTCAGCACTGGGGCGAGCGTGGTAATCTCCCAATACTACGGCGCAAAGGATGAGGAGCACGTGCAAAAGACCGTACATACCGCAATCCTGATGACATTCGTCCTCGGCATAGTCTTCGCAATCGTTGGCGTGTCGATGACGCCGTGGATGCTTAAAATCATGAAGACCCCGGAAAACGTGCTGCCGGAGTCAACTGCTTACCTGACAATCTACTTTTCGGGAATAATCGGATTGATGCTCTATAACATCGGCTCGGGCATCATGCGTGCGGTCGGCGATTCAAAGCGTCCGTTCTATTTTCTCGTATGCTCTGCGCTGATAAATACCGTGCTGGATCTCGTGTTCGTGCTTGTGTTCAAAATGGGCGTCGAGGGCGTTGCGCTCGCAACGGTCATAGCACAACTCATTTCCGCCGCACTGGTAATGATAGTATTGGCGCGCGACAAGGGCTGCTGCAGGCTTCGGTTCAGCAAGCTGAAGCCGGATTGGAAATGCCTTGGGCAGATATTCAGCATTGGCGTGCCCGCTGCGCTCCAGATGGCAATCACATCGTTCAGCAATATCTTCGTGCAGTCCTATATCAACTACTTCGGCGACACATGCATGGGCGGCTGGACGGCATATTCCAAGATCGACCAATTCCTGCTGCTGCCGATGCAGAGCATTTCGCTGGCGTCCACCACGTTCGTGGGTCAGAACCTCGGCATCAATCAGGTGGACAGGGCAAAGAAAGGCGTAAGGATATCGATGCTCGCCGCAATAGGCTGCACGGTTGTGCTGATGATACCCGTGCTGATATTCGCAGAACCACTTGTAAGCTTCTTCAACAACAATCCGGAAATAATAGAGTACGGCGCAAAGTTCCTGCGCTGGATATCGCCGTTCTATGTGTTCTGCTGTGTCAACCAGATATTGGCAGGCTCACTCAGGGGCGCGGGCGACAGCAAAGCTCCGATGTTCATCATGCTTGGGAGCTTCGTCGTATTCCGTCAGATCTATCTGTACCTCATGACCCACTTTGTCGCAAACACCGAGATGGTGGTCGTAATGGGCTATCCCGCCGGTTGGCTGCTGTGTTCTGCGCTGTGCTATGCGTACTTTGCAAGGAGCAAGTGGGAAAGGCACAGGCTGGTGAAAACCGAACATCAGGGCGGGGCAGAATAACCGCCTAAGCGCACGAGACTGAATATAATAAAAACCGGGGCTGAAAAGTTTAACTTTTCAGCCCCGAAAAGCGTTGTATCAGAACTCGCTTATGAGCCCAAGCGCACAACGCGCTATCATGAGTACATCGTCGCCGGTGACTCTGCCGTCGCGGTCGACATCGGCAAGTACTTCATTCTCAATCTGAAACAATTCGAGCACATGGCGATGAACAAGCAGCGCATCGTTGATATCGACAACGCCGTTACCGTCGACATCGCCGAGAATGGGATCGGGATCTTCCATATCCTCAATGGTAAGCTCAGCATTGCCGTGGTTGCCGCCGGAAATGGTAAAGGTATAGTGCTTGTCAGCCTCAAATACATAGTCGTCATAGCGGCCGTTGATATTGCCTGCGTCGCCTATGACGAAGATAACGGAGCCGGAATCATCATAGGGACAGGGGTTGACGATAACCCAGTCATAGGTGCCTTCGGGAATGGTGACGGTGCAGCTCTCGCCGGTATAGACGATATCATCATCGGTCATCCAGTCGCCATCGGCGTTTTCGGGGATCTTGTATTCGAACCTCGCATACTTGTCCATGCAGCCGTAGTAGCCGCCGCCAAAGCGGTTGCCGCTTGTGGGGATGGTATCTCCATACTCATTGGCATCGGCATCAAGCAGCATCTGGAAGCCGGAGCCGTCATAGGTCGCACTGTCCGTAACCGTGAGGGTGATGGTTGCCATACCCTTTTCGCCGGCCGCGAGCGCAGGGGCGAATGAACATACGAGGGCGAGGGTCAGGGCGATCGCCATCAAAAGGGAAATAATCTTTTTCATTTAATACTCCTCCCAAAAATGGATTTCCTTCTGTTAATTATAATTCGAAAGCAGCGGTTTGTCAACTTCACCAACAAAAAGTATATTGATAATTGGAGAAAAAAGGGCTTGACAGAAGGCGGCAGCAGCGGTATAATAGCCCATGCAGTCAAGAACTGCAAGAATTGAATAATGCGGTTGTGGCGGAACAGGCAGACGCGTACGTTTGAGGGGCGTATGGGAGACCGTATGGGTTCAAGTCCCATCAACCGCACCAGAAAAGAAATCGTCTTTGTCCATCGGGCAAAGGCGGTTTCTTTTCAACGAAATAAATCCGCTGCGGGATTTGTGAAATGCTCTCCGAGCGTGAAATACTGTTCGCAATGTGAAATGCACTGCGGTGCATAAGGGGACTCGCCCAAAACTTAATCCATTTTTTTCTGACTGCCTTTATCAATACCGCAAAGGAAAGAGATGACTATCGAAGCCTGCCTGCAACTAATCCGACTGCCGCAGGGGCTTTAGACAAAAAGCAGAATTCTGAGCTGCTCATACGAAAACTAAAATATATTTTCGGGGGGCGCGAACCATTGACCGACAAACAGCAATTTGATAGAATAAAGACAGCAGATTTGCAGCAGCATCGCTATGATTGGCGATAACTCGAAATAGAATTATAGGAGGAAAACATGAAGTCTTTATCAAGAATCAAAAGAATGCTCAGCGTGTTGATGAGCGTCATAATGATTGCGGCATTAAGCGTGTCGATCCATGCCGAAACACGGAACAATCCGTTCGGGATACCCGATGACCAATACGAAAATATTGTGGCTTTTATGGAAACGGTTAACCCTGCAACTGGAGAGAAGAACGGTCAGCAGTATTGCCTAGGCTATGGGATGAGCCCCTATGATGAAAGTGAAGAGGTGCAGCTCGATGCTATACGCAGGTTTGTCGGCATTTCATATCCCGACTCACCGACATATCCCGAGCCAACTGTTTTTGACGTCTACTTTTACTACCCCGATTACAACGATCCAACCGGCACATGGGTTATTTTTGCGGACGACCTTTACGGCAGGCTCGATCTGTCGGGAACTGGTATCGGCAGCTTTGCGGACGCTCCGTCCGGCTTGACAGGCATTGACCTCAGCGACTGCGAAAACCTCGAAAGCTTTGATTACCGCACTGCCGATGCCTGCGATGAGATACTGCTCGCCAACTGTCCTGCCCTTGAAAGGATATGCTTGTACCGGACGAACACGCGCAATATTGTTGTCGAGCCTGCAGGCTTTGCTGCACCCGTTGTTATGGACGTGTTCGGCAATGGCGTCATTAATGCGCTCGAGTACTGCGGAGATATAGATGAGGGCGTATTCGATGTCGAGGCAAAAAGCAATACAGGGATCTTCGTCGGCTGGTTTGCGGACGGCGCATTGGTATCGACCGACGAACACTGCCGGGTATCGGGCTTTGACCGCTTGACTGCCTGCTTTGCCGGTGATACGGACGGAGACGGGGTCATTACGGTAGCGGATACGGTTGCGATCGCCCGTGCCGCACTCAACCTTGGTTCGTTCGATTTTGAGTTCAACATGGCCGATATAGACATGAGCGGAGATATCAGCATTGCGGATGCACTGAGCGTAATGCGCTTTTCGCTGTGGCTGAAATAAGCAATTGATCCGAATAACAAAGGGCGCAGGATGGCAATCGTGCCACCCTACGCCCTTTCTTTATGAGCTTAGTCCGACAAACAAGCTCAGGCATAAGCCAAGGCGAGAAAATTTCTCCTTGATGCCGTATGCGAATTTCGGCTTGCAATCTACGCTTTCGGTTGCGATTTTTAGCCATTATGGGTATAATGCCTCAAAATGCATGAAAGGCGGACACCATGACCAACAGCTTCAAAGAATCTGCTTACGTATCCGCACCCACGCTCCGCCGGGACACGCCGGAGCTTTTTTCCGTGGCGTCAGAGGGTGAGAAGGTCGGCAGCATTGGGGTCAGCATCAACCCTTATCATAACAGAAACCACTATCTGCGGCTTGACCTGTCGCGATACGAGACGGAATGGGCAAAGCCCCTGTTTGAGCGGCTGGCATATGAGCTAAAGCACCCCCTGCAGGTTATGGCATCGTCCGGGGATGCGCTGACGGCGGATTTCCTGCTTGCAGGCGGCTTTGAGCTTAAGCGCCGCTGCTTTGAAATGGAGGTATCCGAGAATGATATGGTGGGCGTTATCTGCAGGACAGCGCCGAAACGCGCGCAAAAGGGTTCTTCGGAATATGACGGCTGCTGCAGGCTCCTATATTCGTACTACTGCGGAACGCACGAAGCGATCAATCCGCTGACGGCGGAGCCTGACGAATTCTGCGAGCTATTGCCGGAAACGGTATTGTATCAAAGCGATGAGGCAGGGTTCCTCCACTGCGCCTTTGTTGAGGAAAACGAGATCGCCTATGTCTGCACTGCCGATATTAGGGCCTTTGCTGCCTTTGCGGCTGCGGTCGCGGCGGAGCTGTTCAAAGAATACGAAACCATATGCTTTGAAGCCGATGACTGCGACGAGGCGGCGATGGCATTGAAGGCGTTGTTTGCTTCCGGGGAGCTGTCGGAAACGGACACCTATGTGCTGGACGATTATGCCGCCGGGGAGCTGTCGGAAACGGATGCCTATGTGCCGGACGAATATGCCTGAGCTTGCTCATTACGCTTCCGGAATGTTTGCTTGAGCTGATATTGATTCCATAAATATCCCAAATTAAAATCGGTAAAAAAACAGGAGCTGCAGCAAATGAAAGTATTGCTGCAGCTCCAATTCTCAAGCTCGGAGTACTAAAGCTTATCCAAACGGATGCAGATAGGAAGCGTATTTCTCGTCAAAAGCATTCTTATCCATGCAATAGAAATCACGAAAGATACTAATAAACCTAAAATTATAGAATATTGCTATAAAAGCGGCAGCACCGCCTATCACGTTTCCGATAATATATCCCACGTTTTCCCTACGAAAGTCTGTTGTTTCGATCCATCCTGCTTGTGTGTACCAAGCCAGACACACCTCATCAGGGATGCCTTTTATTGCACCGTAGTCCACACCATTTCTGTTAAAGGAAATACATCCATCAGTAATACGGCCGATTAAGCACTTTGTGGGATAGTCATAGACCCTGACATCAATTAAGTGGCCGGGAGTTGTATCATAGGTTCCGATAATAGTCTTCTCATCATCGCCTGCATAAGAAATAAAGATAGTGCCATTCTCAAAGTTAACATAGAAAGATTTTTCACCAGGATCTTTTTCGAACAAGAATATTTTTTTACATAACTCGAGTCCATCTTCCGTTTTTTTGAGAATAATTTCTATATAACCTTTATCCTCAGAATTGTTAACCATTAGATAACCTCCTTAATCCGTTTTGATTTTAGTTTCAAACATTTTGCTCATGAACACATATGCAAGATAAGAGGCCAAGCATGGCAACAATATGAAAACATGTATGCAAGCAGCGTGGCCTCTTGATCAATTTGCCTATCGGTTCAGCTGGGAATTTTGCAGCTCCTTAAGTGCGTTCATAAGGCTGTGATAAGTATTGCTGAAAGCGTTATACACTGCCTTTCTCTTATCTACTATTTTAAGTTCAAAGATACCGGAAAGCAAAAGTCCAATCACTCCAATGACGATTGCAATGACCCACTCCCCGGAAGCTAATCCCAAAATAACTGCTACAACTATGAAAAACAAAGCAATAATCAAAGCTGCTGTTTCCAACCTATGGGTTACTCTCCAATGTTTCTGATAACTATTCTCAACATTCTCTGCGTAAATAAGGGCACGTTTGACATCGCCATTTTTTATTGCATTTAACGCACTGCGAGCATCTGCATTCCACCCATCAAGCTTCATATCACCAAAAAAACCAAACTCTTTACTCATTTAAAATATCCTCCATATAATTTTTAAGAAAAAATATGCTTGCCTTGCCGCATGCCGCGATCAGCTTAAGACTTTGATATGCAATCACATGCGTCGTCATTCGCATTAGCTTTTTTATCCAGAAGAACGCAATAGTCATGAAAATATTTGCAATCTCCGCATTTATCCATTTACTTCACCTCTTCTCTGGTTTGGAATAATCCATTTTAGCCACAGCTTTATTGGTCAACCGTTATTAAGCACAGCAAGAAAATGTTAGCAAAATATGTCCTCCGATTGTATAAGCTGTTTGTTTATAACTTTTTTACATATGTATAGATAAAAAGTGAGACGAAGTCCCCATCATAATTGAAGACTTCGTCTTCAAGCAAAAGGTATGTAGCAGTCTGCTACTTGTATTGTATAAGGTGGACCTTATACAACAGTTCAAAATAACGGCATTCAGTCATCAACTTTACCGGAGCCATCACAGGCAGGGCATTCTACCCTACCAGAGCCATGACAATAGTAGCAAGTCTCGCCGCTATAGAAGGTGCCGGTTCCTCCACAACGCGGGCAAGTTGCTCTGCCAGAGCCACCGCAATGGGTACAAGTGTGGGACATATTAATTTCCTCCTTTCTGCTCATGATAATCTTGTAATAGATTCATGGGCTGTTTTGTCATTGGGTTAACCGTATTCTGCATAGCGTGAGTTTGCAATATTAACCACAGTTGTTCGTAATGATGTGGTTTACACCTCGATGCTATAGCTTAATACTCCAAGAACTCGTCACATGGCTTGCTATTCGGGTTAATGTTTTTATCCTTGGCTTGGCAATAGCCATTAACACAATGTTTGCAATCTGCACATGTATACATTCTATGTACCTCCTTTCATAGTTGGAATTAGCTTTTTGATTAGGCATATTGGGCCAACAAACGCGTAACACAGCGTATGCTTGCGATATTTCGTTCATTGAAAGCAAATGCAGCAAGTCTAAAGGCTAAAGCTTCACCTCTCAATTTATTCACTTATAATTCGATTGTAATTTGAAGAATCAAATATCGCTACTTATGAGTTGTCACATGGTTTAGATGGTTTAGACTCAGCTCATGACAATATATAAGCCTTCCTGTTGCTCCAATGAAAGCGGTGGTCAAAAAGCATCCTCCGCTTGACGATGAGTCTTCGTTCTTGTAAATAGGGCAATCGTCATAGGAATAAGACTTGCAATATCTGCCGTAAATATCATCGTTTACGTCCTTGCCGGACTTACGGCAGGCATAGTGGTTATTCCACCAGTAGTAGGGACAACTCATAAACAACCTCCATGATTTAATTAGGAAACTTTGAATAAGTCCAATATCACAATACCATAGTATTTTTAGAATGTCAAGCATAAGTTTACAATAATATTTATTTTTACCGAGGAGATTCCGATGATAGGAGAAAACATTAAGCGGCTGAGAATGTCGCTGGGAATAAGTCAGGTTGAGCTTGCCTGCAGGCTTAATGTGACCAAACAAAGCGTTTCGAATTGGGAGAATAATAATATTCTTCCGTCAATTGAGATGCTTATCAAGCTTGCTGAAGTTTTCTCGGTATCGACCGATCATATACTTGGACTGGATGAGCGACGCTATATAGAGATTACAGGGCTTTCCGACAGGCAGCTTGCGCATATCCGCATGATTATTGACGATATAAAGGGCATTGATGCGCCGACGGAGTGATTAGAATTATCGGGCATTACTTGTTAACGCTTTCGATGGTCTGCATTAATGACTGAGCATTCACCTTCCTTCTCCGAACCGGGAAAAGCGCTGACATGGCGAAAAGAAGTTGAAATAGCGGTTTCTGTATGATATAATAGAAAAAAGGGAAAACCCGAATACGCAAAGCCCTATTTCATATTAGGAGATGTGCCGTGACACTGCAACAGCTGCGGTATTTCTGCGTAATGGCCGAGGTGCTGCACTATACCAAGGCCGCAAAGCAGCTATACATATCGCAACCAAGCCTGAGCTATGCGCTGTCGGAGCTTAGCAAGGAGCTTGGCGTGCCGCTTTTCGGAAAGAGCGGAAAGCGCACATACCTTACCCAATACGGTGAGGCGTTTCTTCCGTATGCCCGAAATGCCCTTGCGGAGCTGTCAAAGGGCGAAACCGCACTGCTTCAGATCGCCGATACCGCCGCAGGCTGCGTGAATTTCGGCTATATTTTCAGCGTCGGCTTCAGCGTCATGCCTGCATTAATTGATGATTTCTATGAGCAGCAGGGCAGGAACGGCATATCCTTCAACTTCCATCAGGGCACATCGGCGGCACTGCAGACCCAGCTGGCAAACGGTGAGCTGGATCTTGTGCTGACCGCAAGAAGCAATAACGAAAATCTTGAGTGCCTGCCCATATTCAAGCAGGAGCTGTTCTTGGTCGTGTCGAACAAGCATCCGTTTGCCGGAAGAAGCTCGGTGACGCTCAATGACATAAAGGACGAAAAGTACATATCCATCAATACCAACGCTGCCCTGCGCGCGCAGATAGACAGCTGCTTCCACGATGCGGAGCTTGAACCCAAGACCGTTATCGAGGTCGACGACTGCAACGCCATGGCTTCGTTCGTCGGCGCAAGGCTCGGAGTTGCTATTATGCCCAAGACTCCATCGCTGGCGGATTATAAGACCGTCGCAATTCCGATACGCAATCCGGGCATAAGCCGTGATATCTGCCTGCATTGGCGCAAGGATCAGCCGCTCATGCCGGCCGCAAGATGCTTCAGGGATTATCTTGCCGGGCTGGACTTTGAAACCGATTGAACCTGACCCCTTTGGGGGTTTTCTTTGTTTTTTGGAACGCCGCTCATGCCGGCCGCAGGGTGCATTTACAAAAGCTATCGATGAAACCCACAATTATAGAATCCTTCTATGATTACAATCCATTTAAAGTATTTGACACTTTTCGCACGTTCAACTATCATCTAATGGCGGGGCTCATCCCCGGAAAATATTCTGACGCATTAGCGTTAAGATAAAACAAAATAACCCAAAACCTTTTGGAGGAAGACAAATGATTGAACTCATCAACAAGGGTATGTATCTGGTTGACGGCCGCCCGGTCGAATCGGCAGAAGTACCTGCGGAGGAAGCCAGGAAGCAGACCATCGCTTACCGTATCCTTCAGGCTCACAACCACTCCGGCGACCCTGCAAAGCTCAAGATAAAGTTTGATGCTCTCATTTCACACGATATTACCTATGTCGGCATCATACAGCAGGCTCGCGCCTCCGGAATGAAGAAGTTCCCGATGCCCTACGCGCTGACCAACTGCCACAACAGCCTCTGCGCAGTAGGCGGAACCATCAACGAGGATGACCATGTATTCGGACTGTCCGCAGCCAAGAAATACGGCGGTATCTATGTGCCCGCCAATATGAGCGTCATTCATTCCTATGCCCGTGAGCAGATGGCAAAGTGCGGAAGCATGATACTTGGTTCGGACAGCCACACCCGCTACGGCGCTCTCGGCACCATGGCGGTCGGCGAGGGCGGCCCGGAGCTTGCAAAACAGCTTCTCAACAACACCTGGGACAACAATATGCCCGAGGTGGTCATGGTCTATATGACGGGCAAGCCCAAAAAGGGCATCGGGCCGCACGACGTTGCGATCGCGCTCGTCGGCGCAACCTTCGAGTCCGGCTTCGTCAACAACCGCGTGCTTGAGTTCGTAGGCCCCGGCATCAAGAACCTGCCGATGGATTTCCGCAACGGTGTGGACGTAATGACCACCGAGACCACCTGCCTCAGCTCCATCTGGGAGACCGACGAGATCACAAAGGGCTGGTATGAAACCTATCAGCGTCCCGAGGATTATTCCGAGCTCAAGCCAGGCAAGGTCGCCTACTATGACCGCATGATCCATATCGATCTCGATAAGATGGAATCCATGATAGCCCTGCCGTTCCACCCCTCCAATGCCTATACGATACATTATTTCAACGAGCATCGCGAGGAGCTGATGGCAAAGCTTCAGGCAGAGGCCGAAAAGAAGTATCCCAAGCTCAGGGTCGACTATATGTCCAAGCTCCGCGATAACGGCGTTTACGCCACCCAGGGCTTTATGGGCGGCTGCTCCGGCGGTATGTTCGACAGCATACAGGAGGCGGCAGCTATCCTCCGCGGCAAGAGCACCGGCAACGATTATTTCTCCCTCTCCGTCTATCCGACCTCCGTGCCCGTAAGCCTGGAGCTCAACAGGATCGGCGCAATATCCGACCTTATGGAAGCCGGCGCAATCATCAAGCCCAGCTTCTGCGGCCCATGCTTCGGCGCAGGCGATACCCCTGCCAACAACGGCTTCTCCATTCGCCATGCGACACGCAACTTCCCGAACCGCGACGGCAGCAAGCCTGCCGAGGGTCAGTTCGCAAGCGTATGCCTGATGGATGCGCTCAGCATCGCTGCGACCGCCGCTAACGGCGGCATCATCACTGCGGCTACCGATGTGGACTACGACTTTGAATACAAGCCCTTCCATTTCGATAAATCCGTCTATGATAAGAGGGTCTATTACGGCTACGGCAAGGCTGACGAGAGTCAGGAGCTCATCCTTGGGCCCAACATCACCGACTGGCCCAAGATGTACAGGCTTTCCGACAACCTGCTTGTCGAGCTTGCGGCAGTCATCCATGACCCCGTGACCACCACCGACGAGCTTATCCCCTCCGGCGAGACCTCGTCCCTGCGCTCGAATCCCATCAAGCTCTCCCAGTACGCGCTCTCCCGCCGCGTTCCCGAATATCCCGGCAGGGCGAACGCCATTGCAGCCATCGAGAAGGAGCATATCGAGGGCAAGAACCCGGCTCATCTCGTTGAGATACTCGGCAGGGTGGGCGATCCCTCGGAGCTTATGGCAAACACCCAGTACGGCTCCTGCGTATTCGCCAACAAGCCCGGCGACGGCTCCGCACGCGAGCAGGCCGCTTCCTGCCAGAAGGTGCTCGGCGGTTTTGCCAACATCTGCTATGAATTTGCGACCAAGCGCTATCGCTCAAACTGCATCAACTGGGGCATTCTGCCCTTCACGATAGATAAGGAGACGGAGTTCAACTATGAACCCGGCGACTGTGTGTTCGTGCCCGGCATCCGCAATGCCATCGAAAACGGCATCGAGGATATCCCTGCAAAGGTCATCACCAAGGACGGCAGGGTCGATGATATCATGCTTCATGTCAAGGGTCTTACCCCCGATGAGAAGAAGATTATCCTTGAAGGCTGCCTGATGAACTACTATGCTTCGATGAACAAATAACCGAAATCCTCAGGAGGAATACTCATAATGCAGAAAATACAGATGAAAACTCCGCTCGTCGAGATGGACGGCGATGAAATGACCAGAGTTCTCTGGGGCATGATTAAGGACACCCTCATACTCCCCTTTGTAGATCTCAAGACCGAATACTACGACCTTGGCCTGCTCCACAGGAACGAGACCAAGGACCAGGTCACCATTGATGCGGCAAACGCCACCAAGAGGCTTGGCGTTGCGGTCAAGTGTGCGACTATAACCCCCAACAAGCAGAGAATGGTCGAATATCCCCAGCTCACCGAGATGTGGAAGAGCCCCAACGGAACCATCCGTTCCATCGTCGGCGGCACCGTGTTCCGTGCCCCGATCGTCATAGACTCCATCAAGCCTGCGGTCAAGAACTGGAAAAAGCCCATCACCATCGCCCGTCACGCCTACGGCGATGTATATAAGGCAGTCGATATGTACACCGAAGAGCCCGGCGAAGCCGTTCTGACCTTCACCGGCATTTCCGGCGAGCAGAAGAGCCTTTCCGTTCAGAAGGTAAACGGCCCGGCGGTATGGCAGGGCGCACACAACCTTGAAAGCAGCATCCGTGCTTTCGCAAAGGCATGCTTCCAGTACGCCATCGATACCAAGCAGGATCTGTGGTTCTCCACCAAGGACACCATCGCCAAGGTCTATGACGGCGAGTTCAAGAAGGTCTTTGAGGAGGAGTTTGAAAACAATTACAAGGCAAAGTTCGAGGAGCTGGGCATCACCTATTTCTACACCCTCATCGACGACGCTATCGCAAGGGTGATCCGCAGCGAGGGCGGCTACATCTGGGCCTGCAAGAACTATGACGGCGACGTTATGAGCGATATGGTCTCCACCGCCTTCGGTTCCCTCGCTATGATGACCTCCGTACTCGTCGCACCCGACGGCACGACCGAGTATGAAGCGGCGCACGGCACCGTGACCAAGCATTATTACAGGTATCTGAAGGGCGAAGCCACCTCCACCAACCCCGTCGCCACCATCTTCGCATGGAGCGGCGCACTGAGAAAGCGCGGTGAGCTTGACGATATTCCCGAGCTGGTGAACTATGCCAACAAGCTTGAGGAATCGGTATTCGATACCCTCAACGCAGGCTATATGACCAAGGACCTCGCAGGCATCGTGGAGCCCGGCTTCACCGCGATCCCCGTGACCAGCGCTGAATTCCTTGCAAAGATCAAGGAAAATCTTGAAGCAAAACTGGCTTGATCCTTTTATGAAACAGGGGAGGCGCCCGGCGGTGCTTCCCCTTGACAGATATTTACCGGAGGAACAAAATGGAACTTAAAACCACAGGCGTTGCGGGCACCATGGAGTCGAGCGACATCCAGATAGTTCTGGAGCCTCGCACTGAGGGCGGCATCGAGGTCTCCCTCACCAGCAGCGTTATGAATCAGTTCGGCAGGCAGATAGTGAAGGTCATTCGTGAAACGCTTTCCGAGCTTAATATTGAAAATGCGTTCGTTACCGCAGTTGACAAGGGCGCACTCGACTGCACCATCAGGGCAAGGGTCTCCACTGCAGCCTACCGTGCGGCGGAGAGCAGCGACTATGTTTGGAGGGTCAAAAAATGAGCGAAAAGCGATATGTTAAGGACAGGCTCAGGAGGAGCATGATGTTCGTCCCCGGCAATAACCCGGCAATGGTCAGGGATGCCTATATCTACGGGGCGGATTCCATCATGTTCGACCTTGAGGACTCCGTATCCTTTGCGGAAAAGGATGCGGCGCGTTTTCTCGTCTATAATGCGCTCATGGATATGCGCTACGGCTCCAAGGAGCTTGTGGTTCGCATCAACGACCTTGCGAGCGGACTCGGCGTACAGGATCTTGAAGCTATCGTGCGTGCGGGCGTGCATGTAGTGCGCCTCCCCAAGACCGAAACCGCTCAGGACGTCATCGACTGCGAGCGTGAGATAGAGCGTATCGAGCGTGAAAACGGAATTCCCGTCGGCGCGACCGGCATGATGGCGGCCATAGAATCGGCAAACGGCGTGCTCAACGCCTATGCCATTGCCCACGCAAGCGACCGTCTTATCGGCATTGCGCTCGGCGCAGAGGACTTCGTGACCGACCTTAAGACCACGAGAGCGGACGGCACAGAGCTGTTCTTCGCAAGGAATATGATACTCCTTGCCGCAAGGACCGCCGGCATTGCCGCACTCGACACAGTCTATTCCGATATCAACAACGAGGAGGGCTTCCTCAACGAGGTCAGGCTCATCAAGACCTTGGGCTTTGACGGCAAGAGCGTCATCAATCCCCGACAGATCGAGCCGCTGCATAAGGCGTTCATGCCCAGCGAGAAGGATCTGCGCAAGGCAAGGGCGACCGTTGAAGCCATCGAGGACGCCAAGGCAAGGGGCTCCGGCGTCGCTTCGCTCAACGGAAAGATGATAGACAGGCCCGTTGAAATTCGCGCAAGAAGGCTTTTGAATCTTGCCGAACACGCATCCGAATTCAAAGTAGAGGAGGTATAAGCATGGACGGAACAAAGCTTTCTTCTATACACGGTATTGACGATATCAGCTATCACGGCGAATATACCGGAACAAAGGTCAAGAACAGGGAGACCTTCCGCCAGAGGATGAGCAGCGACGGCAAGCTCGTCCCCTCCATCGAGGACGCCATCAAGGCGGTCGGGCTCAAGGACGGCATGACGATATCCTTCCACCACCATTTCAGAAACGGCGACTATATCGTCAACATGGTCATGGACGCCATTGCAAAGATGGGCATCAAAAACCTTGTCGTTGCGGCAAGCTCCCTTCAGGCCATACATGCGCCCCTCGTCGAGCACATCAGGAATGGCGTGGTCAAGCGCATCGAAACCAGCGGCCTTAGGGGCAAGCTCGCGACCGAAATATCCCACGGACTCATGGACACTCCCGTGGTATTCCGCTCCCACGGCGGCCGTGCCGCTGCGATAGCCGCAGGCGAACTTCATATTGACGTAGCTTTCCTGGGCGCTCCTTCCAGCGATGATTACGGCAACGCCAACGGCTTCAGCCGTGTCGAGGGCCACACCACCAACTGCGGAAGCCTCGGCTATGCTATGGTCGATGCACAGTACGCCGATAAGGTAGTCATTCTGACCGAATGCCTGGTGGATTACCCCAATACCCCCTGCGCCATTCCGGAGGATAACGTTGACTATGTTGTAAAGGTGGACAGCGTCGGCGATCCCAAGGGCATCATGAGCGGCGCAACACGCTATTCAAAGGACCCCAAGGAGCTTTTGATAGCAAAGATGACTGCAGAAGTCTGCGAAGCCTCCGGCTATCTCTACGACGGCTTCTCCATGCAGATGGGCTCCGGCGGCGCGTCCCTCGCGGCATGCCGCTATATCCGTGAAAAGATGATAGCTCAGAACATTAAGTGCGGCTACGCTCTTGGCGGCATCACCGGACAGATCACCCAAATGCACGAGGAGGGCCTTATCAAAAAGGTGCTGGACGTTCAGTCCTTCGACCTTATCGCGGCGGAATCGCTGAAAAATGATTTCTATCATCAGCAGATCTCCGGCGAGGATTATGCAAGCTATGCCAATAAGGGTTCAGCGACCCATCAGCTCGACTTCTGCATCCTCTCCGCGCTCGAGATAGACAATAACTTTAATGTCAACGTCGTGACCGGCTCTGATGGCATCGTCATGGGTGCGATCGGCGGCCATCCCGATGCGGCGGCAGGCGCAAGCCTGACCATCATCGTCGGCCCGCTGTACAGGGGCAGGATACCCACCGTTGTCGAAAAGGTCACAACCGTTACCACCCCCGGCAGCGTTGTTGATGTCTTCGTGTCTGAGCAGGGCATCGCCGTCAATCCCTCGCGTCCCGAGATCAAGGAACGCCTCATTGCGGCAGGTCTGCCCGTCTATGACATAGAGGAGCTTCAGAAGAGGGCGTATCGCATAGTCGGAAATCCCGAACCCATTAGGTTCAAGGATAAGGTCATTGGGCTTATCATGTATCGCGATAATACGATAATTGATGTAGTCAGGGAGATAGACGAATATTCATTCGACTAACTCCCCGAAATCGACGAATACACATTGGAGTAATAGAATAATTCGCCGAGTTCCCCGGAGATAGACGAATATAAATCGGATTGATAGAATAATTCGTCGAGTTCAACTGAAATTGACGAAAAAACCGGACAGGTATTGTATCAGCCGGATATCAATTTAGATTAAGCCATCTTTAGTAATCATTTTTGCTTTGGCACGCTGCTCCTATCGGTCAGCGTGCTAAAGCGTTTTTGGAGTGAGGAAGAAATACCCTGCGAACGAAAGTCACGGCTTTTTCGGGTCTGCGGCGGTATGTGCTGTTTATGGCGGATTGCACACAGAAGCGCATGGCGGATATTGATGCTTAGCAGCGTTCTATTGTAGCTTGCCTTAGCTCCGCCTCCGGCTTCCGGCTTTCTGCGGCCGGTGCCTGCCTTGACATAACTACCTTGATTTGTTATAATTTTCGTGTTTCGTGGAATGGGGACAGGCTCCTTGCTCCACGGAACGATTGTTGCATATGCAGCGGGGGAAAATACAGAAAACAGGAGGTATGAATGATTCTCACCGTGATCTGCGATGTGCTCGGCAGGGAGAATAACGGAACGACCATTGCCGCTATGAACCTTGTCCGCTCCATGCGCGAGCATGGGCACACCGTCAGGGTGGTATGCGCCGATGAGTTTCGGCGCGGAGAAAAGGACTTTTATGTAGTTCCTACGCTGAACCTTGGCCCGCTGAACGGCTATCTGGCCAAGAATGGAGTCTCGCTTGCAAAGGTGGACGAGGCGGTCATCGCCGCCGCGCTCGACGGAGCGGACGCAGTGCATATAATGATACCCTTCATGCTCGGATGCAAGGGCGTCAGGATGGCGCTGGAGCGGGATATCCCCATTACCGCAGGCTTCCATTGTCAGGCGGAAAACTTTACCACCCACATCTTTATGATGAACTCCAAGCTTGTGAACAGGCTGGTCTACAAAATCTTTTACCGCAATGTATATAGATATGTCGACTGCGTTCACTATCCGACGGAGTTTATCCGCTCCGTTTTCGAACGGGTAATCAACACCACCGTCCCCAACCGTGTCATATCCAACGGAGTGAACAGGCGATTCCGCCCGGCGCCTGCCGAAAAGCCGGAGGAGCTTCGCGATAAATTCGTCATACTGTTCACAGGACGGTACAGCAAGGAAAAACGGCACAGAGTGCTGATAGACGCCGTCAACAGGTCAAAGTACCGCGAACGGATACAGCTCATCTTTGCCGGAAGCGGCCCGCAGGAGAAAAAGCTGCGTGAGTATGCGCAGAAACTGCCGAATATGCCCATCTTCAGCTTCTTCACAAGGGAAGAGCTGGTGAAGGTCATCAACTATTCGGATCTGTATGTTCATCCTGCGGAGATAGAGATCGAAGCCATTGCCTGTCTTGAAGCGATAAGCTGCGGAGTCGTGCCGATAATTGCGGATTCTCCAAGGTGCGCAACCAAGTATTTTGCCCGTGAGCCGAACAACCTGTTCAGGGTCAACGATTCGGAGGACCTCGCATCCAAGATTGATTGGTGGCTCGATAATCCGGAGGAGCGCAAACGCTGCGGCGAAGGGTATTTGGGCTATGCAAAGCAATTCGATTTCGATCACTGCATGGATGAGATGGAGTCCATGATAGCCGATACGGTCGCCGTGCACGCCAAGGCAAGGGCGATAGAGTGCGCGGAACAGCTTGCCGCATTGGGACAGGAACATGAAGAACCCGTTGAGTCCCCCGTGGACGGAGTAGGGGTCAAGCATGTCTAAACCCAAGATCGTCTACTATACGGACGAAGTGAACGAGGATTTTGCCGGGACTTCTATCAAGCAGGTCGAGGTGGGAAAGGATTTCCCGTTTGCCCCGACAAATAAGGCATGGCGTATTCTCGAATGGATGGCATACTACCTGGTTGCCGTTCCGCTGGTATCCATCTTCTGCTACCTTTTCTGCGGCTTTCGCATCAAGAACCGTTCGGCGCTCAAAAGGCTAAAAAAGCAGCATAAGGGCGGATACTTCATCTATCTGAACCACACACATTTTACCGACGCCTTTGTAGGCCCTCTTGTGTCGCTCCCCTATAAGGCGCACATAATCGCAAACCCCGATGCGGTTTCGATAAAGGGACTAAGGACGTTTGAGCAGATGATAGGCTGCATACCGCTGCCAACCGGCTTCAGCGGAATGCCCAAGTTCATGCAGGCGTTGAAGCTCAGGCTCGACCAGGGCAGGGGCATCGCTATCTGCCCGGAGGCGCATATCTGGCCTTACTGCAATTTTGTACGCAATTTTCCGTCGGCATCGTTCAAGTATCCCTGCAAATGGGACGTTCCGTCGATCGCCGTTGCGGTAACATACCAGAGGCGGAAGGGTATCCTTAAATTCATAAAAAAACCTCGCAGGACATTATATGTAAGCGAACCGTTTTTCCCCGACAGTACGCTTTCGGTCAAGGAAGCGAGCGAAAAGCTTCGCAACGAGGTGCATGAGTTTCTGGATGAGACCTGCAGGCGGTATTCGGACTATGCGTACATTCAGTACATCAAAAAGGAATCATAACATTTAATTCTTCATCATCAAGGGCTGCCGCCAAAGCATAGTTCGCTTTTGCGGCGGCCGGTTTTTTACTTAGGATAAGCATTATTGGTCGGCTCGGCTTCTGCTTAACCATATTAGAAAGAAAAAGTTTGAGAAAGAGTCA
>UQNF01000022.1 GCA_900542285.1 uncultured Clostridium sp.
GCCCTTGACTGCTCTCTTGAGTGGAAATGTGTCACCTATGCTTGACGCTTTAACACTGTTCCGTGAAAAGTTTCCGATAGCTTACTTGTTTTCATCGGCGAGATGTGATATATTTATGCTGATGTAATTTGGAGGCAGGAATGAGGAATAAGCATTTTTATCGAGCGGTGGATCTTGTGATCCCAGAAACGGAAGCGCGCATGGTTGAGCGAATGGCCGAAAGGGGCTATGCGCCATGCAGCATGACCACAAGAAGGATAACATTTAGGCCGGTTAAGCCCGAAAAGCTCAAAGCAAAGATAGTCGTTTCGGGCGTTGGGCAGGCAGGCTATCTCAAGCTTGCCAACCGTATGCATCAGCAGGGCTGGGAGTATGTCTGCAATGATGGCGTGAGCTCAAGCATTTTCGTATGCTCCAACCAAAACGCCCCCGAGCCGGAGCTGAATGAAGGCGAGCTTGAAACGGCAAAGAAACGATTTACAACAAAGCTGATTTTTACGATACTGTACACGGTCGTATTCCTGCTGATTTTCCTGTCGAACGGAATGGGAGATGCGAATACGCTGAATTTTGCAGAGATTTTCAAAGCGGTGAGCCTTCCGAAGAGATTGCTCTTTCTCGCAATGGCCGATTTCCTGCTGCTTGAATTTACCGCAATGTTCGGTGCGCTAAGGAACAAGCTCGTTCTTGAGGGCAGGTGCATGCCAAGGCGCAGTGCATTCGGTTACATAGTCAACATAGTACTGGTTGTTCTTTTTGTACTGCTTCTCGCCGTATGTGCCGTGACCGCGATAGTTGGAATGATTGGATAAAAGGGGAATGATTATGAAGAACAAACGCACAGTAAGGCTTATCTGCCTGATATTGGCGGCGCTGTTTCTGCTGTCGCTCATCATAGTTCCGGTTATTTACTGGTTCGCGTGAGAGCATAAAGATATTGACTTTGCATAAATGAAAGGAGCTAATATGTCCGACTGTATCACGACCCACTTTCCCTCCCATACCGGAGAGGGCAGCATTGCCGCACATACATGGCTTCCGGACTGTTCCGAAGGCGAGATAAAGGGCGTTATCCAGTTCGTCCACGGAATGAGCGAGTACGTCAAACGCTTTGACCATGTTGCCCAATATCTGACCGGGCTTGGCTATGTGTTTGCAGGCGAGGATCATGCCGGGCATGGCGAATCCTTGCCGGATGACGAGCATACCGGATTCTTTGCAAAAGAGGACGGATGGAATAAGGTCGTCCTTGATACCTATGAACTGCATAAGCAGCTAAAACAGCGCTATCCGGACAAGAAGCATATCCTCTATGGCCATTCCATGGGCAGCTTTATCGCACGCGCCTGTGCAAGCAGGTACCCCGGCGAATACGATGCCTTCATCTTTTCGGGAACTGCCGGGCATAATCCCGGCATTGGCCTCGGAAAGCTTATCGCCGCCCGGGAGATAAAGCAACGTGGAGCTATGGGACACAGCAGGCTTCTGGATGCGCTGGTGATAGGCCCGTACATCAAAAGCGTCAGGAATAGGCGTACGGATTTCGATTGGCTGAGCCGTGACCCGGAGGTCGTGGATAAATACATCGATGATCCGCTCTGCGGCTTTAATTTCCGCTGCGCAGGCTATCGCGATCTGTTCTGCGGCCTTGAAGAGGTCAGCCGCAAGGACTGGGCCGGCAAGGTCCCGAATGTCCCAATCTATATCGTTTCGGGCGATAAGGACCCTGTGGGCGGAATGGGCAAGGGTGTGCGCGAGGTCTGCGACAGGCTGGTCAGGTCAGGAAAGACCCATGTCGTTCTCCAGCTCTACAAGGGCGGAAGGCATGAGATGCATAACGAAACCAACTCCGATGAAGTGCTAAGAGGCATTGCTGCATTTCTGAGGGGAAATTTGTGATAGGAGATACTGCAATATGAAAGCTTTACTGATAAACGGAAGTCCTAACGAAAAGGGCTGCACCTATACTGCGCTTACAGAGGTTGAAAGGACACTGAATAAAAACGGCATAGAAACGGAGCTGCTATGGCTTGGCAATGCTCCGGTCGCCAACTGCGTAGACTGCGGCTTTTGCAGGCAGCAGGGCCGCTGCGTGCATGATGACGCCGTGAACCGCGTGATAGATGAGCTTGATTCCATATCTGCGCTCGTCGTCGGTTCGCCCGTGTATTATGCCGCCGCATCGGGACAGCTTTGCTCTTTCATGGACAGACTTTTCCATTCCTGCGGTCGGCGAATGGCGGGAAAGCTCGGCGCAAGCGTTGTTTCCTGCCGGAGGGGAGGTGCAAGTGCAGCATTCGACAGGCTGAACAAGTATTTCACCATTAGCAATATGCCGATAGTGTCCTCCCAGTACTGGAATCAGGTGCATGGAAATACTCCCGAAGAGGTCATGCAGGATGAGGAAGGCTTGCAGACCATGAGAACACTTGCCGAGAATATGGCTTGGCTGATTAAATGCATCGAGGCCGGCAGGCGCGCCGGCATAGAGCTTCCCGAGTATGAAAAGCGTATAGGCACGAATTTCATAAGGTGATTTGCACGATATGGCAGAATAATAATGAACCCCGTATTATGACTGTACGGAGGTTCATATTTTTTCTATTGGATTTTCATTAGATTAGTTGTTGACCGCCCTGCCGCTGCCGAGTCGTCTCAGGTCTGCGGTAGAATAGAAGCCCCTTGTGGTGGAGAAGCCTGCGGCGTTGATGCTTCCGAAGTAGGCATCGAGCGACTGAGCAACGGTGTAGTAGCCAAGTCCCTGCGGATCGACTACCATCGGGTACTGCGTAAAGCCGTCCTCATAGTAGAGCGATTTAAGCGTTTTAACGACTATCCTTCGCTTGTTGATGGCGTCCTGAAGATCGGTTCCGAACAGGGTGTTGTCGGTGATAACGGTCGTCATTACGCTGAGAATGACGGTGCCGCCGGGGGTTCCGATCGCGAGCGTCTCGCCGTTGTCCTTGCGGAGGATGGTGGGGCACATATAGGTACGGGTGCGCTTGCCGGGCTCATAATCGTTGAGGCCCTTGCCGAAATTTCGGAGCGCATTGTTCAGAAATACACCGTGTACATAGAGCTTGCTTCCAAAGAACTGGGTGAGGGTATTGGTGCAGGCAACCGCCATACCGTTGGTGTCAACAACGGAGATGTGCGTTGTGTCCTGACCCTCATCGTCCTGTTCAAAATCGCTGTAATCGAGGTTCAGCAGCTCACAGACATAGTCGTTGGTGACCATCGCTTGATAGTCCCTCGTTTTTGAATCAAAGCGCGGGTCGCAGAGCTTCTTGACCCTGTCGCTTTCGCAGGCCATGATGACATTGGTCAGCGTCTCAAGGTAGCCCTTCGGGTTTTCGGTGGGATTGGGCAGCTCCAGGATCTCGCAGAGCTTAAGTATCTGGATAAGGGTAATTCCGGAGAAAGGAGCGGAAGCGGAAGCAATGGTATAGCCGTTGTATTCGCCAGTAACGGCGTCGCTCACCTGTGTTTCATAGCCCGAAAGGTCGGATAGACGCATTCCGCTTGCCTGAGCGATCTCCTGTGCGATCCAGCCGGAATAGAACACCGCGGAGCCTTCGTTAGCGATAGCCTTCAGCACCTCGGCAAGCTCGGGCTGGCGAAGATTATCGTTTACATTCTGAACATAGGAGTACGGCGTGTTGCTTGAACTGAATTTGTTCCTTGCATTCTTGATGCGATACAGCAGATCGGCATCCACATCAAAGCCCTTCTCGGCATAGTCGATAGCAGGCTGGATGAGCTCTGCCATAGTTTTGTTGCCGCCGTACATATCATAAGCGGTCTGCATTCCGGATACAAAGCCGGGAACGCCAATGTATTTGTTTGTTGAGCCTGAACGCGGCGCTTCGGAAAGATAATCGAGGAACTTGTATTCGTTCTTTACAGGGTCATAGATGGTCATGCCGCCGCCACCGCCAATGCCGGAACCGTAAGGCTCGACGACGCCAAGCGCATAGGCTGCCGCAATCGTTGCCTCAACGGCATTGCCGCCGCTCTCAAGCACATCAGCGGCGATAGCGGTTGCGAGTGCGTTCGAGGTGCTGACGGAATAACCGTTGCGAGTAACAACATAGACAGGGCCACCGGAGGAATCGGGCTGCTGTATTATGCTGCCCGGAGGCGGCGTCAGGATGTTGACATCCGGGAGAGGCTCCTGGCTTCCGCCGAAATTGAAAATATCGCATGCGGTACACTGAAGCATCAGCGCTGCGAGCAGCGTAAATGCTATAAGCTTAAAGATAACATTTCTCTTCATCTGCATCCTTCCTTATCAAAAATTAATTATTATATGTCCGCCCTCCACATAATAATCGCTGGCATCAAGATACTTCGTCAATACGGTTCGTATCCTTGAAGTGTAGAAACGATTATCGGTGACTTCGGGCCGACCGTCAACGATTCTTAGGGGAATAAGCTCAAAGAACCTTGAACCGTCCTCTGTCTCGTTGTACTGGACAAGAACGCTGTCCCTCGTGAAGGTGTTGTTCTGATCCATGATGAAATTGCCAAGGCTGTAAAAGATTATGCCATGGCTGTACTTTTCCACGGGCTGCAGGCAGTGCGGATGGGAACCGATAACGATGTCTGCGCCTGCGTCTATGAGCTTTCTGGCCAGCTCGCGCTGTTCATCGGTGGGGGAGGAGTTGTATTCCTTGCCCCAGTGTACATAGACAACGGTGAGATCGCAGTGGTTGAGCGACCAGTTTACATAGCCGAAGAGACCTGCGTTGCCGCCGGTGAGCATTCCGCTTCCGGAGCCGAGGCCTTCGTAGATGACGTTGTTGACGCCAATAAAACCGACGGTCTTATCACCGGTTTCGATTTCGCAGGTCACGATATGCTCGCCCCTCTCATCGTAGCGAAGGGTCGTACCGGAATAGTTCAGCCCAATGCTGTCAAAGAATGCTGTCGCATCAATGAAAGCCTGCTTGCCGAAATCCCTGCTGTGGTTGTTGGCATAGGTGATGGTGTCTATGCCGCTGCGCTGCATGGCGAGCACGGCTTCGGGCGTTGCGGGAAGGTGAATGTTCTTTTCGTCCTTGACATAGTTATCCTCGTCATTGACGAGAACGGCGCATTCAAGGTTGGCAAAGACATGGTCAGAGTTTGCCCAAAGCGGAGAAACGCCGTCGAAGAAATGGTCATAGCCGTATTCACCGGCATAGCCCTCCACATACCTTCCGAGCATAACATCGCCGACGAAGCTGAGCTGCATACCGTGGTTGGGGGCGGCCTCCTCGCCGTATACGCCATGACGGGACGGCGAAAGACCAATAAGCAGCATGGCGGTCAAAAGCACCAAGCTGACAAACAAAGGAATTATATAGCCGCGCTTCTTTTTTGTGCTGCGGCGTATAGCGATACGCATACGCTGGCTGAGCGTAAGCTTTTTGTTAGTAGGATTATCAACGATTGCGGGCTGCTTTTCCATGACTCCATCCTCCTATCAGATATAGATACTGAGCAGGTTGACAAGCCCAAAGGTGATGTATGTTACTATAAGTGTTGCCGGAATGGTGTAGATAATACCCTGCCTTGAATAGGAATTTGCAAGAAGGCTGGGTGTGATCGCTCCGACTCCGCGGAAGGTTACGGAAGCAAACGGGATCATTGGGAACAGCATCTCGGTAGCGAGCTTCAGAATGATGCTGACGATGAGAGAAACGGCGAACTTGCGCTTTCCGAAGAGTATCATAAACTTTGGAAGCACATAGTTGATGATAAGATATGTGATAAGGCTGAGTGCGAATACTATCAGGACACATGCGATATCGTCACATACCATTGCGAGATAACCCGGAACGATATAGCCGCCGCATTGGATGCCAAAGACCTCGTCGACTATCAGGCTTAATACCGTGCCTATTACTATTGCAAGATAAAAATGCGTTAATGTCATCTTAAATACCTCAATTATTTTTCAATGCATCGTGTGATTCGGTTACGGCTCCGCCGTACGCAAGCAGAGCTTCCAACATAGGCTCACCGAAACCGTGGATGTTGCCGACGCAGATTATAACACGATTGTGAAGCATTGGCGTCACGGTCTCAAGTACGTTCTCAACCAGGACGCGATCGAGATCGATGTATTCGGCTATGTTTTTAAGCTTGCCCCTGCGGTAAGCGGTACGGATAAACCCGGTACTCTGTCCCATGCCGATGAGAGTGGCGTTGGGAATGAGCGGGAAAAAGTCCATGACGAACTGCTTGGTCCTGTCGACCCTGTCGGGACGGCAGTTCATCAGGATTATGGGGTTGTCCGCGTATGAACCGTAGCGTTCATGGACAATATTGTAAATATCAAGGCTGGATGACGGTTCGTTGGCTGCAAAGGCATTTGCGAGCACGAATTCATCCTCCCCATGGCGGAGCTGATAGATCCTCAGCGCGCCGGGGTCGGCATGAGCTTTGAGCATTCCGCGCATCGCGGTCTCCTCATCGATGCCGAGCGCTTCTGCGGCGGCAAGCGTGACGGAGCAGTTGCGGGGAAAGAGCTCATAATCAAATTTGGCAAGGAATTCCGGAGAGATACGGCTGTCGTCCGCTTCAAATACCTTGGTGTTTCTCTCACGGGCAATGCGATAGAAATAATCCTTATACTGGTCGTCGGCAGGGATGACAACGCTTCCGTTGTACGGAATGGTATCCGCAAACGCCCACGCTATCTGCTCTGTGGTCGGACCCATCTCGTCAAGATGATCTTCGAGAACATTTGTGATAACGGTGAGGTTGGCATGAATGATCTTATGCTGATAGACGACCTGATACTCGGGCCTTACAGCCATGCATTCGCAAACCAGAGCGTTTGCGCCGCACTTGGCGGCCTTGTCGATGACCTTGATCTGTTCGGAGATGGTCACTCCGTGAGGACGCCTGATGACCTCCTCCTCTTCATCGCTGTCCCAATACATCATTCGTGCTGCGGTACCGGTGGTCTTGCCGACCGCGCGATAGCCGGCCTCCCATAGCATGGAGGTTATGAGTCTTGTGGCAGTCGATTTGCCCCTGATACCGTTGACATTAACG
The DNA here is from genome assembly GCA_900542285.1 of uncultured Clostridium sp. GTDB lineage: Bacteria > Bacillota > Clostridia > Christensenellales > CAG-138 > PeH17. The sequence continues at coordinate 7,048 of UQNF01000022.1, forward strand.
GTTATCAAGAATCGCGCCAGATTCCTGTCGTTGCGTTTCTTCTCAAGGAACCCGAAGAGTATCAGGACCAGGAAGATCGCAATGAACAGAATCAGCAGGAAAATAGGTTTTTCCATCTTGTTAAAAACCGATCCTTTCATCAGAAGCCAACGGAGCGAATACAAGCTTCGCAGGGTTGACTCGAAACTGACTTAGTATACCGTCACAATATTTCCGTGGAGACGAATTGGCATACTTTCACAAATATGTCGGATTATATCACGGATTTATCAAATTTGCAATACCCTTCGACGGAAACGCTTGTTTTTTTCGTCAAAAACGCAGAAAACAACGGTAAAAAACAGGAAAAACATCAGCAAAACACATCAATTTCGGCCGAAAGCCGTCCTTTGCGCGTCTTATTGACCGTTTCTCTGAAAATAAACCGTCCGTTTCCGCGTACCGATACCACATCGCCGCTTTTCAGGGGCTTGGAAACGCTTTCGCAGAGCTTTCCGTTGATAAAAACACGCCCTTTAACGATGATCTCGGATGCTTCGCCCCTTCCGACCCTGAGAAACTCCTTGACTATGCAGTCCAGCCGCTCGCTGGCGATATTGATTTTCACACGCTTCAGCTTGTACAGCTCTCCCTCGGGGGGCCTTTCAACTGCCTCGGCGTGAAGCTCGGTGTGCTTTGCCCGGGTAAGGCTATCGATGATGAGCGGAGCGACGGTTTCATTGCAGAAAAGGTATGCGATGTTATCCCTTATTACTATATCGCCGGTAGTGCTGCGGTCGATGCCGAGGTTCATGACTGCGCCAAGTATATCCCGGTGGGTAAGCTCATCGGAAAAGCGCCGGGAAAGCGGAGCAGCCTTTATACAGATGATTGGGAATGGGGCGGAATAACCGCAGAGCTGTTCGTCACCAAACCTTGCCATGACCCTTTCGCAGCCCTCGGTTCCCCCGAACATGGCATACGGCACATGCGAAAACTCCATTTCGCAGCGGCGGAATATGTCCTGCTCCAACAGTCCCATAAACGGCGTAAAGGTGGGGACCCCGGTATTGTAGGCTCTGTTTGCAAGCTCTATGAGCCTCTTTTTGAACAGCTCGCCGTCAGTATTCAAGCTCAAAGGTCTCCAAATCGAAGTAGGCTTTCTTTATCACGGAAGTATCGTCATAGTCGGCGTAGTCGATAATGATGCGGTTGTTCACTGCATCTATCTCATAGTCATAAAACATGCCGTATGTTCCGTTGACAAGCTCGCTGAAGCGGGAATCGCTTATCTCAAAATCATCGCAGAGCGGATATGCTCCGCCTGCAAAATACTGCATATCCGAGAACTTATAGTTGCTCGATTCACGGTTTTTTGATGTCATTCCGAAGTAGCTCAGTCCTCCGTACATATCCCATGTAGGGTCGGCAAAAAACCAACTTTCGTCATAGTAAAATACCGCCCACTCATGATGACCGATGCCTCCGTCGCAGCTGGTCGTGAATGCTTCCACACCGATATGGTTGAGAAGAAAGGCGTATGCTCGGGCATAGCACCAACAGACGCCCCGTTCGGAGGAAAGGGCATCGTAGGCGTGGTTCATGTACTTGTTTTCCGCAAGGAATGGTATTTCGCCATTATAGTAGGACTGCGAATCGTAGCTGTACTCCATGGCAGTAGTCATATCCTTGTACAGCGTTAGCATACGGGCGAGCGTGCTTGCATCAGCCATATTATCGTCGTTGACCCTGTTCAGCTTACCGAGCACGGTGCTTTCAAAACTTTCAATAAGTTTGAAATGCTTATTTTCGTTGACGGAATAGCTCCATTCAACGGACGAACCGTTGATTTTCAGCGCATCGTCAGCCACATCGGCATAGAACACCGGGAAACACAGCTCAAGCAGTTCGGGCAGGTTTCTTATTTCGCCTTCGGAGGAAATGGTGATACCGGTTTCATATCTTGCGAATGCGTCCACAACGGCATAGTAAGCTTCAAGATCCGCTTCCGTAAGCTTAGGCTTGATGGCGTTGGGAATGATGCTGTAATCGATACCGTAGCTGTATGCGAATTTGGGTGTAGGCTCCTCGGTGGGCAAGGGGCTTTCTCCCGAAGACGCCGTCACGGACGGGGAGACCATAGCGTCGGGATCGGCTGATGCGGTCGGAGTATTGGTGCCAACGCAGGCAACGCTTGCGGCCAGAAAAACAACAGCAAGCAGTATCGCTAAGCGATCGATAATTCTTTCCTTCATAATGCTTCCTCAAAGAATCAATAAACGTCGTGCGGTTTATTCCTCATAGATCCACCAGATGCAGTCCTCCGAAACGGAGAGTCCGAGCTTGGATTGCATCTTGAGCGATGCGGTGTTGGTAATGTAAACCTGTCCGTATGGCATCCAGCCCCTTTCAAGCTGATAGTTCTGGAAGAACACCTCAAGCTCAGTACCGATACCCTTGCGCCGGAATTCGGGCATGACTTCGAGCATACCGGAGCTTCCGTCCCTGTGGAAGCCTATGAAGGCGGCAAGCTGTCCGTCAACCTCCGCTCCAAACATCTTGCCCTCGCGTATGAGCGTGCGGACATGCGCAATGTCATTTTCCATCTCGTAGTGCTCAACGACAAAGCCCGCCTCACTAACTCTGAGCGGCCGTATGACGCAGTTGTTCTGAAGCGGACGCAGCGCCCTGGAGGCGAGACAGTACTGAAGGCACGCCTCGTCAACGGTAAATTCGGGCTTGAACTCACGCATAACATCGTGAGCAATTCGCCCATGACACACGCAGCAGCTCATATCCTTGGCGGTGTTGAGGGCGTTAAGTCCGGCTTCCCTGTCGGAGCACCAGAGCATGTGTATGCCGCAGCTGTGGCGCAGCAGGATAGCGTCGCTTGCGCTGTATTTCAGCTCGGCGACATTGCCGCGAATAAACGCTTCAAGCATATCTATCGTGAGTGTGCCGAGAGAGCGCAGTCTTTTCATTGCCTGCGAGACGACGCTCATATATGCCTCGCCGGTCATTGCACCGCCGCATTTGCTTAATCTACCCTGTTCGATATAGTCGCGGACGGCCTCAAAGCTCGTTTCGCTGATGTAATGCTCAATGCGGCAGGCATCGTTCATTGCAATATCTTCATCGACTCCGAGTCCGATGAGCAGCTTGGCTATAAGCAAGTGCCTTGCATAGACCCTTTTTGCTATATCAAGTCCGCTGTCTGTGAGGCACAGCATACCGTTGTCGTCCGTTGTGACATATCCGTTCATGCGCAGCTTCTTTATGGCAAAGCTGACGCTGGGCTTGCTGACAGAAAGCTTATTGGCAATATCGACGGCGCGGATGTATCCTAACCGATCCTGTAAAACCATCATAGCCTCGAGGTAATCTTCGGTTGATTGACGAACTTCCATTTATCCTCCTTTATCACGGCTATGTCACTGACACGCCGTGCACATTTCATTTAATGAGTTCCATATATATACCGCAGACCGTTTTGATGATATCATCTGGGAAATCGAATTCCGCGGTATGCAGCGGCGGGTGTGTTTCGCCGTCTCCTACATAAAACAGCGCGCCTTTGGTAAGCTTGGTATAATAACCAAAATCTTCGCTGCTTCTAAAGGGCTCATCCCATCGGGCAATGGGAATGCCGAGCGAATCACAGCATCGGCGTACCCTTTCGGCACATTCCGGGTGGTTGTAGGTTTCCGGAAAGGCGTCCCTGAATTCGGTATCAAGACGCAGTGAAGCGTCATTGCAATAGAGCTTCGCGCGGGAAATAAGCTCGGAAATAAGCCTGTCAAGCTCCGATTCGTGCTCCGCGCGGACGGTCAGCATCAGCCTTCCCTCGCCGGCACTCGTTCCGAACGCCTCTTTTCCGACATCAACGCAGATGACGGTACACATGACCATGCCGGTGTATCTATCGGCATGGGTGAGCTCGGGAATGTCGAGTATGAGCCGGGATATCGCAAATGCGGGATTCCTTCCGTTCTCGGGCTGGGAAGCGTGGGAACGCCTTCCGAAAAAGCTCAGTATCAGTCCGGTCGAAGCGCAGGCGGCGGTACCGTTGTGAACCATGACTGCGCCAAGCGGAAATCCGGGCATGTTGTGAAAGCCGTATATCTCGTCGATATGCTCACGCGCAATAAGCTCGCTGCATATCCTTGCGCCTGCGCCCGTTTCCTCCGCATGCTGGAATAGGAAGAACACATCGCTTTTGCATCCGATCCTGTCGACCTCCACGGCAAATGCTGCAAGACAGGCGCAGTGACCGTCGTGTCCGCACTTGTGGGATACTCCGCATACTGTGGAAGAATAGGGGAGAAGCGTCCCCTCGTCTATGGGGAGCGCATCCATGTCGGCGCGGAAAGCAATGCGCTTCTGCGGCTTTTCACAGCGGTATACGGCATAGAAGTATTCGCCCATATCGCATATCTCAAGCTTGGTATTCGCCTTCAGAAAGGCCATCAACAGCTCTATCGTGCTTCTTTCGTCACCGGAGAGCGTCGGGCGCATATGCAGGGTATGCCGCAGCTGTACTACCGAAGAAAACAGGGTGTTATCCATCAAGCATTCCGTCCTCTCTGAGCAGCCTGTGCAGCGTCTGCTCGCATTTGACGGCGGACAGCGCATCCTCGGCAGCGGCGAGCGCCCTGCTTCTGGTTTCCGGTGCGAGCCCGGCACGCTTGGCACGGATAAGAATGTTTTTTGGCGTATGGCTCAGGTCAACGAACTCCATGAGCTGCGTGCGATAGCCGCAAACGGTGAGCAGCTTGGCGCGTATGCCGTCGGTAAGCAGGGAAGCCATGCGTTCGCGCAGTATCCCATCGTCATCAAAGACGGGCATACATGCAAGGTCAGCGGTTTTATTCAGCTCATGCTGGCAGCAGGGAACGGAGAGTATGAACCGAGCGTCACGCTTTATCGCGTTATACAGCGCATAGTCGGTCGCCGTATCGCAGGCATGAAGGGAGATGACCATATCTACGCGTTCGCCCTCGTCGAATCCGGCTATATCTCCGCATATGAACTCCATGCCGTCATAGCCGTATTTTTCGGCAAGGGAGCTGCAAAATTCTATCACATCCTCTTTTAGGTCAATGCCGACCATGCGGATGGGGATATGCTTCAGCACGGAAAAATAGTAGTAGACGATAAAGGTCAGATACGATTTTCCGCAGCCGAAGTCAATAATGCTGAATCTTTCGCCGGAGGAAGGCTCGGGCAGGGGTTCGTCCTTTATGCAGTCGTCAATGAATTCAAGAAACCGGTTTATCTGCCTGAATTTATCGAACATGGGCTTCTTGACATCGCCGTTTGCGTTCATTACGCCCATATCCACAAGCGGAGGCACGATACAGCCCTCGGGAATGAGATAGCTCTTTTCTCTGTTTTGCCGTGCTGCTGCCTTGGGAGCAGAGGAAGAGGAATGCCTTCCGCACAGCAGCTTTCCCTTTTTTGAAAGCCTTGCGGTGTATTCGTTCCGTTCGCTCCAGGCATTGATTTGAGAAAAGCCGCAAAAGCAGCCCTCGATCTCGTCGGCTGCGTTCTCTTTCGATACCCTTGAATGGAATACCTGTTTATCCGTGAATTTTTCGACAAAAAATTCGTTCTCTGCGGATAGAAAGGTAAAACAAACCCTGCGGAAGGGTGAAGTCTTTTCACGCTTACCGCTTAGTACAAACTTATATGCGCCCTCTGACAGAGCGGTTGTAATGAATCCGGAGATATCTTCCATTGAAAACGGTCGTCATTTGCCCTGTTGTTTGAGCCATATCTTCATTACAAGGCGGTGGGGCAGAAGTTTGGTCAAAAGCACCTGCGCCTTGATGGAGAATCCGGGCACGCATACATCCTTTTTACCCCTATACATATCACGGATAGCGGTCTTAACGATGTAATCGGGCGTAAACATCTTGTTGAAATAGGTTATCTCGGTCCTGCCGTTCGGCTCGGCACGGTCGAAGAACTCCGTCTTGACCCACCCCGGGCAAAGCGCCATGACCCTGATCCCGGCAGATTTAAGCTCCGCGCCAAGCGCACGGGAAAAGCTCAACACGAATGCCTTGCTTGCAGCGTAAACATTGATATACGGCACGGGCTGAAAAGCAGAAAGCGAATCAAGCTCCACAATATGAGAGCCCGGCTTCATATAGGGGACTGTGAGCTGCGTCAGCCTGACGAGAGCCTTGCAGTTAAGGTCTATCATGCCGCACACATCCTCGGCGGAGGTGTCCATGGTACTTAAGAACTTGCCGTAGCCGCTGGCGTTCAGAAGAAGCGAAACCTCCGGCTCGGCTTCAGAAAGGGCCTTTGCGAACTCATCATAGCTTTCCTCTGTCGTGAGGTCAAGCGCCATGACCCTGCACGGAACTGGCAGCTTCTCGGCCAGCTCCTCCAGCCTGTCCCTGCGCCTTGCGATCAGCCAGAATTCATCAAACCTTTCGCCTGCAGGGTTTTGAAAGCACAGCTGCCGGGCAAACTCCCTGCCCATGCCGGAACTTGCGCCGGTGATGATCGCAATGCCCATAGTAAACCTCCTCGTTTCAGCTTTATACGATTCTACCACAAAGAGTGTATTTGTCAACCAAAAACGGAAAAAACGGAAGACAACGCCCTCCGCTCCATCAACAATTTATATATAGATTCCCATCTCGCCAAAGGGGTAGACCCGGAAACGAACCTCGCCGATTACATCGCCGTACTCGAAGGTGATATCGTCTATTTCAAGCGAATGGATCTCGCTCCTTTCGTCGGGGAGGAGCAACAGCTTGTTTTCAAGAACCGTGAAGTTCAGGTACATATCCTCCGGGAACTCGGCGGCATAATCCTTTTCATCGAGCAGGCTTCCGTTAATATAGACCCTTCCTCCGGTAACAAGCACCTCTTCGCCGCCGAAAGCTATCACCCTTCCGACCGTTGCGACGGTTTTGCTCACCTGCTTGGCGGTATCAAAACGCTCGCATTTATAGACGATGAGATCTCCGCGGCCGTATGGAGAGATGAACTTACCGAACCTGTCGGCAAAGACCAGGTCGCCCCTGTCAAGCTCGTTAACGCTCTTATCCTGGATGACCACCGGGGTCATCATCACAAACAGGATCAGAACCAAAACGAGCACAACGGAGACAACCACCGCAAGCCATTCTAAAAAACGGAACAGCGGAAGCTTTGGATTTCTCGGTCTGATGTTGATCCTTGCTCGTGCCATCTCTCACCTAATGCGCAGGGGGCGTTCAGTTTGTGCTCCTGATCTTGCCTATGGGCCAAATAACGGCGCAGGCTCTTCCGATAACATGCTCAAGCGGTATGGCGCCGACATCCTCGGCGCGGCTGTCGTGGGACACGTTGCGGTTATCGCCCATGACGAAGATATAGCCCTCCGGCACGGTGTAGCTGCCGTTGACGGAGCCTTCGGTGCGTATGAGCCGCGTTATCCTTCCGTACCAATCCCCGGCATATTCGGACTCGTCGAGTTGGACGTTGTCAACATAGACATAGCCGTCCTTGATTGTGATCGTCTCGCCGCCAAGGGCAATAACACGCTTGACAAACCGCTCGGAGCGGTTCGGAAAGCGTACGATAACGATATCGCCGCGCTTTGGCTCGGAAAACCAATAGCTAACCTTTTCGACCAGAACGCGCTCATTGTGCATGAGCGTGCTGACCATGGATTCGCCGTTGACATAGGTAGGCTCTGCAATGAAGACACGCAGCATGAGCACCGCCAGCACAACGCAGCAAAGCTTCAGTGCGAAATGGATATAAACCGCGCAGCTAAAGCCCTTATCGCCGGAAAAGAGCCTATCCGAAGCATCGCTGAACCGGGTAAGCTGTTCGCCGCTTATATCCTTGTGAGCACTGCGCGAAGGCAAGCTGCTGATATTATCATAACCGTTGTTGTCGCTCAAATCTATCTCCTATTCCTGGCCTTTTTCGTTCGTATCGCTCGGCCCGGGCAACAGCTTCTTTGCGGAGCGAATGAAATCGAATCTGTCCATCATAACAATACGGGAGCATTTTACGCATCTTATCTTGATATCTGCGCCTACACGGATGATGACCCACTCGTTGGTTCCGCATGCGTGGGGCTTTCTCATCATGACATGGTCGCCAAGCGCAAATTCATTCAGCATAATATCCTCCCAAGCGAATGAAATTCATCTGCAATTTCTAATTATAGCACAATATCCGTCGGAATGGAAGCACAAATCGGGCGAATTCACATAAAATGGTGGAAGTGCCGATGCCTACTATCATTTCAAAACATTATTGATATTATGAAACATTTCCACCGTATTCGAATCGGTCGGTTTATGCGGCGAACGAAAAGACCACGCCTTTGCAATAACCATTGTATCATTAACGCTCAGTGCATGCTTGTCTATATGAATCAATTTCTAACCATGAGCCTAATGCTTTTGATGCCTTTATACTGAGATCATCAACGACTATTTAGGCTTTACTATTGTATTAATTTCGCCATCCATCATGAGCATTGACAAAAAAACAAAAACAATAGGGATCCGCTCAACGAAGCAGATCCCTTATAATTACTGTACCCATATGGGGATTATCAATATTAGGAAGCCTATCGGACATGCGAAAGCTTATCTGATATGCGAAAGCTTATCTGATATCCTCCAGCTTATCGGGTTCGGGAAGCTCCGGCCCGGAGATGGTGATGGACTTGATTACAACATCTTCATACGGATGGTTGTTTATCGGATTGCAGTCTACGCTTGCGATCCTGTCGACAACATCCATGCCCTCGATGACCATGCCGAATGCCGCATATGCGCCGTCAAGGTGCGGAGCATCCGCATGCATAATAAAGAACTGACTGCCTGCGCTGTCATAGGGCTTGTTAAGCCTTGCCATTGAGATAACGCCCCTGGTGTGCTTGAGGTCGTTTTCAAAGCCGTTAATAGCGAATTCACCCTTTATGCAGTAGCCCGGACCGCCGGTGCCGGTACCGTTGGGGTCGCCGCCCTGGATCATGAAGCCGGGAATGATGCGGTGGAAGGTAAGACCGTCATAGAAGCCTTTTCTTGCAAGGCTTACAAAATTGCGTACGGTCTGCGGTGCGATGTCGGGATAGAGCTCGAGCTTGATGATGCCGCCGTCTTCCATCTCGATGGTTGCGATGATCTTGTCCATATTTTCTCCTTGTTGATTATCTTCGTCTTGATTTTTGCTTTCAGTATTGCAGGCAATAAAGACTAAACTCAGCATTACTGCTGCCAAAAGCATTGCTACTACCTTTTTCATAGGGGTTGTCCTCCTGACGGTCAATGTAGCGGGTCGGAGACTCTCCGACCCACATTCTTGGATCATTCCTTTACGCGTGCGTCCGTGTTTTCGGATTTAGCGGAATCGTCGTATGCCTTAACGGAATCGTTGTCCTGCTCGTTGGAAGTATTGTCCTTCTTGTCGGCAGCGTTGTCCTTCTTGTCGGCAGCATTGTCCGACGCATTGCTCAGGCAAGCGCTCGGCTTAACCGGGGGAAGCGTTTCGCCGTTAAAGACCTTGACGAATTCTTCACCGGTGAGCTGCTCGCGTTCGATCAGCGCATTCACAACTCGCTCAACGGCTTCACGGTGTTCGATCAATACCTGGGTGGCGCGCTCGCTCTGTTCCTCCATGATGCGGCGAACCTCGGTATCGACTCTGGAAGCCACGTCCTCGGAATAGTTGCGCTGCTGTCCCCAGCTCTTGCCGATGAACACCTCCTGTTCACCTGCCAGATAGACGGGGCCGATAGCATCGCTCATGCCGTATTCGGTGACTATGCTGTGCGCGATCTCGGTTGCACGCTGAAGGTCGTTGGTTGCGCCCGTGCAGATATCATCGAGAAGCAGCGCCTCCGCAGCCCTGCCGGCCAGCGCCATTGCGATGAAGTCAAGCAGCTTGCCCCTGGAAACATGCTCATATGTATCCTCCGGTATAACTCTGGTGTAGCCTGCGGCATTGCCCCTCGGAATGATAGAAAGCTCCTGCACAGGGTCGCAGTGGGGTAGGCAGTGCGCCACGACTGCGTGACCGACCTCATGGTATGCGGTGGTCTTCAGGTCTTCTGCGGTGATAACGCGGCTGCGCTTTTCGGGACCGTAGAATACGCGCTTGATTCCTTCGTCGATATCAGAAATACTGATGGCATTATGCCCGTTGCGGACGGCAAGAATAGCGGCCTCGTTAAGGATGTTCTCAAGGTCAGCGCCCGTACAGCCCGGGGTTAGCTGAGCTATCTTGTGAAGATCCACATCCGGCTCAAAGGTCTTCTTCCGCGCGTGTACCTGAAGGATCTCCTCCCTGCCCTTGACGTCGGGATAGTTGACCGTTATCTTGCGGTCAAACCTGCCGGGACGCAGCAGCGCGGAGTCGAGAACGTCGGGGCGGTTGGTCGCCGCGATGACGATAATGCCCTGGCTGTTGGAGAAGCCGTCCATTTCGACGAGAAGCTGATTGAGGGTCTGTTCGCGCTCATCATGTCCGCCGCCGAGGCCTGCGCCGCGGGATCTGCCGACTGCGTCGATCTCATCAATAAATACGATTGCAGGAGCGCATCGCTTTGCCGTCTGGAACAGGTCACGAACACGGCCGGCGCCGACGCCAACGTACAGCTCCAGGAACTCCGAAGCGCTGATGGAGAAGAACGGAACATGAGCTTCTCCGGCGACAGCCTTGGCAAGCAGGGTCTTACCGGTGCCGGGAGGGCCTACGAGCAGAACGCCCTTGGGGATCCTTGCGCCCATGTCGGTAAATGCCTTGGGAGAGCGCAGGAAGTCGACGACCTCTCTAAGCTCCTGTTTTTCCTCATCTGCTCCTGCAACATCAGCAAAGGTCACGGTATTCCCCAGCTCATCTGCGGTGCGGGCGTGGCTCTTTGTGAAGCTTGCTCCCTGCTTTTTCTGGCTCTTGTTAACGAATACGATTACGAGAACCATTCCGCCCAAAATGATGATATAGGGGAGCAAAACGAGAAAGATGGGAGTGGTGGGGGTCGGATTCAGCCGGCAGCTGAAGCCGTAGTCAAGCACCGTTATGCTGTCCTTTGGTACGCCGTAATGCGTGGACAGGAGGCTTGCCATCTCACTCATGAAAACATCGGACGAACTGATAGTAACATAGAAGTCGTAGGTCTTGCCCTTCTCAAACGATTTGATCTCGTTTTCGGTAACGCCCTCGGTATACAGACCAAAGAGCGTTTCCTCAGTGATCTGAACCGCATAGATGATGCTGTTTTCATCGCCGATCTCTTCGCCAAGACCCTCTTTGACCTTTTCAAAGAAAACTGCGTATTCAAACTTGTCGGGATTGCGGTTCACTTCATTGTTGCCGGTGGCGACAAATGCCACTATCACGCCAATGATGACTACATAGAGCAGAATGCTCCATATACTGAACTTGTTTATTTTTTTGTTTGTGTTGTTATTGCTATCCAAAGAAGCCTCCTCTTCTTAAAGAAAATCGGTTTTTCGCACGCCCTTGATACGGAGTGCGATCCGGTCGTTACATTCCACCGAATAATAATAACACAGCTTAGCATTTGCCGCAATGAGTTTTTTTAAAAGGTTCCGTCAATTCTTTTGTTTTGAGGCGTAAAAAAACAGGGAAAAGCCAATATCATGCCGAAAATAAAGAACTTATTTGGCAGCCGCATGTATCCTATCCGGACGGATTGCGTATCGGAACGGACTATGCGGCATTTGAAATTGAGGATGCTTCTGTCAGAAGTCAACTTCGCAATAAGACACTTAACGGATAATATTTATTGCTTGCCAAGTATTATTGCGCATGGTACAATATTATCAGTAATCCTACGGAGGCGAACCGATGTTTGAAAAGAGAGAAGAACTGCTCGAAGCTTTGACGGTGCTGGATGCGGCGGCGAATAACCTGACCGTTGTCAAAAGCGGCATTTTCGGAGGCGCTGTCTCACGATTAGTCAACAGCATATGCGAAGGAAACCTCCGAAACGCCTGCTTGGCATTTTCTGCGCTTGAGGCGGAATTGATATCCGATCGTTCCGGAAGTTCGCCGCGCCGGGTTAGCGGCAATCTTTTGACCGATGCGGTGCTGGATGCAATACTTCTCAGCGATAATCCGTTTTCCGCTCTTGCGGCAAAGGGCGTGCTCGATGTTCCGCTGTATAATGCGATGGAAAATGAACTCCGTATTCTTGAAAAGCTCAACAGCTTTACGGAGGATGATTTTGTCGGAATACTGAACGAGATGGTCAGGGAGCTGAACTCCTCTCCGCGTGATTCCGCCGTCGCTGCTGCTACCGCCGCATGGGGCGGCACGGCAGCCCGTTATGTTCCCAAGGAGAATCCGCAGCGCAGGAGCATTATGGCAGGGCTTCCGATAAAGTCAACAAGGCTGTGGGATTACGGAGAATTCAAGCTGAACGACGAATACTATGCCGATGAAGCCCTCTCGGAGATGTATCGAAGGTTTATCATAACGGAGGACTGGAACAAGCTCACGGAGGCGCTTTGGAGCTTCCATGCTGCGTATGGCACGGGTGATTTTCTGAGATATAGGAATTTCCGCTTTGACGGTACTCTCAAGCCCCTGCCCACCATCAGGTGCGAACGCTATATAGATTTTTCCAAGGTCGAGGATGGCGGTGCGCTCTTTGCGAACTCTGAAAGGGCATACCATGAACTGCTTAAAACGGCGATAGCATTTATGCAGGACGAGAGGACCGACCCGATGCTGCTTATCGGCGGCGTGGGAACCGGAAAGACCAGAACCATGCTCCATGTGGTGGAGGAGCTTCCGCTTCTGAGGCTTGTCATGGTCACCGGTGGCTGCGACAGGCTGGATGAGCTGTTTGGATCGCTCGCCGCCCAGCCGCAGAGATTCATGGTGCTCATTGACGATTTGAAGCCCGATATGGTCAGGGGAGTGATAAGGCAGACAATACCCGAAAATGTGCTGCTTGCAGGCTGTATGGACGAAAAGGACTATACGGACAAGCTTTCCGGGCTTTTCGGCAACATTATTAAAAGCACCACTCCCTGCTTCGGCATTGACAACAGCCCGGAGATCATGGTCAGGGCGATACTGAGGGAACGGAATATCGAGTGCGGCACCGACCTGATAAGGAACGCCTGCACTGAGCTGTACTCGGAGCATGAGTACGACAGCGCCTTTGTATGCAGCGCTGCATCCGCGTTCAGGATAGCAAATGATATAATCAGAAGATTATGATTTTTTTGGAAAAATGGTATATGAAGGCTATTGATTTTTCAGGCCCATGTGATATAATTATTCGGAGCAAAAGTGAATGCTTTTGCTTTATGCTGTGCACCGAAAGGAAAGAACAATGAAAAAATCACGACTTATCGCTGTGATTCTTGCCGCAGTGCTGCTGACCGGCTGCTTTGCGGGCTGTGTGGAAAACAAGGACAATCCCGTCATTATGACTGCCGGGAACTTCCAGATGACCGAATTTGACTTCATGCTTGCTTTTACGCAGGATGAATACTTTAACTATTACCTTTATGGTGCAATGGATTACACTGAGTATTTTCAGCGTATCCTCGATATAGCAACGCAGCGTGCCTGCGCGCTTAATTATGCCCAAAAGAATAAGATAGAGCTGTCCGAGAGTGAGCTTGCGGATATCGAAGCTCAGCTCGATGAGACCATGACGCAGCTCGACGCCGAATATCTCGCCAAGGTTGATGAATCCATCACCGATGAGAACAAGCGGCTGGAGGAGGCCGAACGCCTGTTCACACAGGATATCGGCTATACAAAGGAAAACTATCGTGAATATGTACGCAGCAGCATGATAAATTCTGCCGTAATCCAAAAGCTTCGCGATATGGTAGGTGAGGATATCGACCTTACTGAGGATGATATCAGCAGGTACATCACCGATGCGGCGCTCAAGCTCAAGAATACGACGAGCTTTACCGATTTCCTGGAGACCTACGGCGGTTTTGTTAAGGGTGAAAACACTGTTCCGTATCTGGTTCATGAGGATTGCTTTACCGTCGATCAGCTCCTGATAAAGGCTGATGACGGAGAGATGTATGAGATAGCCGCTATCGTTGACGAGCTTCTTAACGAAGGCTTCAACGAGGACGATTTCTATGAATGGATAGCGGACTATGGTCAGGACGAGAACATGAAGACCGACCGTTTTATCGACTGGGGCTATATCGTACATGATTCGCTCGAACCCGGCTATCCCAAGGGCTTCGTGTACGCGGCAAAGAATCTGATAAAGCCGACAAAGCCCGGCTTTGGTGCCGAAGCTCCGGAACTTACCAAATTCACTTCTTCTGAAGGCAAGACCGTGATCAAGTTCGAATCGGACGATGGCATTCACTACCTTATCCTGAACAAGGTGTTCAAGAGGGGCATAATCAGCTATGAGCAGGGCGATGACATTTGGAATATCGCTTATGCCGAGGCCTATAAGATCGCCATTGATAACGCATTCGATGCAAAGTGCGAAGAATGGGTTGAAAAGACTAAGGTAACATACTACTATAAAAAGTTCAGGGATAAGTATGAAGTTCCCGCAACTACCTATCTCAACCGCTTCAATAACGGTGATGACGAGCAATAACCAATAGAAGCATATGCAAAGCTCCTTGGAACCAAAGTTCGGGGAGCTTTATGCATAGAAACGGAGAAAACGCATGACCTTAATTGAGTTTTACGATATTGCGCCCATAGAAAACATAATCAGCAGCCTGACCATGCAGACCGACAGGGTCATATTTGTCGGCACTGGTAAGCGCATGGAACGCCAGGGAAGGGGAATGCAGCGATTTCTCGACAGTCGGGGAATTAATGCCGAGTTTCGATATGTTCATATTAATAAGCACGATCTTTCGGGCATCGTTCGAACGCTTGAAAGCATTATAGCAGAAGAATACGAGATCGTTGTTGATCTCAACGGAGGAGAGGATCTCCTTCTGGTCGCAATGGGCATCGTGTATGAGCGATATAAGGATACCAAAAGAATCGAAATGCACCGCTATAATATTCGTAACGGAACGGTTTCGGACTGTGACGGCGACGGCATAGTGTATCCAAAGGAACATTTTGAGATTACCGTCAGGGATAATATCGATCTTCACGGCGGTGCGATACGCTATGCGAACGCCGGAAGCGGCCGAGGTACATACAGCTTTGACCTTAGCGAGCAGTTCAAAGGCGATGTGCTTGCGCTTTGGGAGCTCTGCAAGGCTTCTCCTGCAGCATGGAACCGCAGCATAGACATACTTAACGAAACGGAACGCAGAACCAAGGCTGCACCCGAAAAGCTTACGATACATGTGAACACCGATGCGATCCTCGGCCGCAAGGACGGCAGGGAAAGGTTTAAGCTGCTTTTGACATTCCTCAAAGACCTTAAAAAGTCGGGTTGTATTGCGAAGCTGGAGTATGACGAGACCGCCATAACATACGAGTATAAAAGCCTTCAACTAAAGCAGTGCGTTGATAAGGCAGGAAACGTATTGGAGCTGACCACGCTTATTCTTGCCATGGAGCTCAGGCGAAAGGACGGTAAGCCCGTCTATAACGACGCCATGAACGGCGTATGCATCGATTGGGACGGAGATATTCATAGCGGCGCTGACTCTGCACAGGATGTGGAAAATGAGATAGACGTATTTTTGATGAAGGGACTCGTTCCGATACTCATCTCCTGCAAAAACGGAGGGGTGGATTCGGATGAACTGTATAAGCTGCGTACCGTTGCGGGCCGTTTCGGAGGTGATTACGCGCGTAGGGTACTGATAACCACCTATATCAGCAGCAGCAAGCGGAGCCGTGAGGCACTGCGCCGCCGTGCAAAGGAAATGGACATTGAGCTGATAGAGAACGTTCACCTCTTGAGCAACGAGGAGTTTTCAAAAAGGCTTAGGGATATCGGCATCCGGCACTTTGATTGACCTGCGCTTTATTGTCCGGCGGCGTTTATACACGCCTCGGAATGAATACGCCCTGATATGCCTGAAAAAATGCTTCATGCTGAGCGTTAGTGGCATCAAAGAGCCATTATCTCATCGGCTACCGTCTGAACCGACTTGCCGTTAGTATCGATTTTTATAGTGTTTAATCTGTCATAAAGTGGAAGCCTTGCGAGGCTTCTTTCAATAATGCCATCATCGCGAAGGCCCTTTGATATGTCGCCTGCGAGCCTTGCACGAAGTTCAGCTTCATTAGCAGTGAGGGAAATGCACTTAACAAGGCATAAATCGGTATCCAATCGCTTCGTTATTTCGTCGATTATGCTCTGCTCATGCATAACCCAGCAGAAGATGATGTTTTCATATGCGGAGCAGCGAAGAAAATTATTGAGAAGAAAGCAGATGTTATCCATCACCATCGCTTTCGTTTCTTCGTTTATCAGAAAGGGATCTGCATCCCAGCACCAATCTCCGTCGAGAAAAACGCTATTCGGCAGATCCTTTTTAAGCCTACGGCACACGGTCGTTTTTCCGACCCCCATAGCGCCGCCGATGAGATAGAGATTTTTCACTTCAATAATCACCCTTTTCAGGAAAGATGAAAGCTTGCCTATTATATCGGCAGGAGCGATGTATTATAAATGCACAGCATTATAAAAACACACATTCTTGATTATCAAATCGGACTTCCACCAATTCTTGCTGATGCTCCATTGCTCGGGGTAGCTGCCCCATTCCCAAGTTATGTTCCAGGTTCCGTCTGCTTTCTGCGAGCGTGAAATAAACTCACATTCATAGCCGCATAAAGCCATGTATTCGGGATAGAAGACGCTTTGACGCGAATGAATGAACAATGAGGGCTTGCACACATATTCCTTATCCCAAACCGATGTATCCTGCGTCAGCACATGCTTCAGCTGCTCTTTTAATTGCAGCTCAAACGCTCCGATATCAATGCCGATATCAGCTCCGCATTCGCGAAGATACTCAAACAACTCAACATAGCATGATACGGTATGCATGGAATCAAGAGGCTGATTTGCGGCGAAATACTCATAGGCCTCCTTGGCAATACGAACCGCCGCTGCGTACAGCGCGCTGCTGTGATCGGCATATTTGATTATGAAGCCCGCAAGGCTTGCGGTAGGGTTGTATGTGACCTCCCGGGAGGGCGAATAGTTCCACCAGGGCGCGTGAGGATGCTCATCATTTGACGGGATGGTGTTTGCCCAGATATGGCCGTCAAAGGCAGCGGTCGACTCCAGGTAAGCGAGCATTCCCCGGATGATAGGGTGTGCTGCATCGCCAAGGTTGACCTCCCTGATTATCTCGGAGGCTGCCCAGGTCTGCGTGGGCGATGAATTAGGGTTCCAACAATCGGGTTCAAGAGCGTGGCCGAAGCCGCCGTCGGAGTTTTGATATGCTTCCAAGCAGGAAAGCACATCCTCCCTGCAGCCGTTCTCAAATAGGAAACGCCATCTGGCAATATCCAGCGGCCGTGCGTTACGATAAATGAAACTCCTTGCACTTTCGATATCCATAGCTTCCTCCCGATAAAATATCTACCGCATTAGAAAATGCTGAGATAGAGCGTCTTGCTCAGCTTTTCAAGCAGCTTAATTCCGGCAATGCTGTTGCCCTTCTCGTCGAGGCCGGGCGAGTAGATGCCGATGCCCATTCGGGTGGGTACGACAGCCATGATACCTCCGCCGACGCCGCTTTTGGCAGGAACGCCGACGCGCACGGCAAAGTCTCCGCTGCCGTCATACATTCCGCAGGTCATAAGGATGGCGTTGACATAGTGGGCATATTCATGATTGAACGCGCGCTTGTAGGTGCCGGCCACCTTGCCCCTGTTGGAGAGCGCAAAGCCGATGTGCGCAAGATCCTTGCTGCTGACGGAAATGGAGCAGGCCTTAAAATACAGGTCGAGCACATCTTCAACCTCGTCCGATATCATGCCGTAAGTCTTGAGCATAAAAGCAAGCGCGCGGTTCTTATTTCCGGTGAGCTTTTCGCTGCGGTAGACCGATTGGTTGAGCTCAATGTTGGGGTTGCATGCAAGCTCGCGTGTCAGAGACAGGAGCCTGTCAAACTTATCGTTGTAGTCAGCGCCCTTGATCAGATTGCACATGGCGATAGCACCCATGTTTACCATGGGATTGATGTGTTCGCTCAAGAGCGATTGATCGGAAACGTTTATGGCGTCAAACGGCTTGCCCGTTGCCTCAACGCCGACTTTGCTGCGGACGAGCTCCTCGCCGTTATCGATGAGCGCAAGCAGCAGCAAAATGGGCTTCACGATACTCTGAATGGTAAAGCATTTGTTATAATCGCCTGCGCAGGCGGAGCGTCCGTCGCTGTTGAGAATATAAGCGCCGAAATCATCCATATTTGCATTGGCAAGCTCGGGAATGTAGGCGGCAAGCCTTCCGCTGTGGGTGTATGCCCTGCATTCTTCAAGGAGCCGTTCAAGCAGTTCTTCCATAAATTGTAACTTCCTTACAGCTTGGTGAAGGTATTGTAAATCAAACTGTGCTCTGTGTCAACAGATTTTGGAAACTATCGCAAAATGCTTTGGCGAAGTGACGATCATAGGCGATACTTCACCGACGGCAAAATATAGTGAGGGAATGTTGAGGTACAATACATGGGTAACGAATAAGGAGCAAGAGAAGGTCCTCCTGTGGTATAATTGAGTTGCGCCAACAATCA
>UQNF01000023.1 GCA_900542285.1 uncultured Clostridium sp.
CGGAAGAGTAGATCTGAGTACGATTGCGGCCCTTGCCAAGTCCACGAGGGAAGAGGTGCTTGCTTCGCTTTCGGGAACGATCTACTTCGACCCGGAGCGGGGTGAGTTTGTTGCCGCTGACGAGTATCTCTCCGGAAATATCATGACCAAGCTGAAAGCGGTCCGACACGCTATCGATGATGGTATGGACGTGCCGGATGGCGTGGACCTTGCCGATAATGTCGTTGCTCTCAATACCGTTATGCCTAAGCGTGTTGAAGCGAAACAGATAAAGATCTCCATCGGAAGCCCTTGGATACCGCCGGACGTCTATCGGGATTTCATAATCGCACTTATCGGGATCAAGTCCTCATCCGGCAGACCCGGAATACAGGTGGACTATATTCGCTCGGCAAATCATTACATCATCAGGGGCAAAAAGCATTTTTCGGAGTTCACTCGCGCCAAGATGACATATGGCACGCCGGAGATGAATGCTTTTGAGATAATTGAAAGAATGCTCAACTCTCGCGAGCTGGTAGTTTATGAGACATATTATTCGTATGAAACCAAAAAGCTGACCAGAAGGGTAAACAAATCGGAGACTCTGCTGGTTCAGGAGAAGGCAAAACAGATAAGCGAACGCTTCAGCTATTGGCTGTTTAAGGATGAGCCGAGGCGTACCACGCTGCTTGATTACTATAATGAGAGCTTTTGTGCGATAAGGCCAAGACGCTTTGACGGAAGCAGGATGCAGCTCCCCGGTAAAAACCCGGATGTCAAGCTGCAAAGGTATCAGCTCGATGCGATAAAGCGTGTTGTAAGCTCCAAAAATATCCTGCTTGCTCATCAGGTCGGTGCCGGCAAGACCTATGTAATGGCTGCCGCCGCCATGGAACTGCGAAGGCTGGGAATATCAAAACGCAACCTGTTCGTTGTGCCGAACAACATATTGGAACAGTGGTACAATGAATTTTTGCATCTGTATCCCGATGCTTCGGTACTCATGATAGAACCAAAGAACTTCACCCCGGGCAGCCGCAACAGAGTGCTTCGGCACATAATTGAGCACGATTATGATGCGGTGATAATTAGCTACACCAGCTTTTCACTTATTCCGCTTTCAAGGGAGGAGCGTGAGCGCGAGCTGATGGCAGCACATTCGGATATCGCTGCCGCTATGCAGGATGTTATCAATAACGAGGCATATTCGGTGCTGAATCGCTGCTCATCCAGGATAAGTCACAGACTGCAAAGGCTTTGGGAGTCGGAACAAAAGAGCGAAAAGGGACAGATCTATTTCGATGATCTGGGGATCAATACGCTCTTTGTCGATGAGGCCCATAACTTTAAGAACATAAGCATCGAGACCAAGCACGGTTCGCTTCCCGGGCTTAACACCAAGGGCTCAAAGCGGTGCGATGATATGATGGCGAAGATACGCTATGTTCAGCGCCATAATGACGGAAGGGGTGCGGTATTCGCAACAGGTACGCCCATAACAAACTCCGTTTCGGATCTGTACACCATGCAGCGCTATCTCGGATTTGATCGTATGGACAGGCTGAACCTTGCAGAGTTCGATAACTGGGTAAAGATGTTCTCCGAGGTCACGGAAGAATTCGAGGTCGAGGCCAACGGCGTTGGTTACAGGCTCAGAAAGCGTTTGAGCAGGTACTATAACCTCCCGGAGCTTTCGCTGATGTTCTCGGAAATTGCGGATATGTATTTTCCGGTGAGCGATGACAGAAAACTGCCGACAGACATTCAAACAGTCAACTGCATTGTTGAATCAGGCAAGGCTCTGCGCGACTATATTGGCGAGCTGGCAGACAGGGCTGAGAGGGTCAAGACCGGGCAGGTACCCAGAACAGAGGATAACATGCTCAAGATTACGACCGATGGCCGCAAAGCTGCGCTCGATATGCGCCTCGTTGACCCGAACGCTGCCGATGAGCCGGGTTCGAAGCTCAATAACTGCGTCAGGAACGTGTATTCCATTTGGAGCGAAAATGAGAAGCTCACTCAGCTCGTTTTTCTGGATCAGAGCACGCCAAAGGAAGGATTTAACCTTTATGACGATATCAAGCGTAAGCTTGTGAACATGGGCGTGCCTGCCGATGAGATAGCGTTTGTTCATGATGCCGTGACGGACTCAATGAGAAGCTCGCTGTTCAACAAGGTCAGAAAGGGCAAGGTCAGGATACTGATAGGATCGACCTTCAAGCTTGGCACGGGCTCAAACGTTCAGAACTATCTCGTCGCAGTCCACCATCTGGATATTCCGTGGCGTCCGTCGGATGTGACGCAGCGTGACGGACGTATGCTTCGCCAGGGAAATAAAAACGACAGCGTTAGGATCTACCGCTATGTGACTAACGGGAGCTTTGATGCGTACTCATGGCAGCTTCTTGAAAACAAACAGCGCTTTATTTCGCAGATAGTACGCGGCGATTATCCGAACCGTGCAGGCGATGAAGTGGACGAGGTCGTACTCACATACAGCGAGGTCAAATCCCTTGCGGTCGGCAATCCGCTTATAAAGCGCAGGATAGAGGTCGAAACGGAGCTTCAGCGCAAGCTGATACTTCGTTCACGCATAGAACGCCGTAAGATAGAGGCAGGGGAAGCTCTGCTTCAAATGCCTGCAAAAAAACTGGAGCTTGAAAGGCTCAGGACGATGTTCACGGAGGATATCGCAAGGCTTGAAACGGCAAACAGCGGCTTTACTATGCAGATTATGGGTGAGACATACAAAAAACGCCGCGATGCAGGCGAGAGGCTCATCGATTTGCTGGCGGAATATGCTTTCCTTAGGGAGGATAAGCTGATTGGCCGCTACCGCGGCTTTGACCTGTACTTAGCTAACGATCTTCTCGACGCAAGGCGAATCTTTCTTCTAAAGGGCAGCGGCAGCTATCGCTCAGATCTCAGCGAAAGCGCGATGGGCGTAATTGCGAGGATGGATAACTGCCTGAATGGGCTTCAGGGAAGGCTGGATGAAGTTAACGGAAAGCTTGATAAGCTGGATACGGATGAGCTTGAATTGACCGAGGAGAGGGACAGGACGAGCGGCATTGACGATGAGATACTGGAGCTGAGAAAACAGCTCAGAGAGATCAACAAAGAGCTTGGAATGTGATCCGGCTAATGTACTATTATGAAATCTTTATAGGATTGGGAAAGAACCATGCAGCAACATGATTATACAGTTGAAGATATCAGGGTAATGGAGGGCTTGGAGGCAGTGCGAGTGCGTCCCGGCATGTATATCGGCAGCACGGGCAGCCGCGGCCTTCATCACATGCTCTGGGAAATAGTCGACAACGCAGTGGATGAAGCGGCTAACGGCTATGCAAATGAGATCAATGTTACCATCAACAAGGACAATTCCGTTACCGTTGAGGATAACGGCAGGGGTATTCCTGTGGGCATACATGAAAAACTTCATATCTCAGGCGTCGAGGTGGTCTATACACAGCTCCATGCAGGCGGCAAGTTTGATAACGATGCCTATGGCTTCTCCGGAGGATTGCACGGCGTCGGCGCTTCGGTCGTCAATGCGTTGTCCGAATTTGTGGAAGTCGAGGTAGCAACCGCCGGAAAGCTGTATAGGATACGCTTCCATAGCTATATGGATGATGAGGGCAATATGCACTCGGGCATTCCGATTGCTCCGCTGGAGGAGGTCGGAAGGACTCGCCGTCAGGGAACAAGGGTCACCTTTATGCCCGATAGCAGAGTGTTTGAGACCGTGGAGATGAGCTATGAGATAGTGTCGAAGCGTCTTAACGAGCTTGCCTATCTGAACAAAGGCGTGCTTTTCCGTTTCACCGACTGCAGGCGCAAGGATGAGAGCAGGCAGCGTGAATACAAGTACGATGGCGGAATAATCGACTTTGTTTCCTATCTCAACGCAGACAAGACAACGCTTTACAAGGAACCTATCTATTTCAGCGGCATAAGGGAGACGGGCAGCAACACCATAATCGTTGAGGTAGCTATGCAGCACAACGACGGATACACCGAAAGCGTATTCTCGTATGTGAACAACATCCCCACCACCGAAGGGGGAACTCATGAGACAGGCTTCCGCTCTGCACTAACGAAAGTCATGAACGAATACTGCCGCAGGATAGGTTTATTAAAGGAGAAGGATGCATCTCTGTCGGGTGAAGATTTCAGGGAGGGCTTGACGGCTGTGCTTTCACTGAAGATGAGCTCCATACAGTTCGAGGGCCAGACAAAGACCAAGCTTGGCAACACCGAAGCACGCACTGCCGTTGAATCGGTAGTTATAGACATGCTGACTCCGATCCTTGAAGATCTAAAGAATGCGGAGCTTTCTGCGGCGATAGCTGACAAGGCGGTCAAGGCAGCAAAGGCGAGGGAGGCCGCGCGCAGGGCAAAGAGCATGGCAAGGGAGAAATCCAAGCTTGAAAATGCTCCGCTGGTAGGTAAGCTTTCGAGCTGCACCGGCAGGAATCCGCAGCAGAACGAGCTGTTCATCGTTGAGGGTGATTCCGCAGGAGGAAGTGCAAAGCAGGGAAGGGACAGACGCTTTCAGGCTATTCTGCCGCTAAGGGGTAAACCCTTGAACGTTGAAAAACGAAGGCTTGAGCAGGTGCTTGAAAACGAGGAGTGCCGTTCAATAATCACTGCGCTCGGCACCGGCATAGGCGAGGATTTTGAGCTTGATAATCTTAAGTATAACAAGGTTATTATCCTTTCCGATGCCGACCAGGACGGTGCGCATATCCGTGCGCTTTTGCTCACATTTTTCTACCGCTATACGCGCGAGCTTATCACGAGCGGTCATGTCTATATGGGCATGCCTCCGCTCTACAAGGTGCAGAAGGGCAAGGATGTGTTCTACGCTTATGATGATGATGAGCTTTCGAAGATAACAAAGGGCATGAAGGGCTATACGCTTCAGCGTTACAAGGGACTTGGCGAGATGAACCCCGAACAGCTGTGGGAGACGACACTCAATCCGGAGAACCGCTCACTTGTTCAGGTCACGATCGAGGATGCGGCGTATGTAGAGCATCTTGTAACGCTTTTGATGGGCGAAAAGGTGGCTCCCCGTAAGGAGTACATTATTGAGCACGCAGATTTCAACAAGGTCGATACCTTTGAACAAAGGATAACGACAGATTAACATAAAAAGTATTTACCCACCGAAGGGTTTTCATCCCGTCGGTGGGTAGCTTTATGGTTTCTATTCTGATCGTATTGACTGTCCGGGCTGTCCGGACTGTTTACTCTTTTTTTGCTTAGGTAAAGGGGTCATTGGCTCGAGCACAGCAATAACGGTTTTACAGAATTCTGGATCGTCGATGTTCAGAACATAGTGCTCCTTTGAGCCGGGATAGGGAACACCTCTGTCCGCATCCTTCATCAGTTCTTTGATACATTCAAGCTCCTTAACGAACACGGTATTATCGCAAACCAAAAGGATGGGTTTATCGTTTATGTAGACCATGTATTCGCCAAACATCTTTCTGTACCGAACGATCCCAATACCGCTTACCTGTTCGCAGACATATTCAATAAACTCAATCGAAGTAGCCATGGTTTCTCCCTAAACTCAGACGGCAGCAGCATGACCGTACCTAAACATCATACAATCTGAAAAATATAGAATTTCAAATAATCTGTCTCGGGAACATTCCAAAGTATGGGATGGTCGGGGGCCTGCTGTCTGCCTTCGATCTGACGAAGCTGAACGCCTGCATCCTCAGCGGCATCGTGAAGCATTCTGCGAAACAGTTCATCGGTCATAAAGTGTGAACAGGAGCAGGTGGCAAGATAGCCGCCCCTTGGCAGCAGCTTCATGGCCTTGGCGTTGATAGCCTTATAACCCTTTATCGCATTGGAAACCGTCTCGCGGCTCTTGGTAAACGCAGGGGGATCGAGAATTATATAGTCATATTCGCATTTCTTCCGTCCCTCAAGCTCTGTCAGAAGGTCAAACACATCCTTGCAGACAAAGCTCATGCTTTCGCTCAATCCGTTGAGCTCCGCATTGCGTCTGGTGAGTTCTATCGCATCGGCTGAAATATCCACGGCTGTAACATGCTTTGCTCCGTGCTTTGCGGCATTGAGTGCAAACGCTCCGGTGTGGGTAAAGCAGTCCAGCACGTTCCTTCCTGCAGCGATCCTTGCGGCAGCAAGTCGGTTGTATTTTTGATCCAGGAAAAACCCGGTCTTTTGACCGTTCAATATGTCGATCTCGTAACGGATGCCGTTCTCGGTTATCTCCACTATGCCATTTGGGATCTCTTTTAAGCCGTCATAATGGTAAAATGACTTGTACTGCGATAGTCCTTCCTTTTCCCTGATAGCGACATCGTTTCGTTCAAGCAGAGCCCGGATGGTTATTCCATATTCACGGAAGACATCGATAAGAATTGGAAAGAGCATGTCCTTGATCCTGTCAATGCCAAGCGTCAGCACCTGCACGACCAAAACATCTCCAAATCTGTCTACGGTAAGCCCCGGAAAGGAGTCGGCTTCCCCAAAGATGATGCGGCAGCAGTCGAAATCGTCACCCATAACGGTTTTGCGATAGTCGACAGCATATTTGAATCTTCTGCGGTAGAATTCGGCATCGAATCTGTCGTTGGCGTTTCTCGAGATAAGGCGTATGCGCATTGCGGAATTATCGTTGATAAAGCCCGTTCCCAGAAAACGCTGCTTTCTCGTATAGACATCGACAAGATCTCCGTTCTCGTAATCGCCTTCAACGCTAACTATCTTTTCTGCAAATATCCAGGGGTGACCGCCCTTGACCGCAGTCTCCGCTCTTTCGTTGACTATCGCCTTTGCAAAGTTCCTGTTCACTGATCCTTGATCCTTCCAAGCCGTTTTTGATGCAAAATACTACTATTTATAGACTACTTCAAATTCTTCCAGCACGCAGAGGCCATGCTCATCGAAGGGCTTGCCGGCCGCCTCATAATCAGGGGTAAAGAATCTTCTGTGAACCTCGCGCCACATAGCAAGACTGCGATCGTCTTCACCTTCACGATAGGCATGTTCGGGGGATACCTCATCAAAAGGGACGATGCTGACAATGGTATCGCGTATCACGCACGCTGCCTCGCCATTGTCATAAAGTATTACACTATAACAGCCTGCGGTTGGAATCTCGTCATCGCAGGCGTAGGCGATAAGCGAACTCGCGGTTGCGGTCTTAATGCCCTGAAGCGTAAGCTTAGCAAGCTCATCGCCTGCAGCGCCGCCTCCGCAGAAGGCCCAAGCCTCGTAGGCATCGGCGTCAGGGTTCAGCTTGCGGTATTCTTCCCACATTTCTTGAGCGGTCATCTGCTATTCTCCGTTATTGCTGCGGCTTATAGCCGTCCTTAAGGCCGACGGTGCGGTTGAAAACAAGGTTTCCGTCCGTGCTGTCGGGGTCAACGCAGAAATAGCCGATGCGCATAAACTGGAACTTATCGCCGCTCTTTGCCGAAGCAAGATAGGGCTCGACAAAGCCGTTGACGATGGTCTTTGATTCAGGGTTGAGCTTATCGATGAAATCATCTGCGCTGACATCTTCGCAGACCATGAGCTGATCGTAGAGCCTGAACTGCGCGGGAACTGCATCGAGTACGGGCACCCAATGGATGGTGCCCTTGACCTTGCGCTCACATTCGCCGCTGCGGCTTTCTGGGTCATATGTGCAGTGAACGGTATTGACGCTGCCGTCCTCGTTCAATTCATAACCGACGCATTTGATGATGTATGCGCCCTTGAGCCTGACCTCTCCGTCGGGCTTGAGACGGAAGAACTTCTTGGGAGGCTCGACCATGAAATCATCGCGTTCGATGTATACCTCTCTTGCGAAGCGTACGGTATGCGTCTTGCCATACCTCTCATCACCCTCCTGTGCAATGGGAAGGTTCTCTATCTCAACATCGATGAACTCACCCTCGGGGAAGTTGTCGATAACCACCTTGATGGGGTCAAGCACTGCCATAACTCGATCGCAGCGGGAGTTCAGGTCCTCGCGCACACAATGCTCAAGCATTGCTGAATCAACGATAGAATCGGCCTTAGCAACGCCTGCGCGATTTAGGAAGTCCTTGATGGCCTCGGGAGTGTAGCCTCTGCGCCTCATTCCGCAGAGTGTCGGCATACGGGGATCATCCCAGCCGCTGACGTAACCGCCCTCAACAAGCGCACGCAGAAAGCGTTTGCTCATTATGGTATTGGTGATGTTGAGCCTTGCGAATTCTATCTGACGGGGTTTGTGCTCAAATCCGCAGTTATCGATGACCCAATTGTACAGAGGACGGTGAGCTTCGTATTCAAGCGAGCACAGCGAGTGGGTAATACCCTCGATGGCATCCTGAATGGGGTGAGCGAAGTCATACATGGGATAAATGCACCACTTATTGCCCTGATGGTGATGGGATTTATGAAGAATCCGGTACAGAGCAGGGTCCCTCATGTTTATATTCGGAGAAGCCATGTCTATTTTTGCGCGCAGTGTCCTGCTTCCGTCGGGAAACTCGCCGTTTTTCATGCGCTCGAAAAGGTCAAGGTTTTCCTCGATGCTTCTGTTGCGGTAAGGGCTGTCGATGCCGGGCTCGGTAAGCGTGCCGCGGTATTCCCTTATCTGGTCCTTGTCAAGGTCGCAGACATACGCTTTGCCCTCCTTGATAAGCTTAATGGCATATTCGTAGCAGGTATCGAAATAGTCGCTTCCGTAGCAGAGCTTATCCCAGTTGAAGCCAAGCCAGCGAATATCCTGCTCGATTGCGTCAACAAACTCCACATCCTCCTTAGCAGGGTTTGTGTCGTCAAAGCGGAGATTACAGCTGCCTCCGAACCGCTCGGCAATCGAAAAATCAACACACAAAGCCTTGGCGTGACCGATATGAAGATAACCGTTGGGTTCGGGCGGAAAACGGGTCTTTACGGTGGGGTTGGTGCGTGTGTCTTCCAGCACGAATTCCTCTATAAAATTGCGGGGTTCAAAGTCATTTTTCATAGTTAACTCCATTCCGATATGGGTTTGATAAATTCAAACGGGAAAGCCGTAACGCTTATCGCGGCAAACACATACCCAGTTTAAATATCAGCGAATATTATGCGCTTTTTTAATTATTTTGTCAAGCTGATTCGAGTATTATCTGCACTTATGACCGAAGAATGCCAAAACTTTTGTCGAAATTGTGGTTTTTCAACAACAATTTGAAAATAGGCATATACAAAACAGGAAAAAAGTGTTAAGATAAGTATGCTCAATGAGTGTATTATCGGATCGTTTATTTGTTTACTAAAGGAGGATGTCTATGATATGTCCAAATTGCGGCAATGAAGTTGCCGAAGGGTTCGTATTCTGCACAAGCTGCGGAGCTATTTTGAGAAGTGAAATCAACAGCAATGCCGCCGGAGACAGGGCTGATTCCGAAGAACGCGGAGAAAGAGACTTGGCGCAGGGGACGGCCGCGGCTTCGGCTGCCGAATCTTTAGGAAACGACAGCGCATCAGCTTCTGAAAACAATGCCTGCGGCGAAGCTCAGACTGGCATAGCCGGCGAACACGAGGAAGGCTTCGGCGGCGCTGCCGAACCGGTCATTCCATCATACGTTCCGGTATCAAATCCTGCTTATGACAGGCTCGAAGCTCCGGCTCTTAATCAAAAGGAAATAGATGAAGCGATGATAAGCTCAATGAAGTCAAAGGTCAGGCCGCTTCGTACATGGAGCTTTTTCTGGCGCGAGCTCATCTGCTGCATTCCTATCATTAACCTTGTCGTTTTCTTCGTTCAGGCATTCGCGGACGGTGTTAATTTCAACAGCAGAAGCTATGCACGCGCCAAGCTGATTAAGTTCATGATCATTACCCTCCTGCTTCTGGCTGCCGCTATCCTTGTCCTTATCTATTATGACTCCATCACGGAATTTATTCGCGGCGCAATAGATTATCTATACAGCTACATTCACCAAGCCTGACGATAATGGCCACTATCCTGCGGAATTGTATACCCAATATGGGTTTTCTTTCCGCAGGATTTATGCTATAATTGAAAAAGATGATGTGGGCGCACAATTTTTATTTGCATGCCCGATTCAACTGTTTGGAGGAATACTATGAGCGAATTCGTTAACGTAAAGTCAGAGATCGGACGACTCCGAAGGGTCATGCTTCATCGTCCGGGCATTGAGCTTGCCAACCTTATGCCTGATTATCTCGAACGTATGCTCGCAGAGGATACGCCCGATGTCAGACGCGCAGGCGAAGAACACGATGTGTTTGCGAGCATTCTGCGCAGCAACGGCGTTGATGTTGTTTACATCGAGGATATGTTCACCGAGGTCGTTCGTGATGACGAGATAAGAAAAAAATTCATTCATGATTTTGTTGAGGTCGGAGTGCGCGGCATCAGCCTTGAGAGGGCGATAGCCGAGTATTTGGAGAGCATTCCGTATGATAAGCTCTTTGACACCGTTGCAAAGGGCATCACCCGTGACGATCTTAACGGCGTCAAGGTCAAGCCAATACAGTTCTTCGTTAAGGACGACTATCCCTTCCTGGTCGATCCGCTTCCCAATATCTATTTTACAAGGGACATAAGCTTCTGCATCGGAACCGGCATGGCAATATCCGCTATGAGCATGCCTGCCCGTATGCGTGAGACCCTGTTTGTGCGATATATCCACGATTACAGCAAATACTTTGGCAAAGGTTCGGTCGATCTCCTTTATGACTTTAACTGCGGCTGCGGCATAGAGGGAGGCGATGTGCTGTCCCTGTCCGATAAATGCGTCGCCATTGGCTGCGGCGAGAGGACAAGCTCTGCAGCGATCGAAAGACTGGCTGGCACTTTGTTCGGACGCGGATATGAAAAGGTGCTTCTTTTCAAAAACCCCAGCTCAAGAACCTACATGCACCTCGACGTGCTGATGACGCATATCGACTACGATAAATTCCTCGCTCATCCATGTATTGCTCATAAGTGGTTTGATATCTACGAACTTACGCCTGCCGGAAACGGCGAGATCAGCATCAGCTGCACCACCGATTCAACGGAGCATGTACTGGAGCGTGCGCTCGGCCTTGACAAGGTCACTTTTGTAGAGATAGCCGGAGGCGATCCGATCCAGTACAGGAGGGAGCATTGGAATATGGGTGCAAACTCTTTGGCAATGGCGCCCGGCTCCATCATTACCTATGAACGGAATGTAATTACCAACGAGCTTATCGACAAAGCAGGCGTCAAGGTCAGCCCCATTCCCGGCGGCGAACTCAGCCGAGGCAGAGGAGGCCCACGCTGCATGAGCATGCCCATGATCAGGGACGAGATTTGGAAATAAGCTGAAAATTCAAACATATAATGAAATGTTTCTTGGCACGGAAACGAAATGCTTCCGTGCCATGCCTATAATCAAATAAATGGTATAAAAGTATAAAAGCTACGCTTTGCATATGAAAGGAAAAAGAAACAGACAGTCGATGAGAAAACAGATAACCGAAAAGCTTAAGGAAGCGTTGGCATCGGTTCTGCCGGTAACGGCAATAGTGCTGCTGCTGCAATTCTTCTTCCCGATACCGAAATATATGCTCATTTCATTCATTATCGGAGCGGTTCTTTTGATAATAGGCATGGCTTTGTTTACACTCGGCGCGGATACGGCCATGATGCCAATGGGCGAGAGAATGGGCTCACACATTGTTAAGTCCGGAAGCTACAAGAAGCTCATTCCAATAGTGTTTTTGATAGGAGCGATAATCACCATAGCCGAACCGGATCTGCAGGTACTGGCCAATCAGTTCAACACTGTAAACAGGTGGACGGTTATCCTGACCGTAGCGGCGGGCGTCGGCGTTTCGCTCGTTATTGCACTGATAAGGGTACTAAAAAAGATAGAGCTTACGCAGGTCTTGCTTGCGATGTATGTTTTGGTATTCGCCGTTGCCGGCACGGTGGCGGTGTCTAATCCCTCCATTGTTCCGGTCGCTTTTGACTCGGGCGGTGTGACCACGGGGCCTATCACCGTTCCTTTCATAATGGCCCTTGGTATCGGCTTTGCCACCGTTCGAGGAGGTAAGAATGCACAGGACGACAGCTTTGGTCTTGTTGCGCTCTGCTCCATAGGCCCGATACTAGCTATGCTCATTCTTGGCATTGTATCCGGAGTAAGCGAGGTTTCTTCGGGCGAAACCGCAGCGATAGCGCTTAACAGCTTCGCGGATGTGCTGGCAGGCTTTGGCCACGGCTTTATTGACTGCATCAGAGAGGTCGCCCAGGCAATATTCCCGATCATCGCTTTGTTCCTGCTGTTCCAGTTCATTTCGCTGCACCTGCCGTGGAAAAACATTGCTCGTCTCGGGGTGGGCCTTGGCTACACCTTTGTGGGGCTTGTGCTGTTCCTGACGGGTGTAAACATTGGGTTTATGCCTGCCGGTACATACCTTGGAGGGGCCATTGCGTCTACACAATACGCTTGGGTCCTGATTCCGATAGGTGTGCTTCTGGGATTCTTCGTTGTAATGGCGGAGCCGGCGGTCAGGGTATTGAACAAGCAGGTAGAGGATTTGACCGTAGGCGCAATCTCGCAAAATGCAATGCTGCTGAGTCTGTCGATCGGCGTTGCTGTTTCCGTCGGAATCTCGATGCTGAGGGTCGTGTACGGAATATCCATTTGGTATTTCCTCATACCGCTGTATGCATTGGCAATCGAGCTTTCATTCTTCTCACCAAAAATATTTACGATGATAGCCTTCGACTCCGGAGGCGTTGCTTCAGGACCTATGACAGCGACGTTCATGCTCCCGTTTGCTATGGGCGCTTGTGCAGCACTGGGAGGAAACATTACCACCGACGCGTTCGGTCTTGTTGCTATGGTTGCGGTAACACCACTTGTAACGATACAAATGATGGGAATTGCCTATAAGATCAAACTCAAGCGTGCCGAGGCAGACAAAGCCGCTGTCATTCCCGATGAAGAGGACGACGGCATAACCATCATTGAATTTGAACTGGATCTTGAGGAAGCGTAGCATGAAGGAACGAACGATTGAAAGGATCAAATTTATCACCTGCATTGTTGACAGGGGCGTTGGCAAGTACGTTATCGAGCTGTGCAAGCAGGAGGGGATAGTTTCCGGCCTGCTAATGCACGGAAGAGGCACTGCCGACAGCGAAACGCTGACTCTGCTTGGCCTTGGCGAGAACGAAAAGGATATTGTCATGCTGACCGTTGCCGAATCCAAGAGTCGGAGACTTATTGATCTCATCACCGAGAGGATGCACCTTGACGAGCCGGGTCACGGCATTGCGTTTTCAATACCGCTGTCATCGTTTGCGCTGCAGCGTAATTCGTATACTTCGATCGGCGGCAGGCATCTGAACGACGGAAATGAAACGGCTGAGTAATTTGGAGGAACTGATATGATAAACCATGATTTGATTCTGACGATAGTGAACAGAGGTTTTGCGGACGAGGTTATGACCGCCGCCAAGAAAGCGGGAGCCTTCGGCGGTACGGTCGTAAACGCCAGGGGCACGGGCACAAATGAGCTTCAGGAGTTTTTCGGTGCGCTTATCCAGCCCGAAAAAGAGCTTGTAATGATCCTCACCGAGCGCGAAAAGCGCAACCAAATCATGACGGCTATCTGCAAGGACGCCGGAATTGATAAGGAGGGCATGGGTATCAGCTTTTCACTGCCAGTGGATGCTGTTGCCGGAATACGAGCCTTGGCAAAAAAGGAAGACTCCGACGAGCCCAAGGAAAACGATTAAAGATAAGCAAACAATAAGCAAAAAAAGCTTGACATGCAGGCTATGCGTGGTTATAATGTTGCTTAAATTGAATGCCGATAGGTTTATCGGCACGGCTTTGATGGAGAAAAGATGCTTTTTACGGCTTCAGAGAGGTGCGCATAGCTGCGAGCGCACTGCCAAGAAAAACATCACAAGTTCGCTCCGGAGCCACGGCGGTGAAGTGTTGGGCTTTTGCTCACATGCGTAGTCGCTGTCGGGTCAGCCCGTTACAGCTGCTTAAAGGCAGAGCAAGCTCTGTGAATTAGGGTGGTACCACGAGAAAAGCACACTCGTCCCTTGCGGACGAATGTGCTTATTATTTATGATAGGAGAACAAAAATGTTAGAACAACTCACAAGAATTCGTGAGAGTGCGCTTGAAAGGCTCAAGGGAGTTAAGACCGAAGAAGAGCTTGAAGAGCTGAACACCGAGATTTTGGGCAGGAACGGCGCGCTTACCGCGATCCTCCGCAGCATGGGAAAGCTGTCGCCGGAAGAACGCGCGGAGCTTGGCAAGTCTGCAAATGCTGCCAAGCAGGCTTTGATAGAGGCTATCGGACAGCGCAGATCGGCGATTGCCGAGCTCATGGAGAGCATAAAGAACGAGCGGGAGATCATTGACGTGACCCTGCCGGGACTGAAGGCTTCACCCCTTGGAAGGCTTAATCCGCTGACGAAGGTTTACAGAGAAATAAGGGATGCACTTATAGGCCTTGGCTTCACGACCTTTGAAGGGCCCGAAATCGAATATGACGATTATAACTTCACAAAACTCAATCTTCCGCTGGATCATCCCGCAAGGGATATGCAGGATACCTTCTATATCGATGAAAGAACTCTGCTGAGGACGCACACATCCCCATGCGAGGCAAGGGCGCTCATGACTCTAAAGCCTCCGTTCCGCCTTGTCATTCCGGGCAGGGTGTTCCGTGTGGATGAACCTGACGCAAGCCACAGCCCCGTTTTTATGCAGATGGAAGGCCTCGTTGTGGATAAGGATCTGACCTTTGCCGATCTAAAGGGAACGATAGATACCTTTGTCAAGGCTGTTTTCGGTGAAAATGTCAAATCAAGACTCCGCCCAAGCTACTTCCCGTTTACGGAACCTTCGGCAGAGGTTGATATAAGCTGTACGATATGCGGCGGCAAGGGCTGCAGCTCCTGCAAGGGTACAGGTTGGATGGAGATAATGGGGTGCGGTATCACCAATCCGCACGAGATAGAGAACTGCGGACTCGACCCAAAGGAATGGAAAGCGTTCGCTTTCGGCATAGGCGTTGACCGTGTTGCGTGCCTCAAGTATGGTATCAGCGATATTCGCTTGCTGTATGAGGGCGATGCACGCTTCCTCAAGCAGTTCTGATGGGAGGTAAATTAAGATGAAACTACCGCTTAAGTGGCTTAAAGATTATGTAGACTATAATGTATCCCACGAGGAATTCGTCAGGCGTATGCTTCTTAGGGGCTTTGAGATTGCGGATGTGATTCCCGAAATGCCCAATATTAAGAATGTTTTCGTTTGCACGATCAATGAAATTGAGCAGCATCCGAATGCGGAACGCCTTCGTATCTGCACGGTGGATGTCGGCAGGGATGAACCCCTCAGGATAGTGACCAATGCGACCAATGTAACCGTTGGATGCCAGGTTCCCGTTGCACTTGACGGTGCGACCCTTGCAGACGGAATGGAGATAAAGCCGACAAAGATGCGCGGCGAGATGAGCTATGGCATGTTCTGCGGCGGCGCCGAACTGGGTATAAACGATGTGGAGTATGACGGAGCAAGCAACGACAGCGTTCTTATATTCCACGAACCGCATCCGAACGGACAGCGCATTCAGGAAGCTCTCGGTCTCGATGACGTGATATTCGATATCGAACTCACTCCGAACCGTCCGGATTGTCAGAGCATCATCGGTATCTGCCGTGAGGCTGCAAGCGCGCTCGGGCAGAAGTTTATCGAGCCTGAGATAGAATCGGTAGAGGGAGAGGGAAGCGCGGAGGATTATGCAACTGTTACCGTAGCTAACCCAATACTCTGCCCCAGGTATTGCGCCAGGGTGGTCACAGACCTCAAGATCGAGCCCTCTCCAAAGTGGATGCAGCTCAGACTGAAGCTTGTCGGACTCCGTCCCATCAACAATATCGTAGATATTACCAATTATGTATTGGTTGAATATGGTCATCCCATGCATGCCTTCGATCTTGCCTGCGTTGCAGACGGACACATAATCGTTCGCAACGCTGTTGAGGGAGAGAAAGTAACCACCCTCGACGGCAAGGAAAGGATCATGAGCGAAGATATGCTGCTGATCGCAGACCCGACAAAGGGCGTCGGTATTGCAGGCGTGATGGGTGGCGAGAACTCTGAAATTACCGAGAATACTCACGCTACGCTGTTTGAAAGCGCCGTATTCGTTCCTTCAAATATCAGGCATACGACTCAGAAGCTGCATCATTCAACGGATTCCTCTGCCCGCTTTGTCAAGGGCGTTGAAGCGGTGAATGCGGAGGTTGCGGTCAACCGCGCAATCGAGCTGGTTCATAAGCTGGGCGCAGGTAAGGTGGTTGGCGGAATGATCGATGTTTGCAATACCGATATCGGGGAGAAGCATATTATCGCCGACTGCGCTCATGTTAACGCGATACTCGATACGAGCTTGACTTCCGATGAAATGTGCAAGCTTCTTTCAAGCATCAATATAGGCGCGGCGGCTGATGGGAATAAGCTCAATATTACCGTTCCGCATTTCCGTACGGATATTGAGGACGGAATCGAGACCGATTGGGACATTGCCGAAGAGATTGGAAGGCTTTACGGTTATGACAACATTCCTGCAACCCTTATGCGCGGTGATACCTTCCAGGGCAAGTTAGGCAATCGATTTGTCTTCGAGGATCTCATAAAGGATACATTCGTATCGCTGGGATTCATGGAGGCGTATAATTACAACTTCACCTCTCCGCAGGAATACGATATGCTGAGGATACCTGAAGGAGATGAAAAGCGTCTTACCGTCAGGCTTCGCAATCCGTTCGGAGAGGATCAAAGCCTTATGAGAACAACGCTCATCGGCGGACTTCTCAGAACCATGCTTGTAAACTGCAATAAAAAGACCGGCTGGAGCAGATTCTTCGAGGTCGCAAACGTGCACTTCAATAACGACCCGGAGGGACTTCCGGAGGAAAGAAAGCTTGTCAGCTTCATCTGCGCAGGCATTAATGAAAACTTCTTCACCGCCAAGGGCGTTATGGAGCAGCTGTTCACAGCGTTAGGCATTGAGAATGTCCGCTTTACGGCAGGCGGCGGAGAATACTATCATCCCGGAAGAAAGGCGATCGTCAGCATCGACGAAGACGTACTGGGCGAGATGGGTGTTATCAACACCAAGGTTCAGAAGGCATATGGCTTGCCGGTCAACTGCATCGTTGCCGAGCTGAGCTTTGATAAGCTGATCAAGCATGCAAGGATGGTTAAGAAGTATAAGCCGATGCCTAAATTCCCGGTCGTTCAAAGGGATATTGCGATTATTGTGGATAAGGGAGTCGAGGCGCAGACTGTTATTGATATAATTAACACCGCTAAGGTTCGTATTATCGTCGAAAACTGTCGAGTCTTTGATGTTTATTATCCAAAAGTCCCCGGAGAAAAAGGAATTCCTGAGGGCAAGAAGAGCATGGCTTTCAGCTTTGACCTTAGAAGCGATGAACGGACTCTGAATGATGAGGATATCAATCAGGCAGTCAAAGCGATACTCAAGGCATTGAAGTTCAGGCTCGATGCTGTGCTGAGAAGCTGATAAGTGATAATGATTGCAGCCCCTTGCATAAGCGAGGGGCTGAATTCATTTTATGTATCTTCGATAGCTGCCGCAGATCCGGTTGATAGCACCCTTTGAGTCGGGGTCGATTATAAAATCAGCGGTAGATCGATATACGGGAAGACGCTCTGTATACAGCCTGATTATCGCTTCGATTCCTTCGCGGAGAAGCGGACGATTGCGCGTTTTTTGCTGGAGAAGCTTTTCGAGGGCTCTATCCAAAAAGACAACGTATCCGCTGGATTTGATGAGCGGAATATTGGACGGTGTGGTGAGGATCCCTCCGCCGGTTGCAACGACCATGCCGCCTTTTGCAGCGAGCCTGCTGAGAGCCTTTGCTTCCATCTTCCTAAAGGCGGTTTCGCCGTCGGTATCGAAAATCGTATCTATGGATCTGTGCTGTTCACTTACGATGAGTCTGTCGGTGTCGACAAACGGCAGATTAAGCGCAGCGGAG
Source organism: uncultured Clostridium sp. (assembly GCA_900542285.1). Classification (GTDB taxonomy): domain Bacteria; phylum Bacillota; class Clostridia; order Christensenellales; family CAG-138; genus PeH17. The sequence goes on from UQNF01000023.1 coordinate 18,034, forward strand.
AGTATCTTTCCGCATCTTGATTTTCCGCAGCCGGACATACCGATAAGGTACAGGTTCATGCACCTGCGTTGTATGCGTTTTGAACTCTTGAGTATGGACGAAAAGACGGTGGTCAATTCGGAGCTGAAGCATTCGTTCTGCGAAGCAATGCTCGAGATAATCAACTGCTCGCGCTCGGTGTTTTCTATCGGCAATCCATTCAGCCTTTTATGCTGGGCGATCTGCTCCGCGATTTCAAACCGCTCAACCAGAAGTTCGACGATATCCTGATCTATATCATCGATATCTTCACGCAGAGCTTTAAGCTCATCAGAATTCATTCCGTCTTTCCCCCATAAAGATTATACTGCAAAATAAGGTCGTACAAAGCGATCGCCGCACATGCTTCGATTACTACACAGCCACGCGGAAGAATACAGGCATCATGTCTCCCCTTTACTCGACCCTTAAACGTCGATTTTGTCTCAAGATCAAGCATATCCTGTTCGGTAAAAATGCTGGGTATCGGTCTGAAACAAACCTCGAATATCAGCGGCATACCGTTGCTAAGTCCACCGTTGATACCGCCGGAATGGTTTGTAACTGTGTTTCCGCCGACGGCGTATGAGTCGTTCATTGCACTGCCTCGCGCGGCGGCAAACCGGAAACCTTCGCCGAACGAAATACCGTGTACTCCCGGGACGGAAAAGACGATGTGGGAGATGACGCTTTCAATGCTGTCAAAAAACGGCTCGCCGACTCCGACAGGCATTCCAAGGACCGCTGTTTCGACGCTCCCCCCGACACTGTCGCCGCAGCTGCGCACATGCGCAAGCTCACATTCAAAATCAGACTTAATGCCGCTGTCGATGAGAGGAAACCTGCGGTCGAGCTTAGGAACCTCCGTCATGAGCGGATCGAACGGAGCATCCTCTACTTTACCGATTCGCTTTATATGCGATACGATATGTATGTCTAAGCCTTCCAAAAGCTGCCGAGCCAGCGCACCTGCAAAGACCAATGCAGCCGTCATCCTCCCGGAAAATGCGCCGCCTCCGCGGGGATCGTTAAATCCCTTGAACTTCTCATGCGCGGCGTAGTCCGCATGGGATGGCCTTGCCAAAGCGGAAGGATAGTCACCGGGCCTTGCATCGGTGTTGCAGAATACTGCGGTCATAGGCATTCCGGTGCAGCGGTCGCTGTAAAAGCCGGAAAGGATACGGAAGTCATCAGTTTCACGCCTTGATGTGCTTTCGATGCCGGATCCGGGCGCGCGCAGCATTAACTCATTCCTGACCGATTCCAAATCGGGCTTAAACCCGGCCGGAAGGCCATCGATGGTACATCCGATGCAGCTCCCGTGTGATTCGCCAAATATTGAGATCCTGAAAAGTTTACCGAATGTGTTCACACACATATCCTCCAAGCTTCGAAAAATCGCGGAAAAACTGAGGGGCGCTCTTGCTGACTGCTTCTGCCCCAACGATAGTGATCGGTTCATCGCAGATAAGCGAGGCAATAGTGAACGCCATTACTATGCGATGATCCCAACAGGAGTCGACTTTGCCTCCGTGAAGCCTGCCGGTACCGACAATACGAACCGTATCATCCAATACGGTCATTTTGCCGCCAATAGCGGTGATACCATTAAGCATTGAGCTGACTCGGTCGCTCTCCTTAGTTCTGAGCCTTGATATGCCGTTTATTGTCACAGTTTCCTTTCTTGCACAGGCGGCGGCGCAAAGGATGGGGAACAGGTCGGGACAGTCCGAAATATCCAATTCTCTTATGAGAAGCAAATCTCCTATCATGCTGTCGGCCTGATGCACAGAAGGGGGGTTAAGGAAACCGATGCTGCTGCCAAGGTGATTGGCAGTGATGAAGTTTGCAGCATAGGAGCCGTCACCCTCCGGGATGAACGAAGCCGGCGAAGTATAGCGTCCTTTTGCTTCGATGACCTGCACCATACCTTCACTATGCGTGAAAAACTCAATGCCGAAGTCCTGCATCAGCGTTTTTGTCAGCTCAAAATAGGGCCGCGAAACCATCAGCGGTTCTCCATCCATGCCTAAGGGGAGCGCAAGAGAGCTTCCCGGAATAAGCGGAAGTGCAAGCAGTATTCCGCTCACAAACTGCGAACTTCTGCTGACAGAAATATTGTATCGTTTCGGTGAAAGCTCCCCGCTGAGGAACAGTTCGCCATTTTCGTAGCGCAGCTTGCAGCCTAAGGAAGATTCGTATTCGGCGAGGCCGCGTCTATACAGCGCAGCGTCAACCTTGAACCTTGCGTTTCCGAACAGGGCAAGCGTCGAAGGGATCAGCAGCCGAAGCAGTGTTGCAGATTCTCCGACATCAAAAGAAGGGTATGCCTTTCCCTGAATTGCATTATACAGTGTATTTGCCGATTTGATACCATACTTGATATCATCGCTCAAACAGTCGGGCAATCGTACAACCGATGTCGGCTCATTGCCGGATAGAGCGCTGAGCAGCAGAGCGCGAATGACTTCGCTCTTGAAGGGGGGAAGCGTAACAGCTCCCGACAACCGTTTCGCATGTACCGTCAGTTCAGACATTCAAAAGGAACTCCTTTGCTTCGTCGACAGCGATACGCATTATCATGGGCTTTCCGATCTCTTTAATAAACACCATATCGATCGACGCTCCATCCCCCTTTTTATCGTGCTCAAGCTCACATACTGCAGCGCCTGCATATGCGTGATAATCGGTGGGCAAACCTGCCTGACTAAGCGCAGCCAAAACAGCATCGGAAGCGCCGGCTTTTGTCAGCCCCTTTTGTTCGCCAAAACGGCATACTGCAAGCATTCCCAGTCCAACAGCTTCGCCGTGGGAAAGAGTGAAACCGCTTCCGCTCTCGAAAGCGTGGCCAAAAGTATGCCCAAAGTTGAGTATTTTGCGCTGCCCAAGATCGAATTCATCAAGCTCCACATAGTGCTTTTTAATTCGGCAGCAGTTTTCGATGAGTTCGGTCATGCTTGCGTTCGAACCGGGCAATGAATGCATTCCGTCGGAAATCATATGATACTTTATTATCTCTCCAATTCCTGAGCGCAGCTCGCTTTCCGGAAGCGTTGAAAGAAATTTCGGACAGATCGCCGTAATAGCAGGAGAATGGAACACTCCGATCAGATTTTTGATGCCATCGAAATTTATTGCGGTTTTGCCCCCGATCGAGCTGTCTACCATTCCGAGAAGCGTGGTGGGGATATTGATGTAGCTGATCCCGCGCATATAGGTCGCAGCCGCAAACCCACCGAGGTCGCTCACCATGCCGCCGCCAAGATTAAGGATATAGTCCTTCCTGCTTGCGGAGTGTTCTGCGAGAAAGTGATATATCACGGCCAACCCATCAGGGCTCTTGCTTGCTTCTCCATCAGGCAAAACTACGCTTTCACATCGAACGGAGCAGGATTCAAATCGCGCCTGTATTTCGTTCAAAAACAGCGGTGCTACTATTGTGTCTGTCACAATGAAGATCCTGTGCGGGGATACTGCGGATGTGATCGTCTGAATGATCTTATCGATGCTGTCTGAGAACAGCAGTTCGCTTTTGCGTTCTGTTTCTATCGTAAGCTTTTTCATTTGCACCCCCGAACCGATTATGAAATAATAATAACCCATTTCCCTGAGATTTGCAAGAAGGGGTATTGCGTATTTTGCGGGAATTTGGCGTTTGACAAAACAGGTGTTTTTTCGATGCAGGAGAATTGATTTTGTTGTCCAAGCCGTATTCGTGAGCCAACAGCTTAGAATTAAAGAAAGGTGAAAGCCATGGTTGTTAAGGTAGAAAGAAAAAACGGCAGCGTTATAGCAATGCTAAACGGAGAAATAGATCATCATTCCGCAAAAGCGCTGCGTGAATCGATAGACAATGAACTCAATAAAGGAGATGTCCGAGAACTGGTGCTTGATTTTTCCGGAGTAGGCTTTATGGACAGCTCGGGGCTCGGGGTCATCTTTGGCAGATATAATAAGCTCATTGCCATGAAAGCAAAACTCAAACTGATAAATGTCCCAAAACGAATAGAAAGGATTCTAAGGATGGCAGGAGTTTATACGCTCATAGGCCGGGGAGCTGCGGAAAACACTAAGGCTGCGTGCGGAGGGAACAATAATGATTAATTACTTAAAAATGGAATTTTTTAGCCTTTCTGCTAATGAAGGCCTTGCCAGAACCGCTGCCGCCGCATTTTTTGCGGAGCTGGATCCCACGATGGAGGATTTGGCAGATGTGCGTACGGCGGTGAGCGAAGCGGTAACCAATGCAATAGTGCATGGCTATCGAAACAAAAGCGGCAGCATAATAATGGAATGCAGCATTGAAGAAAACGGTCTATTCATGGTCAGCGTCAGCGACATGGGATGCGGCATTGCGGACATTGAGCAGGCGATGGAGCCGTTTTTTACTACGGCACGCGGTGAAGAACGCACGGGAATGGGATTCGCGGTTATGAAAGCTTTTATGGATTCCGTCGATGTCAAGTCAGCGCCCGGAGCAGGTACGACTGTAATAATGACCAAGCGCATTTACAAAAACAGTGAAGACCTTTATGGAGAATGAACGGACCGATGAATCCGCGGATTATGCGCTTGTGCAGGCAGTCGTCAAGCGGTTCCTCGGCCGCGGCGCAGACAGCGAGGATCTGTTTCAGTCCGGCTATATTGGCCTGCTCAGCGCAAAGCGCGGATTTGATTCGAGCCGCGGAGTTGCGTTTACTTCATATGCCTTTCCGTTTATTGAGGGTGAGATACGCAGGTTTTTGAGAAATGACAGAAGTATTAAGCTTCCAAGGGGCGCAATGAGACTCTCTTCACTGGTAAAAGACATCATGGATACCAGCGAGAATGGGCAGGAGCGCAATGAAAGACTTGAGATGCTGTCAAGGGAAAGCGGAGTGTCCTGCGAACAGCTCATGGCAATGATGAATGCGACTGACATCATCTCAATCTCCAAGCTGGAGGAGGACTACTGCGGAGCATTTAGCGACAAAGCCTTTCATGTCCGGGGATTTGAAGCAGAGCTTGTCGAAAGGATGGATCTTGAAAATCTTTTAAAAACGCTGAATACTATCGAACAAAGGGTAATAGAACTTCGATACTTTCGGGATAAAACCCAGCAGGAGACCGGAGAAATTATGAGTATCAGCCAGTCGCAGGTGTCGAGATATGAAAAAAAAGCCCTAAAAAAGCTCAGACAAAACCAATATCAGTGAATACGGATATATGGAACTTCGCATAATAAAAACAAAAAACGCGAGGTGTGAAATGAGAAGGATAGCAGCTATCGGAATTATTCTTGTTGCTGCCACAATGCTTATCTTCGGATTGGTTTCTCTGCTGAACGAAGAGAAAAAGGCAGAGTCAACTTTTTACGGAGCAACTATGGTGATGGCGGATGAAGCATACCGCGGATAACAGGACTATGCCTCCGCAGTTTACAGAAGCCGAATTTGATGTCCGCGGTGTGAACGATACGGAGATCAGGTATAAGCCATATAAGAAGAAGGAGCATTCATGATGAGCAAGATCGGAAGAAAGCTTACTGCGGAGGAGCGCCGCAAGCATCAGCAATACAGAAACATGGTCAATGACCGCATGCCAAAGAGCAAAACACTGCTCAATTGCGTATACGCATTTTTAATCGGCGGCGCGATCTGCTGCATCGGACAGCTTGTGGGTGATGCTGGAACGCTCTGCCTAAGTCTTGACGAAAAACAACGCGCAGCGTTTACTTCAATAGTAATGATCTTTTTGGGCGCACTGTTTACCGGAGTGGGACTGTATGACAAGCTGGGTTCATTTGCGGGTGCCGGCTCGGTCGTTCCGATAACGGGATTTGCAAATTCCATAGTGGCGCCGGCAATGGAGCATAAGCGCGAGGGACTGGTGCTTGGCGTAGCGGCGAATATGTTCACTATTGCCGGACCGGTACTCGTGTACGGCATAGTGTCCGGCATGATAATAGGCATTATCTATTGGATATTTGGACTATGAATAAAAATCCAACGAAGCAGGAATGGCAGGCAATGCTATCCTGCTTCTCTACTAATTGCCATTCAAATATGCGGCAATTCCATAGATGAATTGCCGTGGTTTCGGAGGATTTGCGGAATAGGTAGGGAATAGCATTCTCAACTGTTTATTCTTCGGATTGCCCCACGCTAAAGAGACAGCACGCGATGTGCTGTCTACAATACGAGATTTTGATACATGGAAGAAAGATGCGGTTTCTTCCAGAAGAGATGATCCTTCAAAGCTCCTGTTTTCTAAAATGAGAGTAATTGCATACGCCAGAAATGCAAATCCGGATAGATTTGGGTTGAGTCCAAGCCGTATCAGAAGTAAGGAGGGGGAAGCCGCGGACAAGCTTGCTGATGAATCCGTTTGAGTCTCTCGTTCTTGCTTCTTATGTTTTGATGATGCGTGCATGTAACCGCCTCCTTAAGAAGATGATTACATTTTAACATACTATTTTTAATAATCAAGCGATTATCATAAAATAGTAAAAAAACGAGAAAAACAGACAATTAGAAAATCAATCCTCCATTATCCGGTTGAAGGATTCCGTAAGCATAACGAATTGATCTATCGTAAGCGTTTCGGCTCTTGTGCTTGGGGCAAGCTCTGCCATCTCGAGGATTTTAGCGGCCTTGGCCTTGTTCGCAAGGGATTGCAGGTTGTTCATAAGGGTCTTCCTTCGCATTGCAAATGAAGCTTTGACAACCTTGGAAAAATTGCGGGGAACTGTCCTCCCTCCGGGCTCAAATACCATAACGACCGAATTAACATCGGGTGTAGGATAGTAGGAAGCCGGCGACAGCTTCAGACCAAGCGAAATATCATATTTTTGCTGAGCCAGCACGGTAAGCGGGACATAGTTTCTGTCGCCCGGTTTTGCCGTTAGGCGTTCCGCTGCTTCCTCCTGCATCATAAGCACCATCCTGATTATGCTCAGCTCATCGTCCAACAGCTTTTGGCATATGGGGGCTGTGATGTAGTAGGGGAGGTTTCCTGCAGCGATGAATGCCTGATCATGCATTGCATGGTTGATCTCGGCTGATGAAAGCTTGATAAAATCGGCTTTCATGATATTAAGGTTATCACACCCTGCATACTTCGTAAGCAGCTCCACCATGCGTCCGTCGATCTCGACAGCGGTAACGTGCGAAGCAGAGCGTACCAGCTCGCTCGTCAGCGAACCGAGCCCGGGACCGATCTCCAGCACGGGAAGACCATCGCAGCGGCAAAGCTTCACTATGCGTTCGACGGCATTTTCATCGACGAGAAAGTTTTGACCGAGCGCTTTATTGGGTACGACCCCATTTTCTTTAAGTATTATTCGTGAATCAAGCATGGGTAGATTTTAATTTGTCAGGCTTTGCATGTCAATACCCACGGACAAATTTTGCAGTAGAATTAAATCATGTTGAGGTACAATACATGGGTAACAAATAAGGAGCAAGAGAAGGTCCTCCTGT
>UQNF01000024.1 GCA_900542285.1 uncultured Clostridium sp.
ATGGTTTCTACGATATCACCTAAGAAGGCGCCGATGATGAACAGCAGGATCTCATGACCATCCCGAACAGGCTTTCTTCACTCGAAGCGGAGGGGTTTATTGCTGCCATTACGGTTGTAGGTGCGCAGATGTATTTTTTGACAAGACGCGGTGCTGATGTGATAGATCTGCTGGATAAGACTCTTGCAAAATCTTATCGAGAAAAGCTGGATGACTATATAGCCGCCCATCTTGAGGAGTACCATCTTAGCAGCACAACGCGAAGCGACTATAATATGCGCCCCGATGGCAGCTATGAAGCAAAGCTTGCGTTGGTCGAGAGCGGCAAACCCATCTTTGAACTCAGTATTATGCTCCCGAGCGCAGAAGCTACGCGTAATGCCGGTAAAAAATGGGAGAATGCAAATGCCGAGCTGTATCTTCAGGTGCTTCAGTGGCTGACAGAGGAATAAACATCGTTCCAATTTCAAATAAAACAACCAAACCGCCCTGCCTGCAGACAGAGCGGTTTAATTTAAGCTGGAGCGGGTGATGGGAATCGAACCCACGTGATCGGCTTGGGAAGCCGGAGCTCTGCCATTGAGCTACACCCGCATTTGATGCATATAGATTTTACTCATATTTCATATTCTTGTCAACAGTAAAACATGTAGATTTTTCGCTCAATGGCATTATTTCCCGGGAAATATCGATTCATTCATATGAATAGCCCAATAAGCATATTATGGCTATTGACATATGAATAATTCACTACTAAAATATTAACGCCTTAATTATTAATAACTTAACAATAGAAAGGAGCTTGCTATGAAGGATAGAGGCTTGAGCCTTTCATTCAGACGAATATTACTGCTGATGCGCCTTAGCTTGAAAAATGATCATGACAAGGAAATACTGCCGCCAAGTCAGTACCGTGCGCTCGAGTACATAATAAGTAACCCCGGCTGCACGCAGAATGATGTTGCGCTTGCAATTCATGTTACTCCGGCAGCTATTGCACAGAATATGAAAAAGCTGTGCATGGATGGATATGTGGAACGGATCCCATGTCCTAATAATTTGCGTGCAAACAGCCTGCGCGTGACGGAGACGGGCGTGAAATGCGCCGAATACAGCCTAAAAGCTGTTATGGAAACGGAAGAAAGACTGCTGCATGGCTTCACCGATGAGGAAAAGGAAACGATCAAGGGATATGTCGATAGAATGATTGCCAATTTCGAGAATCCTGCGACCGATTCATTGGAGGTTCCCGAACTTATGATGCTGGTGATGAACAATGACGGCAAGGCTAAGTCCGAGGGAACAGATGAGGAATAGGAGGAGATTATCGTCTGATGACATCTAAAAATAAAAGGAAAAAGAACGCAGGCACTATTTCGAAGCTGATGCCTGCGGTCAAGGGATATGTTGCGCCTTCGATTGGAGCATCGGTAATGATACTCATCGAGGGCACGCTTGAGATACTTATCCCGTTTCTAATGACCAAGCTAATAGCCGAGGGCTTGAGTGATGCAGGCCCGGATATGGGCGCGATAGTGCGTATTGGATTGGCGATGCTTGTCATGGCGTTGGCAGCACTGCTTTCGGGCTCACTTTGCGCCAGGTTCTCTGCCGTAGCAGGAACGGGATTTGCGTACAATCTGCGCAACATGCTGTTCAAGAAGGTGCAATCCTTCTCGTTCGCAAATGTCGACAAGTTCTCGACCGCAAGCCTTATTACAAGGCTTACTACCGATGTCAGCAATATTCAAATGCTGTATGTCATGTGCATAAGGATGCTTGTGAGGAACTTCGTTATAATGGTAGCGGCGTTTATCTTTGCGGCGAATATCAATCTAACCTTATCGATGGTGTTCGTTGTCGCAATACCGCTGATGATGCTAATCATGTGGCTTGTGATGTCAAATGCCTATCCGCTGTTTGAAAAGATGCTCAACAAGCTCGATCTGATGAACGCAAAGGTGCAGGAGAACCTTATCGCAATCCGTGTCGTCAAGGCATATGTAAAGGGCGATTATGAAACTGTCAGCTTCAATGATGCCTGCGATACCCTGAAAAAGGCTCAGATGAGCGCTGAAAAGATAATCGTATGGATGAATCCTCTGACACAGATGGTGTTCTACGCAGCAATGATAGCTGTCTGCTTCTTTGGCGGCAAGCTCATCGTTGGCGGAAACATGTCGGTATCCGATCTTTCAGGCTTTATTGCATATATTGGGCAGATCCTTTCAAGCGTCATGATGCTGTCTGCGATTTTCGCAAGCTTTGTTATGACAAAGGCTTCTCAGAAACGTATCATAGAGGTCTTGGATGAGAAAATAGACATAGATGACAGTTGTGTTATCGATGATGTCCCCATTCTCGACGGCAGCGTGGAATTCGATCATGTCAGCTTCTCTTACAGCAAAAATGCCGATAACCTTACTCTGACAGATGTCAGCTTTAAGGTCAAACCCGGCGAGACTATAGGCGTAATCGGAGGCACAGGTTCGGCCAAGACAACTCTCGTCCAGCTGATACCGAGGCTCTATGACGTGCTGGATGGCAGTATCCGCGTAGGCGGAAGGGATGTCAGGGAGTATAAGCTCCATACACTGCGCGACAGCGTGGCAATGGTGCTTCAAACCAATCTGCTGTTCAGCGGTACGATAGAAGAAAACCTGAGGTGGGGCAATGAGAACGCCACGCAGGAGCAGATAGAGTGCGCTTGCCGTGAAGCGCAGGCCCATGATTTCATTATGAGCTTTCCTAACGGTTATCTGACCGATCTCGGACAGGGCGGTGTGAATGTATCCGGCGGTCAAAAGCAAAGGCTTTGTATCGCAAGAGCGTTGCTAAAGAATCCGAAGGTAGTTATATTGGATGACTCCACGAGTGCCTGTGATACTGCAACCGATGCTGCGATAAGAACCGCATTAAGAAGCGAACTCAAGGGTACGACGACATTTATTATCGCCCAGCGCATTGCCTCTGTCATCGATGCGGATAGGGTAATGGTAATCGACGACGGCAGGCTGGTGGCGATGGATACACCCGAAAACCTGCTCAAGAACAACGATATTTTCCGTGAGGTTTATGAATCTCAGATGAGGGGAGGCGAAACGGAATGACAAAGGAAGCAAAGCCCGTTAAGGGACCGCATGGCGGTCAGAATAATTTCGCAAGGCCCCAAAACGCAAAAAAGACCTTTGCAAGGCTGTTCTCATACTTCAAGCCATATGCCGTTACGCTTATCTTGGTTGCGATATGCATCATCATCACGGCCCTTGCAAATGTGTACGGGACTGCGCAGATAGAAACGCTGATAGATGACCATATTACGCCCATGGTTCAGAACGGAAGGACGGATGCCGCATGGATAAGCTTTTGTAAGGCAATAGCTAAGATGGCAGTGGTATATGCCGTAGGTCTGATCTGCTCATACGCTTATTCCAGGATAATGGTGAGCGTATCCACCGGAGTGCTGAACGATATCCGCAAGCAGATGTTCGCAAGGATGCAGAAACTGCCCATTAGGTATTTCGATAAGCATACTCACGGCGAGATTATGAGCAGCTATACAAACGATACGGATAGCATGCGTGAGATGGTTAGCCAAAGCATTCCGCAGATCATCAACAGCTTCTTCAGGGTAATAAGCGTTGTTATCATGATGATAGTACTCAGCCCTGCATTGACCCTTGTCGCAATACTGATGCTCACTTTGATGCTCTTCGCCGTAAAGGTGATAAGCAAGCGCAGCAGCGCGTATTTTCGGAAGCGTCAAAAGGCTCTCGGCAAGGCAAACGGCTATATTGAGGAAATGACCGAAGGACAGAAGGTCGTCAAGGTATTCTGCCGTGAGGACAGGGTCGAGAGGGATTTTGACGAGATCAACAATAACCTTCGCAAAGCGGAAGCCGGCGCAAATACGTGGTCAGGAAGCCTGATGCCGATAATGGGAAACCTGAGCTATGTCCACTACACTATCACCGCGATATTGGGAACGCTCATGATAATCGCCGCAGCAAGCGGAAACTATCCCGCAGTGCTCACGCTGACCGCAGGCCAGCTGATCACCTTCCTCCAGTACACCAGAAATTTCGCCCAGCCCATCACAAGCCTGAGCCAGCAGTTCACCTCGATCCTTTCCGCGCTTGCAGGCGCAGAGCGTATCTTCAAGCTGCTTGATGAGCAGCCGGAGGAGGACGACGGAAGGGTTACCCTCGTTAACGCCAAGCTAAATGAGGACGGAAGCCTGAGTGAGTGCGCAGAGCGTACCGATATATGGGCATGGAAATGTCCTGTGTGGACCGAGGCGGTTGAGAAACCGGACGGAAGCATTGAAAGCGCAGAGCATCCGGAGGAGCTGATACGAGTACGGGGCGATGTTCGCTTTAAGGATGTTACCTTCAGCTATGACGGCGAAAAGACGGTGCTTGACAACATCAGCCTATATGCCGAGCCGGGGCAGAAAATCGCGTTTGTCGGTTCGACCGGCGCAGGCAAGACCACTATCACGAATCTGCTGAACCGATTCTACGATGTACAGCAGGGCGAGATAACCTATGACGGCATTGCGCTCACGGATATTAAAAAGGATGATCTGAGGAGAAGCCTTGCAATGGTGCTTCAGGATACCCATCTGTTCACGGGAACGGTTAGGGAAAACATACGCTACGGTAAACAGGACGCAACGGATGACGAGATAGTTCATGCCGCCAAGCTTGCGAATGCACATTCCTTTATCATGCATCTGCCAAACGGCTATGATACCATGATTGAAAACGATGGCGAAAACCTCTCGCAGGGTCAGCGTCAGCTTTTGGCAATAGCGCGCGCCGCAGTTGCGGATCCGCCTGTTATCGTACTCGATGAGGCCACAAGCAGCATCGATACCCGTACGGAAGCACTTATCGAGCGTGGAATGGATGAGCTCATGCGCGGCAGGACGGTGTTCGTCATAGCGCACAGGCTCTCCACCGTTAGAAATTCGGATGCCATAATGGTGCTTGAGCATGGCAGGATCATCGAGCGCGGAAGCCATGAAAGCCTTATCGGAGAAAAGGGCAGGTATTACCGGCTCTACACCGGAGCGTTTGAACTGTCTTAATGAAACAGGAGGGGGCTGCCGCTTGGCGGCAGCCCGATCAAAGCATATGACAACATTTGAAAAAATCTATGAGATCGTAAAGCGGATTCCGCCCGGCAGGGTCGCAACCTATGGTCAGATAGCCGCGCTCGCCGGAAATCCGCGATGGTCACGGGTCGTGGGTTATGCGCTGCATGTGAATCCCGATCCTAAGCATATCCCGTGCCATAGGGTGGTGAACCGTGAGGGCTATCCAAGCAAAGCCTTTGCCTTCGGAGGGGAGAACCGCCAGATAGAACTGCTTTCTGCCGAGGGAGTGGAGTTCACGGATGGGCATGTAGACATGGAAGCATTTCTTTGGAATAACGAGATCGGGCAGTGAGCGTTTAGCTCACTGCCCGATTCGTATACCGTAAAATATGCTTCGTTCACTCTATCGGAGAAACCGGCATGGTATCGTCAAATACAAAGACGAATTCCTTATCCGTAAGCACCGAATCCGTTGGAATGGTTGCGTACAAATGGGTCTCACCGTTTGGAAGGGTGAGCAGATATGAGCCGGCTGGCGACTGAATGACGGCGGAAGCCAATATTTGCCCGTCCTCATCGTAAAACTCAATGCTGATGCCGCAAACAAGGCTGTTGGGATAGCTGTTTACCACGATGCAGTCCATAAAGGTATCGCCGTAAACCTCGTACACGCGGATATCCTTAAAACGGAGGTACTGCTCAAAGTGCTCGCTGCCGATGATAACATTGCCCAGCGCATCGGTGTTGTCATCGGAAACGGAAGAGCTTGGCTGCTCAGTATGTTCCGGAGTAGGGCTTTCCGGAGAAGCCGTCGCCGTGGGCGCAGGAGTGATGCCGGGGTCAAGCTGCGGTGTGACGTTGATACAGCCGATTGCCAAAACGGAGAGCATTATGAGCAATATGCCAATCGAAAAGCGCCTAATCATCCTGTATCATCTCTCGGTGTTCGTGGATCATCCTGTTCTTTAGCTCATACAACCTATCGGAGAGGTCGACCTTGTAGAGTTGCGGATTCAAAAGACGCTTGCTCTCTTCCCAAAGTGAATCCATCTCGTTTTTCGCATAGCGCTGTATCTCCGCCATGCTCGGGCAGTCGTAGACAAGCTCGCCATCGATAAAGATGGGAACGAGCAGCTCACGCATGGTATAGTCGGTGATCGTCTTGCGCTTGTATGTGTACTCAGGATGATAGAGCGTCAGGGGCTTGCTTGTGTCAAACTCCTCGTCCCTAAGCGCAATGAGATCCGCAATAGCCATACGATCTTTATCATAGATCCTATATACGGTCTTTATGCCCGGGTTGGTGATCTTAAAGGCGTTTTCGGAGATCTTTATCTTGGGTATGACTTCTCCGTTCACTATTTCCGCGGCCATCTTGTACACTCCGCCGAGCGCAGGACGGTCATCAGAGGTGATGAGCTTAGTTCCGACGCCCCAAAGGTCTATCCTTGCGCCCTGCATATGAAGACTATCGATTACGTTTTCATCCAGATCACCGCTTGCGCATATCTTTGCATTGGGAAAGCCTGCTTCATCCAGCATTGCCCTTGCGCGCTTGGAAAGATAAGCAAGGTCGCCGGAATCAAGGCGGATACCAATGGGTTCATATCCTTTTGCACGCAGTTCATTGAAAACCGTAATTGCGTTTGGCACGCCGCTCCTCAAGGTGTCATAGGTGTCCACAAGCAGCATGCAGGCTTGGGGGAATATCTCCGCATAGGCGCGGAAAGCGTCAAGCTCCGATGGGAAGCTCATAACCCAGCTGTGCGCATGAGTGCCTGCGGTCGGAACGCCGAAAAGCTGTCCGCAAAGGACATTGCTCGTGCTCGAGCATCCGCCGATCATTGCAGCCCTTGCGCCGTAATTGGCAGCATCCGGGCCTTGTGCGCGCCTGAGGCCGAATTCCATGACGTTTTCGCCGTTGGCAGCGTAGCATATCCTGTTGGCCTTGGTAGCAATCAGCGTTTGATGATTAACAATATTTAGAAGTGCAGTCTCGATGAGCTGCGCTTCAAGTATCGGTGCGATAACCCGTACAAGCGGCTCATACGGATAGACGAGCGTGCCTTCGGGCATGGCGTAAAGCTCTCCGGTAAAACGGAAGTTTCGGAGAAGCTCAAGAAAACCCTCGTCAAACAGATTCAGTGAACGGAGGTATGCGATATCCTCCTCCGAAAAATGAAGGTTCTGAATGTAATCGATGAGCGATTCTGTGCCGGCCATGACAGCATATGAGGAATTGGAATTGGTATTTCGGAAGAACAGGTCAAATACGCCCTTATTGCCGCTGAGGCCCGTCTTATAATAACCATACATCATGGTGAGCTCGTAGAGGTCGGTCATCATGGTGAGGTTTCGTTTGCTCGTAATGCTCATTTGTCTCCTTTCTCACGCACAGGCAAAAACTCAGTCCTGTATGTTTTGGTGCTTTTTGTACTCGTCAAATACGGCGTCCAGGGTGGCTTCATCATCAATGCCTACCAAAGCCGTTTCGCCGTCCTCGCACGGAAGCTCGCGCAGAATGACGAATTCCACGTCATCGCTGTCATAGTCCACGGGCAGAAGCACATAGTAGGTTTCGCCCTTATAGACGAGCTTGTCCATAATATCAAATTCAATTTCGTTTTCGTCCTCATCGTAAAGCACGATGGACTCAAGGGGTTGTTCTGGCATGTATATCTCCTTTTAGGGAAGTAATTTTTGCGGTGGGTTTGCCGATATGCAAAGCATGGTGTACGGACTTGCCGTACACCATCACGTGCTTTCAAAAGATGTTTATGCCTTGCCGTTGCAGCCAAGGACGTCAACGAGCTTATGACGAACCATTTCCTTGATGGCTGCCCTTGCAGGCTTGAGATACTGACGGGGGTCAAAGTCCGCAGGATGCTCTGCGAAATACTTGCGGATGGTTCCGGTCATGGCAAGACGGAGGTCGCTGTCGATATTTATCTTGCAGACTGCCATGCTTGCAGCCTTGCGGAGCATATCCTCGGGCACGCCGATAGCGTCGGGCATATTACCGCCGTGGGTGTTGATCATCTCAACGAACTCGGGGATAACGGAGCTTGCACCGTGGAGCACGATGGGGAAGCCGGGCAGGCGCTTTTCAACCTCTTCGAGAATGTCAAAGCGGAGCTGGGGCTTGGTGCCGGGCTTGAACTTGTATGCGCCGTGGCTGGTACCGATCGCGATTGCAAGGCTGTCAACTCCGGTGCGCTCGACAAATTCCTGAACCTGAGCGGGATTGGTATAGCTTGCGTCCTCTGCGGATACCTTTACGTCATCCTCGACGCCTTCGAGCCTGCCAAGTTCGCCCTCGACGACTACGCCGTGGTCATGAGCGTATTCAACGACCTTACGGGTAAGAGCGATGTTTTCTTCGAATGAATGGTGACTTCCGTCGATCATAACGGAGGTGAAGCCGCCGTCAATGCAGCTCTTGCAAAGCTCAAAGGTATCGCCGTGGTCGAGATGTACACAGATGGGAAGGTCTGTTTCGATTATTGCTGCTTCGATGAGCTTCATCAGATAGGTGTGGTTTGCGTACTTTCTTGCACCGGAGCTGACCTGAAGGATCAGGGGAGCGTTCTCCTCCTTAGCAGCCTCGGTAATGCCCTGGATGATCTCCATGTTGTTGACATTGAAAGCGCCGATGGCATAACCGCCCTCGTATGCCTTTTTGAACATTTCGGTACTGGTAACAAGTGGCATTCTGAAATCCTCCTGAATGATGGTTTCTTTTCCCCTTGTCTAATAAGGGTGCGTAATTATTATATACCCCATGCGCCGATAATTCAACCGTAATTTAATTATATTTTTCGAAGAAAAAGGGGATTGCTGCGCTGAACGGCTGCCAAAGGTGCATTTTAGTCGGGAAAATGAGCCTATACTCGTCCGTACTCACGCTTTCGGCAAATTGTTCTCAAATTTTTTGCTCCGATATGCGTCTGTATTTCTTGACAAAAGCTTCCTTTTGCCATATACTTAAACTGATGCATTGGGCTTGGCTGCTATCGATAGGTTTGCGCTCTGCCGTGCATGTAACGCTTTACACATAAGAAAGGTAAAAATATGAACATCATCAATTTCTTCAGAACAAATCTGAGCTTCTGCGCGACGGATTCTGCGGCCAACACCGAGAGCTTCCTTGCCAGCTACGGCTTCCTTATCATCATGGTCGTCGCAATTGTCGTTATGCTCATCGTCTCCTCACGCTCCAATAAGAAGCGCCAGAAGCAGTATCAGCAGATGCTCGACGATATCAAGCCCGGCAGCCGCGTCCGCACCATTGGCGGTATTTACGGCACGGTCACCAAGGTTCAGGACGACGTTGTCATCGTCAGCGTAGGCCCCGACAAGGCACGCCTTGTATTCACCAAGCAGGCAATTGCAAGTATCGAGGACGCTCCCGTTGAAGCTACCATCGACGGAGAGATCCGAGAGAGCGAAAAGAAATAATGCGCAAGCTTCCGGGGGCTCGCAATGCGTTCTCCCGGAAGCACAATATATTGACAATAGGGGTTGACAAGGCAGAATATTGGTGATAAAATACTGCCTGTTCGTTAGGACATCTGGGTGTAGCGCAGTTTGGTAGCGTGCTTGAATGGGGTTCAAGAGGCCGGAAGTTCGAATCTTCTCACCCAGACCAAGTTAGCACGATAGTTTGGTACCGTTGGTATTCGAACCATCGTGCTTTTTCTTTTTAATAATTCTGTACAGCTGAACTTTTCTGCACTCCTGTCTTTCTAAAGAAAAGCTTTGGAGTCATTACCACTGAGAATGATTTTTTGCATAAACCCTCCATTATAACACCGGACTTTGGCACTATGGTATCATGAGTTTGGAAACGGAGATGATCGCCAAATGAAAACATATCGAACCGCAGAGGTCGCAAGCATAATAGGAGTACATCCAAATACAGTTCGCCTATACGAGAAACTGGGACTCATCCCAAAGCCGGAACGAAAGCCTAACGGATACAGGATATTTACGGATTTTCATATCGAACAATTCAAGCTCGCCCGACTTGCTCTTCAGGTTGAAGTCTTGCAGAATGGGTTGAGAAAGAAGATAATTCAAGCGGTCAAAGCATCGGCAGCCGGCGATTTCAATACCGCTATTTCGCTTACGGAAGATTACCTTCGGCAGCTTCAACAGGAACGCACGAATGCCGAAAAGGCAATTGAAATTGTGAAGCGTATACTGTCAGGCGGCGTGCCGGAAACTTCTCGGTGTTTCAAAAGAAAAGAAGTATCCGAATACTTGGACATTTCAGTGGATTCATTAAGGAATTGGGAAATGAACGGCCTTATCACCGTCAAGAGAAAACAGAACGGTTATCGTGTTTATACGGATGAGGATATACGGAAACTAATAATTATTCGAACCTTAAGATGTGCAAACTATTCTTTAGAGGCAATATTACAGATGCTGAGGCAACTATCTGAAGATCCGGATTCGGATATTGAGACGATTCTGAATACTCCAAAACAGGACGCAGATATTATTTCTGTCTGTGACAGGCTTATCGTATCCTTATCCGCCGCAGAGGAAAATGCTTGCAAAATATTATCCATGCTGCAAGAAATGAAAGCCAGATTTTTATAACCCTCCATTTTGCCACCAATGTTTTCATTGGTGGTATGCTTTTGGAGCAAAAATGAAAGGAGATAAGAATCATGACTGAAAAACAAAACAAACGGAAAAACCAAGCAATGCTGTTTCTGATTAGTCAGTGTATCACTTTGTTTGGATCTACCCTCGTGCAAATGGCGGTCGTATGGTATGTGACGATTCAGACATCATCGGGAGTTTGGATCGCAGCATTCACCGTATGCTCGTATCTGCCGCAGTTTTTGATATCCTTTGTCGCAGGAGTGTGGGCGGATCGTCACAGCAGAAAAAAACTGATTATCGGCGCCGATTCAGTGATAGCGCTTGTAACACTTCTGATGGCAGTGGCGATTCCACATATCACGGATGGATCCGTCGTCCTTGGCGGACTGCTTGTTATGTCGGTAATACGTTCTTTAGGAGCAGGCATTCAGACACCGGCAGTTAACGCAGTGATTCCACAGCTCGTGCCGGAGGAGCAGATAATGCGCTATAACGGAATAAATGCTACGATGCAGTCCGTCGTTCAGTTTGCAGCCCCCGCAGCAGCCGGGGCATTGCTGACCATAAGCACTTTAGGGTCAACACTTTTAATAGATGCAGCAACTGCAATTGTAGGCATCGGGTTGCTTTCTGCTGTGATGATCCCGAAGCAGGCGATCCAAAATAGAGAGAATTCTGTATTTGCCGATATGAAAGCAGGAATTAAGTACACCCTTTCGGATAAACTTATCGGGAAAGTGCTGACTGTCTATGGGCTTTTTATTTTTCTGTGTGTTCCGGCAGGGTTTCTTTCTCAGCTGTTGGTGAGCCGTGTCTATGGAGAGACCTATTGGTATTTGACGGCAGTGGAACTATCCGGATTTATCGGAATGGTAGTCGGCGGACTGCTTATGAGTACATGGGGCGGATTTAAGAGTCGTGTAAGAACCATTTCCGTGGGGCTGCTGGCTTTTGGTTCACTGGCGATCGCCATGGGATTGTCAAAACAATTTGCCCTGTATCTTGCATTGATGGCGATTTATGGTGTGGCAATCACCATGGTTCAGACAGCGACAGCTACATTGATTCAAGAAAAGGCCGAAGTGTCCATGCAGGGGCGTGTATTCGGGCTTCTTGGCGCAATGTATTCCGGCTTTTTACCTATTGGAATGGCAATATTTGGGCCGATGGCAGACAAAGTCCCGTTACAATGGATCATGATCGGTTCGGGTATCGCGCTTATCGCACTTTCCGTATTCGTTGGTATTGACAGAAAAATGCGTAAGGATTTATGATTCCATTCCTATTGCGTCGGGAAATATGTATCAGGATATGGTTTCACTTAAACTTATTCTGTGAGAAGAACTGAACAAACTTTATAGGAAGAAAATGCGTTCGAATGATGCGGAGACAAGCTTCATCGCTTTCGATATAGCTGTCTCCGCACATAGTTCTGCTGTAACTGAGTGTTAATTCAGCTTTCCAAGAAGCTTTGTTATCTCCGAAGCTTTTAGCAGCTTGCCCATTGAGATGACCTTTTCATCAACAACAAGGGCAGGCATACTCATAACGCCGTATTCCATGACCTTCGCCATGTCGGTGATGTACTCGATATCCGCAGACAGGCCCATTTCATTCACGGCTTCCTTAACATTTTCGAACAGCTTGTGGCAGGTTGCGCAGCCTGAGCCTAACACCTTTATGCAGCTTATACGGCCGTTAGCTTCATGGGCCGGTTCTGCGGATAGGTTTTCGCCGGCAGCCGTTTGGCAGCCGCAGGTGCAGGATGAGGGACGTTTGATTTCCGATTTCTTTTTCTTGAGAGTGATCAGTGTCATGATAATGCCTCCGAATATCTAAATAATTATAGGCTGAATTAGGTTGAAAAAGTAACCGACAATGATTATGCCGACGGTGCAGACCGCTATGAAAACGGCCAGCAGCTTGGGCTTCACCGCCTTTCGCAGCATGATCATTGACGGCAGCGACAGGGTGGTAACCCCCATCATAAAGGACAGCACAACGCCCAGCAGCGCTCCCTTTGCAAGCAGCGCTTCAGCTATCGGTATCGTGCCGAAAATATCCGCGTACATTGGGATCCCTGCAGCGACCGCAAGCAGCACGCCAAACGGATTGCTGCCGCCAAGCGCACTGACGACCAATGACTCGGGGATCCAGTTATGGATGAGCGCACCGATGCCGACTCCGATAAGAACATACGGGAAGACCTTCTTTGCTGTGGATGCGACCTGTCGAAGCGCATATTCAATACGGTCCTTGAAATGCAGCTCCTCTTGAGGGAGATCAATGGGTCGGCCGTTTCGTATGTAGTCCTCCACTTGGTCCTCAAGCTTAAGCTTCTCTATAAGCATGCCTCCGGCAACGGCGATCACCAGGCCGAGTACAACATAGATAACAGCGACCTTCCATCCGAAAATGCTCATGAGCAAAACAAGACTGCCAAGATCTACCATGGGCGAGGAGATAAGGAAGGAAAAGGTCACTCCAAGCGGCAATCCTGCGCTTGTGAAGCCGATAAACAGCGGAATGGACGAACAGGAGCAAAAGGGGGTTACGGTGCCTAAAAGTGCTCCGAGAATATTCGCGCCTATTCCGTGAAATCTCCCGAGGATCTTTTTCGTTCTTTCGGGAGGGAAAAAAGACTGAACATATGAGATGACAAAGATCAGAATGCCAAGCAGCACCATAATCTTTATGATATCAAAAAGGAAAAACTGAACGCTGCCTCCAAGTCTGCTTGATGTATCAAGCCCACAGGCGCTCAGGAGCGAGCCAATAAGCCGATTGAGCCAGCTCATGCCCAAGATTTCGTTCTGAATGAAATCCCAAATTGATTTAATTGTTTGCACAGGCAACACCTCTTCTCAATAAACATATTTAGATATATCAATGCGTTCTTCAGTGAAAAAGCCGTGCCGACGGATTGATGGAGCGCATCAGATCTCACAGCACGGCCGATCGGATGCAACGTTTTCGAGAGCAGTGAGTTCCTTTAAGCAGCTTTCGGCAAGTTTAGCCCCTTCCTTTGAAATGGAGTAATGCATCCACTTGCCCTCCTTGCGTCCGACTACAATGCCGGAGTCACAAAGGATCTTCATATGATGCGACAGCGTCGGTTGAGTAATACTCATCCTTTCAAGCAGCTCACAAGCGCATTTCTCTCCGGTGCGAAGCAGACCAATGATGCGTATGCGGTTTTCATCGCAAAATGCTTTGAAGATAATGGCTGTTTGCTTTTCGTTCATCGGTCAACTCCTCCTTCGGACATCTTCGTTGGGATCATTATACACATCATATAGATAAATGTCAATGGATTCTGCAAAAAAGATATGGAGAAAACGAAGTATATCCTTCGCATGGTTGACAAGTCAGCCCTGATTTGATAGAATTCTGATCGATACAGGCGGTTCGTCTTCCGTCTGTCAAAAGTTAAATATTGGCTGTGCGGTGTGATCGATTGCTGCAAAGGCTCCTGATGTTCAATAGGGGTCAGGCATCGATCAAAATGAACGAGGCATTATGCCCACGCGACCGGCACTGTGAGCGCGAGGATACGCCAAAAGCGGTTTGCCGCTTGGACGAAAGTTCGCCATTGCGGGGTGAAGACCCTGTGAGAAGGTAGGATGTATCCGCAGCGGAATTCTGTTTCGCATAGCGCAAGTCAGGAGACTTACATCGCATAAAGAAAAGACATGGTTCTTCCATGTTCAAAAGGCTTCGGGCGGAATCTCCGTATGGCTTTTTATTCATGCGTCCGCCGACTTTTTCGAGTGCATCGAAAGAGTCGGTTTTCCTTCCGTGCTTAATGTTTAACGCAAACAATATTAAAACTTGGGAGGAATTATTATGAAAAAGACGTTTACTTTGTTCATGTGTGCCCTATTGGCGATCGTGAGCGTTGTTCCTGCTTCAACGATATCGGCATCAGCAAGATCCGGTGCATTTGAAGTCAAGGATGTTCCAAACACCATTTTTGCTCCACTCGACGGACTTGCAACCATCGAATACAGCAGTGAAGGACAGTATTCGGGCAATCCCGGCGAGGAATTCATTACGGATGAGGACGATCCAACCGCCATTCGTTCAAACAACCGAGGCATGAGGTCGTCCACTGTAAAGATTACGATAACATTTGGCGAAAACATCTCCGCAGATTTCGGCTTTGATTACAAGGTCAGCTCCGAAAACAATTACGATTATCTTCAGATCAACGGGGCTGGAAAGATTGGCGGCGAGGTAGATTGGACTGCCTATACCCAAAAGGTCACCTCCGGCACGGTTGTCACAATGGCCTATTTAAAGGATTCATCAACCGACAGAGGCAGCGATTGTGCATGGTTCAAAAATTTTACACTTACCCCAAACTATGCAGTTACATTCACAAATCTTGATGAAAACGCAAATCTTATTGTTCGCAGCTCCGACAATGCCATAGTCGCGCCGGCATCCGCAGGTGTTTACAATCTGAGCGCAGGCAATTACACATATTCAGTGTCCTGTTTCGGCTATGTCGCTCAAAACGGAACATTTGAAGTGAGAGATTCAGGCTTCCAGATCGAGCTTCCCGAGATGGTGCTGCTGGATTCATGCAGTATACGCTTTAACACTACGCCATCTGACGCAGCGGTAGTGCTTCGCCATGAGATGACGGGCGAATTAAGCCCCGTTGACGGTATATATACCGTTCCCGTGGGCGAAGTTTACAGCTACATCGTTTCTGCGGACAGCTATATTCCCGTGAACGGCAGCTTCGTCGCAGAAGGCGATGAGACTATTGACGTCACGCTTGAATATGCGGGCGAGGCTTGGGACGGCACGACCGTAAGCGAACCTGAGTTTGATATAGCTCAGGATGCTTATGTTATCGGAACCGCCGCTGAGCTTGAATGGTTTGCAAGCTATGTGAATGCCGGACATGAAGACGTCAATGCAATTCTCACTCAAAACATAAACTACAATGGCAAGGTGAGAACATCCATCGGCATATATGATTATTCCGATGATGATTCCGGTTACAATGGCACGTTCGATGGAAGAGGCTTTGCGGTCATTGGTATTATTGGCGAGGGCGGCTTTGCAGAATGCATCGGTCCCAACGGCGCGATAAAGAACCTTAACGTAAACGTCAATGTAACCGGCAACGGCAATATCGGCGGCATTGCCGACACAAGCAAGGGGCTTGTTGAAAACTGCCTTGTAAACGGCAGCCTGACGAACTCCTCAAATTACGCCTCCACTGGCGGTATCGTCGGCCGCGCCATGACGGGCAACACCGTTCGCGGCTGTGTCAATAATGCGAGTATAAACAACGTAACCGACAGCTTTGCATCCACGCTCAGCACCGGAGGAATAGTCGGCTATACCTACGGTGTTGTTGAAAACTGCTATAATACGGGTGCTGTAAGCGCGAAGCCCGAAAAGACCACCAACAAGGGTATCGGAGGCATCGCCGGCCAGATCCACGCGTCGGGAGCCATAACCAACGCTTATAACATAGGCTCCGTAACAGGGCCCGAAGCTGGCATAGGCAGCATTGTCGGCGTATATAAGGGAAGCTTGGAGAATGCCTATACGCTTGAAGGCGTATGCCCCAACTTTTATTGTGAAAACCAGACGGGGTCGGAGCCTGACTGCCATTCACTGTCCTCAGAGCAGATGAGAAGTGTGGACTTTGTTACCGCTTTGGGCGGCAGCTTCAATATGGATACTGAAGGCATTAACAACGGTTATCCTGTTATAGATTGGCAGGGCGGATGGAACACGCTCAACCCCATTGAGGAGGCGCTTGCGCTGTATCCTTCCCTTGTCCGTGATTTTGTTGACAAGAGCATGGCGGTTGATATGAACGCACTTACAGACGATGTTCAGCTTCCAACACCTTCCGCTTTGGAGGATGCAGGCATACTGACCGACAGGCCGAATCAGAGGGTGGTAATGGAAAGCATGAACTCAGATGTTTTTGAATTCTATGGCTATCATGGAATAGTCTATCGCGCTCTGCCGGACGGTGAGCCTTTGACCGTTGAATACAGAATATCCATAGTTGACAGGAACACCAACGAGACTCTCGGAAGCCGCGTATTTACCCTGACGGTGCTGCCCTTCACAGAGGAAGAACTGACCGCAGCGGAAACGCTGATGGGACTTGCCGTAAGCAATGAACTATATTGGAACTGCATCAAAAACGCAAATCCGGATAAAGAGAACGTCACTGCAGATCTTGACCCCTTCGTTGAGCTTATTCCAAATGATGAAGGAGGCTTTGACGTTGTCAGGGGTACTGTCAACATGACATTCGGCGGCATTCAGGTTGATGACCTTCCCGGCTACAATCCAATGGGCTCCCAGGGCTGGCGTACATTCCGCTCCAGCAGCAATGTCATCATCGCCCACGAGAACCTGCTTGTAACTAGGCCGAGCTATGATACCGAGGTCACCGTTGACAGCGTTCTTTCCTATACCAAGTACGCAAAATATTGGGAAAAGTTCAGCGAAGACAGCGATTACGCACGCTTTGAACAGTTTTATAAGCAGCCGGTCTCAGCCACCGTCACCGTAAAGGGAACCATGGGTTCTGATCCAAGCGACATAGAGGTCACCGTAACTGTTAACGGCCGCAACTTCAACGGCTTTGAGAACATCATCGAAGCCGTGTTCACTGGCGACGGCGCTGCTGCTTGGTCTGTCTATGATGCTATTCAAGGTGTCCTTAACGACAGCGGCTATCGCTTCATGGGAGATGGCATGAACATCCCTGCAGTCACAGACGCATCCGGCACTGTGCTATCAGGAGGGATGTTCGGAGAAACCTCAGGCTGGTATTGCAGGCTCAACGGTGTTTTGATTGATGCAGTTACCCTTGGCGCGCAGATCGTCAATGATGGAGATGCTGTCGAATTCTTCTATACGGACGATTATTTCGGTGAGGGAGTAACCACTCTTATCGGCGATGCAAACGGAGATGGCGTTGTCGATATTGCTGATGCCGTTTACATACTTCGCAGTACGATGAATGTTGTTCCGCTCACGGCAAAGCTGCTTGCCAATGGCGATGTCAATGGAGATGGCGTCATCAATGCTGGCGATGCTCTCTGCGTGCTGCGCTTCGCATGCGGCATTGCTGAAATGATATAGTTAAGCAGTTAGCGGGAAATGGTATAGCCTAAACATATACCGTCGGTGCTGCCGGGCTGCCATTTGGCGGTTCGGCAGCTATTATCGTGGGGAGTAAGTGTAGCAGCCCCTTCCTGCCGAACCAAACAGGCGAAAAATGCATCAAGGAACTAGGAAGGGCAAGGGGAAATGCCTAAGCATGTATAAGCTTTTTCGGTATAAAAACCGTATTTGAGTGAAAGACTTTTATAAGGAATTATTTTCGTATGGAGGTCATTTATGAACAGATTCACTCTCCCAAGGGATATATACTACGGAGCGGGCTCTCTTGAAGCGCTCAAACAGCTTAATGGCAGGAGGGCAATGGTCTGCGTTGGCGGAGAAAGCATGAAAAAGCAGGGTTTCCTTGATAAAGCGGTCGGCTATCTTACCGAAGCAGGCATGGAAGTCAAGATCTACTCCGGCATTGAACCCGATCCATCCGTGGAGACCGTCATGCGCGGCGCTGAGGCAATGAAAGCGTTTCAGCCGGATTGGATAGTGGCTATCGGAGGCGGTTCGCCCATAGACGCGGCGAAGGCCATGTGGGTCAAGTACGAGCATCCCGAAACGAGCTTTGAGGAGATGTGCAGGGTATTCGGAATGCCCAAGCTCCGAAACAAGGCAAAATTCTGCGCCGTTTCGTCCACATCCGGCACAGCTACGGAGGTTACTGCATTTTCGGTCATCACCGATAATGAAAAAGGAATCAAGTATCCGCTTGCCGATTTCGAGATAACGCCCGATGTGGCAATAGTAGATCCTGAACTCGTAAACTCCCTTCCGCGTCACTTGATAGCTCACACAGGAATGGATGCCATTACTCATGCGATAGAGGCATATGTGTCCACAGCGCACAGCGATTTTACGGATCCGCTTGCTATGAAGACGATAGAGATGGCGGAGGAATATCTTGTTCCTTCGTATAATGGGGACTTGGAAGCCCGTGAGCGCATGCATTACGCTCAGTGCCTGGCAGGCATGGCGTTTTCAAACGCGCTGCTTGGCATTACGCACTCGATGGCGCATAAGACCGGAGCGGCGTTCTCCGACTACGGCGCGCATATTATCCATGGCGCAGCAAATGCCATGTACCTTCCCAAGGTCATAGCTTTCAATGCCAAGGACGAAACAGCCTGCGAACGGTATTGCGAGATAGCATGCCGCATGGGCATATGCGACAGGTTCATCACTGCCGGCGAAAAGATCGCCGCACTTATCGAATTCATTCGCAGCTTGTGCGTAAAGCTCAACATTCCGCACTGTCTCAAACGCTGCGGCAAGAACTGCGAGCCCGTTGAGTACGGCTTTATTCCGGAGCAGGTATTCCTTGAACGCCTGCCGCATATCGCAGAAAATGCAGTTGCGGATGCCTGCACGCTCTCGAACCCAAGGAAGATCGATGTCCGACAGATGGAAGAGCTGCTAAAATGCTGCTATTACGATACCCCGGTCGACTTCTAAGATAAGAACTTGCCAATCCTTCTCCCGAGTGATATACTTGCATTAAGTAAAACCATGGGAGGAAAACATGAAAAAGAGAACCATAATATGGCTTTCGGCGCTGCTTGCGCTGCTGCTTGGTATCGTGAGCATGGCTTCGATCGCGGACTCTGCGCTCGATATTGCTCTCAATGCATCGGGCGGAAGCCTGAGCTTCATCAATGATGGCGCATACCCCTGGCAGGTCGTAAGTATTGACGGCAGAACCGCAGCGATGAGCGGCAACAGAGGCTGCCATTCCACCGATTCTTCCGTAAGTCTGACCGCATATGTGGGGGAGGGTCAGAGCCTTGAATTCGATTGGAATGTGGACTCCGAAGCATATACGACCCTGATTCCCCGAGATTATCTCGGCTTTGCAGTCGACGGTGAATACATGGATTTCATTCACAGCACTGAGGAAAACACTCCGCTTGGCTGGCAGCACTATGTATGGACAGCGGAAGAAGCAGGAACTTATACATTTGAATGGATCTATGTGAAGGACTCCACAGTCAGCGCCGGAGAGGACTGCGGTTACCTCGATAATGTGGAGATAACCGGCGAAGAAATACTGCCTCCCACACCCACACCGCCCCCTCAGCCAGGTGAAAGCTTTACAATATATTGTGAAGATTTTTCTGCGCAGCCCGATGATTGGTGGAATGATGATTTTGACGGTGACGGCAACTATTGGGAATGG
Source organism: uncultured Clostridium sp. (assembly GCA_900542285.1). GTDB lineage: Bacteria > Bacillota > Clostridia > Christensenellales > CAG-138 > PeH17. The sequence continues at coordinate 20,055 of UQNF01000024.1, forward strand.
GGCACGGCTTACGGACATGATGCGCCCGGTGCAATTTATTCCTATTCGTATCTCGATTGGGGTGGAGCGCTCACTCCGGATAATCAGGCGTGTACCCCCGAGTTCACCATTCCCGAGGGCGTGAGCGAGGCAACGCTAAGCTTCTGGCTCTATTCTATGGATGATGAATACTGCTTTGAACATATTGACGTGCTGCTCGTCTCAATAGAGGAGAATTTTTACGGTGGATATGATCTGTATGAGCTTGCAGAGCTGGGATCCATCACTCTTTCGGACGGCGAATGGCATGAATACAGCTTTGACCTGACGCAGTTTGCAGGCTATGAGGATGTAAACATCGCCTTTGTTCACCGTGATGTCACCGACCAATACGGAATAGTCCTTGATGATGTTCTCATCAGTGCGACCATGGGCGGCGGAGCGGAAGAACCGATCATCGGAGACGTGAATGGAGACGGCCTGATTACGAGCTCCGATGCCGTGCTGATAATAAGGCACGGAATGGGACTTGTCAGCCTTTCCGAGGAGCTGCTTCCGTTGGCCGATGTTAATTCCGACGGCACTGTCAACACCGCAGATGCCGTTACAGTAATGAGAATGTCCATGGGACTGTAAGAATTGTATATATATTAAGCGCCTCTTTCCCGGGGCGCTTGATTTGTTTTTCAAGCACCACAAATAACGGAAGCTGCCGCTTTTTTCCCGAAGTTGTGAATGCTTTTCGCTGTAGGAGCTATTGATAAAAGGAAAATACTGCTGTATAATTATACTGCTGAAACATTTTGCTATGTTCGGATTCATCACCGAACCTATCGGAAAGGAAATTACGATAATGAAAAAAGCAGTTGACAACTATATTTTGACTCACAAGGATGAGCTGGTGGAGTCCGTGCGCGAGAGCATCCGCTTTAAGAGCGTTGAAGCAGAGCCTGCCGGAGAGGGTGCGCCGTTTGGGGCAGCCGTCCGGGATGCGCTCGTCCATGCTCTGGAGCTTGGCAAGCGCTTCGGCTTTGAAACCTCCAATCTCGATGGCTATGCCGGCTGCATCGACTACGGCGAAGGTGAGGAGATGCTTGGCGTTGTTGCCCATCTCGATGTCGTTCCAGAGGGCGAGGGCTGGAATTATCCACCATATGCGGCGGAGCTTGCCGACGGAAGGATTTACGGCAGGGGTGCGCTGGACGATAAGGGTCCGGCTATCTCCGCAATCTATGCGCTGGCTGCCATCAAGGCTGCAGGCGTTCCCATGCGCCGCAGAGTACGCATCATCCTTGGCACCAACGAGGAGACCGGCTGGGGCTGCATGAACCATTACAGAGAGGTTGCCGAGATCCCCACCATGAGCTTCTCTCCCGATGCCGATTATCCCGTCGTTAATTCCGAAAAGGGCATTACCCACCTGACCGTAAAGTGCGCTGCAAAGACCAACGTGCGCATCAACGGCGGCACCAGGGCCAACGTTGTCTGCGGCAAGGTCAAGGCGTTTGCCCCAATTGCCATAGATGAGGTTGAGAAGCATGTAAGTCCGCTGCTCTCCAAGGGCTTTGAGATCGAGCTTACCGCGGTAAGCGGAGGCACCGAGATACTTATCGTGGGCCTTGATGCTCACGGCTCCATGCCGGAATGCGGCAAGAACGCCATGCAGGCGGCATTCTGCCTGCTCAACAGCCTCCCCCTTGAAGGAGAGGACGCAAGGACGATAGGCATTCTTGAAAACTGCTTCAAGTTCGATATGCATGGAGAGAGCCTTGGCCTGGACCGCAAGGACGACAGCGGCCGCATGACCATGAATCCGGGAGTTATCTGCTGGGACGAAAACGGCTTTGAGATCTCCGTTGATTTCCGCTGCCCGATCAGCCTTGATATGAACGAGGTCAGGGTCAAGCTGCTCGGCGCACTTGCGGACTTCGATCCCGTGGTCACCCATGAAAAGATCCAGCTTGGACATTTCATTCCTGCCGACAGCGAGCTTGTGAGCAAGCTTCTCGACGTTTATGCCGAGCGCACCGGGAAGAGGGAAGAACCTCTTGCCATCGGCGGCGGCACCTATGCCCGCGCATTCCCAAACGCCGTGGCTTTCGGCTGCGAACAGGCAGGTATTTCCGGCCCTGTGCACATGCCTAACGAGTATATCGGCGTTGATGAACTCGTGTTCAACGCCCTGATGATAGCAGATGCGATAATCGCACTTGCAGCAAAAGAATAAGTCAATATAATAAGGAGATAACATTATGAATTCTGAATGGTCATTGGATGAACTCTATAAGGGCTTTGACGATCCGAAGTTCGTATCGGACTTTGCAAAGGTCGACGAGCTGGTCGCTCGCAACAACGAACTTGCGGAAAAGATCAAGGACATGGACGGCAAGGAGGCAGTCCTCAGCTATATCACATTGGGTGAGGAGTTTAACAGGCTCGTGCGTGATCTGTTCTCTTATGCAAGCTTGCGTTCAAGCGCGAATACGAAGGATGCCGAAGCGGCTTCCTGTATCGGCAGACTCATGGGCAAGATGAGTGCCACTACAAAGGCCGATACCATAATCAAAAAGCACATTGCGGAGCTTCCTAACCTTGACGATATCATCGATAGCGATCCCATACTCAAGGAGTATGAATATCTGCTCCACTGCCTCCGTGACGACAACAAGCATATGCTTAACGAGCAGTGCGAGGAGATCATGGCGCTATATAACATCAGCGGCGGTCAGGCATGGAGCGATCTTCAGGGCTTCCTGACATCCTCCGTGGCAGTCGATTACCGCGGTGAGAGGATCGGACTGAGCTCCGTCCGCAACCTCGCTTATGATCCCGATCCCTCTGTGAGGAAGGACGCATATGAAGCGGAGCTTGCATGCTACGAGAAGATCAAGGATTCGGTGGCGTACTCCCTCAACTCAATCAAGCTCCAGGTCATCAATTCCTCAAGGCTTCGCGGCTTTGAATCACCCCTTGCCGAGGCGCTCTACAACGCAAGGATGACCCGTGAGACCCTCGATGCTCTTCTCGAGGCTATGAATGAACATATGGACATCTTCAGGCGTTACCTGAGACTTAAGGCCGAGGCACTCGGTCATAAGAACGGGATGCCCTGGTACGATATGTTTGCGCCGCTCAAGAAGGGAGAGGGCAAGAAGTTCACCACCGAGGAAGCAAGGGATTATCTTGTTAACATCTTCAAGGGCTTTGACAGTGATCTTGCAGGAATGGTTCAGCGCGCGTTTGATGAAGCGTGGATCGATTTCTATCCCCGTGACGGTAAGGTTGGCGGTGCATTCTGCGCAAGTCTTGAAGGCCACAACCAGAGCCGTATTCTGACCAATTTCGACGGAATGCTTGGCGATGTTGTTACTCTGGCGCACGAGCTTGGTCACGCTTTCCATAATCTCAATGTTGAGGATCACCGTCCGCTCAACACCGATTACTCCATGCCTGTTGCAGAGACCGCTTCTACCTTCAATGAGAATGTTGTCATGGAGGCGGCGATCGAGGCTGCCGAAACAGATGAAGAGAAGCTTGCGCTTATCGAAAGCCAGCTGATGGATGTTACCCAGATAATGTGCGACATCTATTCAAGATTCCTGTTCGAGTCTTCCGTATTTGAAAACAGGGAGAGCGACTTCATGTTTGCCGACAAGCTCTGCGAGCTCATGCTCGATGCTCAGAAGAAGGCATATGGAGACGGCCTTGATCCCGAATATCTGCATCCCTACATGTGGCTGTGCAAGGGTCATTACTACAGTTCAGGCTTATCATTCTACAACTTCCCCTATGCATTCGGCGGTCTGTTCGCAAGGGGCCTGTACGCCAAGTACCGTGAGATGGGTCAGGACTTCGTGCCCGTTTATAAGAAGCTTCTCCACACGACCCCCATCGCAAGCGTCGAGGACGCTGCACTTGTTGCAGGTATCGACCTTACCAAGAAGGACTTCTGGGAAAAGAGCATATGCTCTTATGAGAAGCTCGTTGATGAGTTCGAGACTCTTGCAAGGCGCGTATATAACTTCTAAATAATTGACTTCAGCGGAAGGGGTATGTTTGCCCCTTTCGTTTGTCTGTACTCGGATGAATGCTTTTCAAAGGTTTTTTCAATAAGCATCGTTCGAGAAATGTTGAGGTACAATACATGGGTAACAAATAAGGAGCAAGAGAAGGTCCTCCTGTG
>UQNF01000025.1 GCA_900542285.1 uncultured Clostridium sp.
CCGCCTGCCGGCGGCCCGGGGCTCGCTATTTCTCCCAGAATTATTTTACACTAACTATCCATGCTGTCCTCAGCGTCCGTTCAACATATTTCCCGGGAAATTATCGGTTCTCTACACCATTTTTATAGTTTTGTGCATGATTATGCCGCATTTATGCGTTGTTAACGGATGGGTTTTCCTGTAGAATAGAGTTAGCCAAAAATGCAGCTTTGTGGCAGGGGGAAGTAAAAATAATTACGCCTATGCTGCGTCCACTGAAAGGAAAAACAATATGGACAATAAATTCCTGCTATCATGTGAATCCACATTGGATTTGCCGTACAGCTATACAACAGAGCGAGGCATTCCTGTGATCTTTTATACCTATGTGCTCGATGGAACGGAGCATGAGGACAATATGGGACGCGACCCCGAGGTGTCGGAGAATTTTTATCGTTCCATCTATGACGGGAAGCTGCCCACCACCTCACTCGTCACCGAACACAGATATGAAGAATACTTTGAAGGTCTCCTTCAAAGCACCGAGCTTCCTATACTGCACCTTGCATTCAGCTCCGGGCTGACGCCGTCCGTAAGAAAAGCAATGGCAGCGGCAGAGAACGTTAAACAAAGGTATCCCGACAGACGGCTTGAAGTCATCGACACCATGTGCGGCGGTTCCGGGCTTGGACTTCTCGCAGAGCTTACTGCAGACCTCCGTGACGAGGGCAAAAGCATTGATGAAGCGCTTAAATGGGTAAATGAAAACCGTTTTCATGTGCAGCATGAGTTCTTCTCGACCGATCTAAAGTACCTCCGCCGAAGCGGCAGGGTTTCCGGGGCAGTCGCAATGATCGCGACCGTGCTTGGCATATGCCCCATCATGAAGGTTATCCATGACGGAAAGATAATCGCCTATGAAAAGGTGCGCGGCAAACGCCATGCGATCAGGCGCATAGTGGACGCCATGGAGAAGCACTGCGGCAACCCCTCTGAATACAGCACAAAATGCTATGTCGGTCATTCCGACTGTCAGGAGGATGCAGAACGAATGAAGCAGGAGATTTTGGATCGTTTTCCTCTTCTCACCGTTGACAGCGTTCGTATAGTTGATATAGGAACCATTCTTGCCTCCCACTGCGGGCCCGGCACTGTTGCGGTTTTCTTTATGGGCGATGTGCGCAAGGCGGAAAGTGAAGATTAGTTTCCATTAACGGGTGGACTATTCTCTATGATCCTGCAATTATTTTCATAATCGGTCATTGAGATTATATCAAATTTGATGTATAATTGCTATGCGTTATCACCGACGCAGCAAAGAATACATTCGCAATTCGCCTTGGCAGGGGGAATAAAAATATAGCCGGCGATTGGCGTAGAAAGGATAGGATAATCATATGCAAAACCAATTTCTTCTTTCATGTGAATCCACGGTCGATATGCCGTACAGCTATGTGAACGGTCGTGGAATACCGCTTATCTTCTACACATACGCCGTTGACGGTATTGAGTATGTGGATGATATGGGGCGTGACCCGAATGCGCTGCTAAGATTTTATAGTTTCATCGACGAAGGAAAGCTCCCTTCGACTTCTATGCTGACCGAGACTAAATATGTAGAGTTTTTTGAGCAGCTACTTTCTCAAACCGACCTGCCCATCCTGCACATCAACTTTGGGTCGGGCATGACGCCGTCAGTCAACAACGCCTATTCGGCTGCGAAGCTTCTGAAGGAAAAGTATCCGAACCGCAGACTTGAAGTCATAGACAGCTATTGCAGCAGTTCCGGCTACGGTATGCTCGTTGACTACGCCGCGGATATGCGTGACGAAGGCAGGAGCATTGACGAGACGATCGAATGGGTCAACGCTCACCGCCGCAATATCCATCATCAGTTCTTTTCAACGGAGCTTAAGTATTTCCGCAGAAGCGGCCGTATGTCAGGAGCGGCCGCCATGCTGGCGACCGTGCTCGGCATCTGCCCGATAATGAGGCTCGATGTTGACGGAAAGATCATCGCCTATGACAAGGTTCATGGTAAGCGAAATGCGGTCAAACGCACCGTAGACATGATGGAGGCACACGCTGTCGACGGAAAAGACTATACGGGTAAGTGCTTTATCTGCCATTCCAACTGCATCGAGGAAGCCGAACGCGCTAAGGCGGCCCTGGTTGAAAGATTCCCAAAGCTCAGCGCCGATGATATCCGCATCTTCGATATCGGCACCATAATCGCAGCCCACTGCGGGCCCGGCACTGTTGCCGTGTTCTTCCTCGGCGATGAGCGTGCGCCATATCCGGAACCCGAGGAATAAGCATTTGAAAATTAACAAGAGGTTTTCCCAAATCGGAAGACCTCTTGATTTTTTGACAGTCAGGCTCTATTCCTGCTGCGAGCGTACCATCCTGTCGGCAATGCTGAGAAAGCTTGAAAACGCCTCGACATTAGTCGTGTAGTAGGACTTATTTTCCTCATGCTCCGAATTGACGAGTCCCAGCGCATACAACGCAGAGAGCATTTTCGATACCGTACCCGGGTTGATATCAAGCTCCGCAGCAATTTCACGGCAATGGGAACGCTTTTTTGCAAGGCGGCAGAGCAGATCGAACTTGCCCTTTTCACCAAGCGCACGGAAAACATCGCATACGGAACTCATATCCGCAGAGGGATTGTTGATGCGGAAATTTGCGTTAATAGCCGAACCGATGAAGACATTTACCGTTTTCGTACCGGCAAAACGCTCAAAATCGCTCTTTAGATAACGACATGCCATTATATTGAGGTTGACATGCAGCTCAAGCTCATCATCGCACGAGCCGCTGGTATTGGTGAGCGCACGTCGGAAATCCTCAACGCTGTGCGACTGAAAATACTCTTCCCAGTAATCATACAGCCCATCCCAAAGCTCATGATGCGCTTGAAGCGCAGTTTCAAGCTTCTCCAATTCACCATCGGTGATGTCAACAATGACGGTCAGATAAACGCCGCAGATGCTAACCTTGCAATGCGTATGGCACTCAACCTTATGGAAGCTCTGCCCGCTGCGGATGCGAACGAGGACGGCAACATCACCGCTGCCGATGCAAATATCATTATGAGATGGGCACTCAACCTCGGCTAATGCCAGGATAATAAACAAAGTCTAACCAAAGCGTTCGCTGTCGGTTTCCTCCCGATATGCGGGCGCTGCTTTTTTAGAAGTTGCTCATTTTTTGCTTGTCATGCAGATAATACCCCACAGGCATGACATCTGCATTTCTATGTGTTTTCGGATAAAAGTATCTATTATTTATCGCCTATATATATTGTTTGAGGGTATCGCAATATTTCAAAGTCCGTGATACAATTAGAATGGTTTAGTATTGCGCCGTTTGGCTGAAATACGGATAATTCTTTAATGCGGAGCTAAAGTCCAAATGAAAATCATCATTGTCGGAGACGGAAAAATCGGATTCGGGCTTACTGAACGTCTTGCGAAGGACGGGCATGACATCGTTGTTATCGACCGCAACGCCAAGGTCTTGGAAACCTGTCAGCAGGCGGTGGATGTGATGGCTGTCCAGGGAAACGGAGCCTCTATGGAGGTGCTGAAGGAAGCAGGCATAGAAAACGCGCAGCTGCTGATCGCGGCAACGAGCAGCGACGAGATCAATATCCTTTGCTGCATCATGGCCAGCAAGATGAGCCCTGTCCATACTATCGCCCGTGTCAGAAATCCCGAGTATTCCAAGCAGCTCGGCTTCATGCAGGAGGAAATGGGGCTGTCGATGACCTTTAGTCCCGAGATAGAAACCTCGAGGGAGATATCTACTCTGCTGCAGTTCCCGTCATTTTTGAAGAGGGACCGCTTCGCCAACGGCAAGGTCGAGATCGTTGAGATCAGGATCACGGCAAATTCGGTGCTGTGCGGTCAGCCGCTCTCCAAGCTGTATGAGCTTGTGAAGGTAAAGGTTTTGGTGTGTGCGGTCGAACGCAGCAATCAAGCCTATATACCCACCGGCAGCTTCACCCTTGAGGAGAACGATAACATTTATGTAACCGCAGGCAGCAGGCATCTGTCCCAGCTAATTAAAAATCTCGGACTTATGCGCGACAGGGTCAAGCAGGTCATGATAATCGGAGGCAGCAAGACAGCGTATTATCTTGCGGCCCAACTCATCGCAGGCAACATGGGTGTGACTATCATCGAGCAGAACCCGGAGCGCTGTCGGGAGCTTGCCGATATGCTTCCCAAAGCAAACATAATCGAGGGAGATGGAAGCAAGCAGGATGTGCTTGACGAGGAAGGCATCTCCTCCGCCGATGCGCTCGTTACGCTCACCGATATCGACGAAGAAAACCTTATTATTGCGCTTTCCGCTGTGCAGAGAGGCGTGCCCAAGGTCATTGCCAAGATAAATCGAACCGAATACATCGACACATTCCATCATCTTGGAGTTGATACCTTCATAAACCCCATGCAGCTGACCTGCGCACGCATCGTCCGCTATGTTCGTGCTATGGAAAACTCCGGCGAGGGCTCAATTCAGGCACTTCACTATATTGTCGGTGGAAAGGCCGAAGCCCTCGAATTCCATGTAAATGCGGATACCAGATTTCGCGGCGTGTCCCTTGCGGAGATAAAGCTGCGTGAGAACATCCTGATAGCCTCCATCACGCATGGAAACCAAACTATCATCCCTGGCGGAGGAGATTCCTTTGCGGCAGGAGACACCGTTGTTGTTGTTACTCTTGCCGAACAGCGTATTCTGGACATGAACGATATCTTTGCCTAATCACGGAGCGTAAATATGAATTACAAGATAATCGGCAGGTATTTAGGTATATTGCTCACGCTTGAATCGGCATTCCTGGTCATCCCTGCAGCGATCTCCCTGTACGACCGCGAGATGAAAGCTTTTATCGGCCTCATTATCACCATTGCGATCACCTTTATCGTCGGAATGCTTCTAAGGCTGGTATGCAGACGCTATGAGCGTGTGATCTATGCCAAGGAGGGCTTCGTTCTCGTTGCGCTCGCATGGATAGTGTTGTCGCTTTTCGGTGCGCTCCCCTTCACCATCAGCGGCGAGATACCGAGCTATATCGACAGCTTTTTTGAAATCGTATCCGGCTTTACGACCACGGGGGCTTCCATACTTACAGATGTTGAAGCGATGAGCCGAGGGCTTCTGTTCTGGCGCAGCTTCACACATTGGCTGGGCGGCATGGGTATGCTGGTTTTTCTTATGGCTCTCGAGCCCACCGGCAAGGGCAACAGCTTTTCGCTGCATGTTATGCGCGCGGAAAGCCCCGGACCATCCGTCGGCAAGCTCGTGCCGAGGATAGGTCAAACCGCAAAGATACTATATTCCCTCTATATAGTAATGACCGTGCTCTGCATCATCTTTCTGCTTGCCGGCGGCATGTCCTTGTTCGACAGCCTCTGCACAGCTTTCGGCACGGCAGGCACTGGCGGTTTCGGTGTGAAGAACGACAGTCTTGCGAGCTACACTCCATATCTCCAGACCGTTGTTACCATATTTATGGCACTTTTCGGCGTAAACTTCTCCGTGTACTATCTTTTCCTCAGGCGGCCAAAGGCTGCACTCAAAGATGAGGAAGTCAGGCTTTACTTTATCATAATGCTCGTTTCAATTGGTCTGGTCGCTTGGAATATCATGCCTATTTTCGGCTCTTTCAAAGACAGCCTCCACGAGGCCGCATTCCACGTCAGCTCCATAATGACAACAACAGGCTTTGCGATAAGCAATTTTGACATGTGGCCTTCGTTTTCCAAGGGGATACTTATGCTTTTGATGGTCCTTGGGGCATGTGCAGGCTCCACCGGCGGCGGCATAAAAACGGCCAGACTGCTCCTGCTGTATAAGAGCTTGAGAACGGGAATTAAGCGCATGCTTCACCCAAGAAGCGTGCAGGTCGTTAGGCTTAACGGTAAAGTGGTTGACAGTACTATCCTTCACAACCTCAATGTTTATTTTGCCGCATATTCCTGCATACTCGTTATATCGTTCCTTATCATCTCCATCGATGGTTTCAGCGTGACGACCAATTTCAGCGCAGTGCTCGCCTGCTTCAACAATATTGGCCCCGGCCTCGATATCGTTGGCCCTGCCGGCAACTACTCCTCCTTTTCCGTCATATCGAAGCTCGTTCTTTCGCTCGATATGCTGTTCGGAAGGCTTGAGATATTCCCCCTGCTTGCGCTGTTAAGTCCCGAGCTGTTCAGGAGAAAAAAGAGCTTATGATCCCATAATCAACCACCGCCGGCAACGATCTGCCAGCGGTGAAATTATTTGAATTTACATTTTCGCTTTTCATTTTGGGCGGCGCAGTATCGAGATCCACGTATCTTTAACCGCACCGTATCTCGTTTCATGTTTCACGAGTTTCAGATGCCTGAATCCGCATTTTTCCTGGACTCTTCCGGACCGGGCATTATCCGTAAAATGGCCGCAGATTATGAAATCCAGCTCAAGCTCGTCAAAAAGGTACTTAATCACCGCATTGACCGCTTCCGGCATCAATCCCCTTCCCCAGTAATCTTTGGACAGAACAAAGCCTTACTCCCGGCCCCTTTCATCATGGTATTCGGGAAGTTCCGCTTCGCTATACTCTTCTATTCCCAATGAGCCGATCGCCTTACCCTCATACTCGATCGCAAAGGTCTTCTTTTCATTAATGAACATATTGAGTATGCTTCGGGATTCCTCAACGCTCTCATGCGGCTTCCAGCCTGCCATCTGCCCAACGCCGTCGACCGAAGCGTATTCATAGAAATCATTCAGATCGTCCATCCGCCACGGCCGCAGTATCAGCCGTTCGGTTCTCAGAACTACATTCGAAATATCTATATCGGCATTCATTTTCCGTGTTTCTCCGTTCCTTATAAGTTCCTGTAAAAGCTGACAGGACACGCTGATTCATTTTCATTTCCAACGCTTGGTATCGTTGCGCCGATGCGCCGACTCTCGCAAGCCTTTGGCAGTATTCGCTTCTGCCGTGCAGTTTGAGCCCAAATCATTCGCTCATCAGTAATTATCGCTGTTTCTGCGATCCATTGCACGCCTTGCGTCGCGCTCGGCAATATCATGACGCTTGTCATAGAGTTTTTTACCCTTTGCAACGGCAAGCTCAAGCTTAACCTTGCCATCCCTTAAGTACAGCTTCAGAGGGATGAGACTGTATCCGTCCGCCTGTGACAACGCAAGCAGCTTCCTAATCTCCCTCTTGTGGAGCAGGAGCTTCCTTTCGCGGAACGGGTCACGGTTGAAAATGTTGCCCTTTTCATATGGGCTGACATGCATTCCGATAACGAAAGCCTCTCCGTTTTTTATTCTGACATAGGAATCCTTGATATTGACCTTTCCCATGCGAATGCTCTTCACCTCGGTGCCGACGAGCGCAATGCCGCACTCATACGTGCTTTCGATGAAATATTCGTGCCTGGCCTTGCGGTTTTCGGCCAGCACCTTGATCCCGGGCTTAATGGGCATAGTATCCTCCTATATGTTGTGTTGCAAATACAGAAAAATGCAGCATTCACTTTTCATAAATGCTGCACCTTAACTCGTCAATTATACCAAATGAACAGACGGTTTCCCGAAAGCTCAAGTTTACTTTGAAAATGCGGGGAGCACAAGCAGAACGAGTGCAAGCACGCCGAGAGCGATTGCAAAGATTACGGTCAGCTTCTGAAGCTTGGCTTCTTTGGTGGCCTTGGCACTGCGAGCCTTGCCGAAAGAAGTGGTATCATTACCGAAAGCGCTGCCCAGACCGGAAGACTTGGCATCCTGGGTGAGAACAACGACCACGAGGCATACAGCTACGATGAGCATGAGAATGTTGACGACAAGATTAAGAATCTCAACGAATGTCATAAAAAATCCTTTCCGAGGTATAGACGCGACTTTTTGCGCTATGCCACTCTGACAATTTCAACTGCATTATTCATTATAACACTTTACCATAAAACTTGCAAGCGAAATAATCACAAAAATGCAGTATATGATTATTTATTTCAAAAAATTCCGACCGCGGCAGCAATGGCAGCGATCGGAAGCCTTAGCGATTCAGCTGAGCTTAGCCAAGTTCGGTGATTCCGTCGATGCGGATATCGAACAGAGGAGCGGAGATTACTTCGGACTCATGGAAGTAACCGTCCCAGATGAGCTCGACACCATCGAAGCCATAGCTCTTATCGTAGCTGGTGAGATGCTCGCCGTTTACGGTGAAAGTGCTGCAGTCGAATACATGGAGCTCGCCGTTCTTGATCTTCTCGATAACTGCTGCAACAGCCTCCTGAGTGCCTTCTGCGCAGGCGGTGCCAAGCTGGGAGATCTGAACAGCCTCATCGATGTAGCCGTAGCACCAATCCTGCTGCATCTCCTTGCCTTCCATAGCGGTCTTGATAGCGTAGGTGTAGTATGCGCCCCAGTTGTTCTGAGGAGAGGTGAGCGCAACATCGGGAGCAACGTTCAGCATATCGATATTGTAGCCGACGCTGTAAACATTGGGATAGGTGCCGTCGTCATGCGCAGCCTGGATAGCGGAGGGAGCGCCGGTGGAGTCAGCATGCTGACCGATAATGACGCAGCCGCGAGCCATAAGAGCGTTTGCAGCCTCTGCCTCAAGGGTGAGGTCGAACCACTTGTTGGTATACTGGACTTCCATATACGCATCGGGAACGATGGACTGGATTCCAAGGAAGAATGCGGTGTAGCCGGATACTACCTCAGCATAGGGGTATGCTCCAACATAGCCTACATGGGGATCGGTAACGGTGCCGTTGTCCATGAGCTCCTTGAGCTTCATACCGGCAACAACGCCGGAAACATAGCGAGCTTCATAAATTGCGGTGAAGTAATTGAAGATGTTCTTGAGATCGGTCTGTTTGGCAGCGGTCTGGCCGGTTGCATGGCAGAAGAGAACGTCGGGATATTCCTTTGCAGCCTGGATGAGGAAGCTCTCATGGGCGAAGGAATTTGCAAAAACGATTTTGCAGCCCTGCTCAACGAGGTCTACAGCTGCCTGATAGCAGGCTTCGTTTTCTTCGATGTTGTACTTGTAGATGATCTGATCCTTTTCAAGACCGCAAGCGACCCTTGCTGCCTCGATGCCTTCCATATGTGCGTAGGTATAACCTTCGTTTTCATCGCCAACGAGGATAACGCCGACCTTGAAGTCGTCCTTATCTTCATTGGGGGTGCAGGCGCAGAGTGCAAATGCCATAGCAAGCACGAGCGCAAAAGCTACAAACTTTTTCATTTGAATTTCCTCCGAAAAAACTATATGCCCTAAAAATCTCGGGCTATTGTATTATAACAACAAAATTCGCCACAATCAAGCCATCATTCTGCATTATAATTTATATTAATGCAGATATATCGTTTTAATTGGTGAGACCGGGTTGCCGATGCACCCCGACCCGATTTCCTGTATTCCTGTTTGTTGCGTCAATTAACTGCCGAAATTCGTATATTTTTCGGGCATACCGAGCAGCACCATTCTGCCCTCTATACGAGAATTGATATGCGTCTTTGACTTCATGTACTCTTCAATAATATCGTAATCAGAGGTTGCTATGCACCTTAAATTATCATAGTTTGGAACATGCTCCTCGGGGATATCCAATACGCTTGAAATATTGTTGATATGGTATTCCTGCATGGCTACCACAAAGAAATCATCGTCCTTAACTTCATTGCCGTCTATGGTAAAGTGTATTAGCTTTTTCGTACCATAATCGTAAACAAAGCGGACATTCCTCGATACCTGATAGAATTCGCTGTGGCCCTCAACCATTTCATCCCTACACATGAATTCAAATCCGTGCTTCAGGTCAGCGCCCTTCAGCTTGACCGCAAAGACCTTTCCGCAGTATGGGAAGGCTTCCATGAGGTCCTGTATCGTGACGATCGGACCCATTTTTTTGCTTCTTATGCTGCCGGAGCCGACCAACGCAATATCCGTTCCGAGCAGATCGTTTATAGCATCGGCGAACAGATTCCCAAGCTCTGTTTCCTGTTCGCGGCGGGGATGATTAAGCTCCCTGTCGAATCTTGTCAGCATCCTGCCGTATTTTGCGTCGGTTTTGTCCTTATATGTTGCTATCAGGCTGTCAAGCGCAGGGTCAGGTCTGCAGGTGCTTTCATTAATAGGCTCCATTCTCCATTCATAGCTGTTAACACTATTGGTTTCGCAGTCTACGACGATGTCAAACCGTCCGATCATATCGGTGCCGGTTCCGGCCTGCACAATTAGCACATCGTTCACCTTGGCAGGCTCATTCAGCCAAGTGTGGGTGTGTCCGCCAATGATCACATCGACTCCCCACTCCGGTTTGAGCAGCGAAGCGAGCTTTTTATCCTCCTCAAAGCCTATGTGAGTCAGAAGCACCGTTAAATCAATATCCATGGTCTTATAGCTGTTGATAATTCTCCCGGCCTCCCTCGCCGCATCTTCAACGTTCACGAAGGTACCGAGCAGCATATCCTTTTTCGCGCCTGCCATTATCTCCTCTGTAAGAAGCCCGATGAAAAGGATATGCATTCCACCGACCTCCAATACTGTATGAGATCGGAACAGCCTTGTACCGGTGGTTTTGATATAGATGTTCGCATTGATAATCGGAAAGCTTGCGCATTTCTCTAAAAACAGCAGATGTGCGATACCGTAATCCAGCTCATGGTTCCCAAGACATGCAATATCCGGGGCAAGCATATTCATAATATCTACTGTGGAAATACCGCGAAATTCGCTGTCGATTATCGAGCCTCTGAACATATCGCCTGCAACTGCGTAGATAACGTTCTTTTCCTCCGTACGCACCCTGCTGACATAATCCGACAGCATCGCAACTCCGCCGACATATTGGTTGTCAACCTGCTCGGCCAGAAAATCGCCATGAATATCGTTGGAGTGCAGTATAGTAAGTTTTCTCAGGTCTGGCATTTGAATACTCCGCTTCTAATATAATCTTTTATTTAGATCAGTATATCCCATTTTGGAGTTCCTGTCCCCCTGCTTTTGTATGGTTTTCACAATAACGGTGCATAAGGAACCGCTTTCACTCATTTAATACGTTTTGTGCAAAGTTTCAAACCTCTCGCGCTTGACTTAATTGTTTTGTCCATTTATACTTGAAAGTAAGACGGATTAAGTGCGGTCCGTATTATTATGTGAACTCTTGAGGATTCATCTATGGCAAAAGCGGATAAGCAGCAGCTTTTTGAAAGTGCGTCCATTCCGAGAGCGGTGTTGACGCTGTCAATACCTACGGTGCTTAGCTCTCTTGTAATGGTGCTGTACAATATGGCGGATACCTTCTTTGTAGGTATGCTCAACGACCCCATACAGAATGCGGCAGTCACGCTTGCCGCTCCCGTCATGCTTGCCTTCAATGCTGTCAACAATCTGTTTGGCGTAGGCTCCTCCAGCATGATGAGCCGCGCTATTGGCAGCAAGGACTATGACACCGTATATAAGGCAAGCTCCTTTGGTTTCTGGTGTTCTCTTTTCTGCGGAACACTGCTCTCGGTATTGACTGCAGTTTTCTTCACTCCGCTTCTCAGGCTTCTCGGCACGCAGAGTGATAATATCGAAGCGACGGCAGCTTATATGCGCTGGACGGTTTGCTTCGGTGCTGCCCCATCCATTCTCAACGTCGTAATGGCCTACCTTGTAAGATCGGAGGGCTCAACGCTGCATGCAAGCATAGGCACGATTAGCGGATGTATTCTAAACATCATACTCGATCCCATCTTCATTTTGCCTTGGGGACTCAATATGGGTGCTGCCGGAGCCGGACTTGCGACCTTTATCTCCAACTGTGCCGCATGCCTATACTTTTTTATCCTTCTGCTTGCAAAGAGGGGAAAAACCTATGTATGTATCGCTCCCTCGATGTTCACATTAAACAAGAAGATTGCCAAAGGCGTATGCGGTGTTGGCATTCCGGCAGCAATACAGAATCTTCTGAATGTTACCGGAATGACCGTACTCAACAATTTCACTTCCGCCTACGGCACCTCTGCGGTTGCCGCCATGGGCATTTCCCAAAAGCTCGGCATGATCCCCATGTATATAGGCATGGGAATATCCCAGGGCGTGATGCCGCTTATCGGCTACAACTACGGAAGCGGCAATATTGATAGAATGAAGAAGTCGCTTTCCTTCAGTGCCAAGATTTCTCTGTCCTTCCTTGCCCTTTGCACCGTATTCTTCTGGGTGTTCTCCGCGCCCCTCGTACGCCTCTTCATAGCTGACCCGGAGGTCATCGAATTCGGTTCACGGTTCATCAAGGGTTTTGCGCTCGCCCAACCCTTCCTTGCAATGGACTTTCTTGCCGTAGGCGTATTCCAGGCGTGCGGCATGGGCAAAAAAGCGTTGCTGTTCGCTTTCATGAGAAAGATCGTGCTGGAGATCCCTGCGCTCTTCATATTGAACAAGCTGTTCCCGCTCTATGGGCTTGCCTATGCCCAGCTGGTCGCTGAGGTAGTGCTGGCGGCGGCAGCGGTGCTCACGCTTCGAAATCTGTTCAAAAAACTTGAAAACCAAAAAGGAGAAAACGAATGTCTTCAATAAGCGAACGCCTGTTCAACAACATATTCGGCCGTGAATTCAGCTTCAGCAGCGACACCATCAGCGATGTCACCGACAAGACGATGGGCGCAAGCTATGCAAAGCTGAAGGAAGAGATAACTGCCTGCGCAGCCGTAATGGAAACGCTTCCAAGGGAAGAGCTTGAAGTCGTTTCGCACGATGGTCTGCATCTTAAGGGTTATCTCTTCAGAAACGATGTGCCAACCGATAAGACTGCGATATGCGTGCATGGCTACCACTCCACCGGATTTGTTGACTTTGCATCGATCGGACTCGAGTATCTGAGACGCGGCTTCAATCTTCTGCTGCCCATCAACCGCGCCTGCGGTGAGAGCGAGGGAGAATGGACCACCTTCGGTATCCACGAAAGGAATGATACCACGCTGTGGGTGGATATGGTCTCAAAGCTTTTCCCTGGCGGTGAAATAGTGCTTCACGGCTGCTCGATGGGTGGTTCCACCGTATGCATGATGGCTGACAAGGAGCTTCCCGGAAACGTTCGGGCAATAGTGTCCGACTGCGCATTTTCAGATATCAACGAAGAATTCGCACACATGCTGCAGCTTCTTGCTCATCTTCCGAGATGGCCCATTCTGAACTCGATAGAAAAGCAGTTCAAAAAGCGTATCGGCGTCGGCTTCAGCGAATACTATCCCCTAAAATCGGTGAAGAATGCAAGATATCCGATGTTCTTCGTTCATGGAGAAGATGACAGCTATGTACCGCCTCAGAATTCCGAAAAGCTTTACGCCGCCTGCCCCACCGATAAAAGGCTGCTAATAATTCCCGGCTATGGCCACGCAGCGGCGCATCTTGCAGGAAATTCCGGCTACTACGGCCCAATTTTTGAATTTCTGGGCAGGCATATGACCCTTCCGAACGCATAATTATCTGCGGACATCGATTTATCCGCATTAGCATGATATAATTGATTATTTCAAAAACAGTGCCGCTGATTGACTGCGGCACTGTTATCTATATCTTATCATTCTATCTTTTACCCAATACCCAGAATGCCACAGCGCTTGCCGCCGCAACATTGAGCGAGTCCACTCCGTGTCCCATGGGTATCTTGACGGTATAGTCACAGCTTGCTATGGTGGAAGCAGCCAAGCCATCGCCCTCCGTACCTAGGATGATACAGAGTTTTTCTTCATCCGAAAGCCTTGGATCGTCAATGCTGACCGAATCATCCGACAACGCCATGGCAGCGGTCTTGAAGCCAAGGCTGCGAAGCTTTTCCATGCCCGGCTCCGGCCAGTCGGCGGCAGTTTCGCCTATCCTTGCCCATGGTACCTGAAAGACCGTACCCATGCTAACCCTGACCGCGCGGCGGCATAGCGGATCACAGCAGGTGCGTGTCGCAAGCACGGCATCGATGTTTAATGCCGCAGCAGAACGAAAGATTGCGCCGACATTGGTTGAATCGGTTATGCCCTCAAGAACAGCTATCCGCTTCGCCCCGTCGCACACCTGCTCCACCGTCTTGGGTCTTGGTCTGCGCATGGCGCATAGAACGCCTGCGCTTAGGTGGAAGCCCGTAAGCTGCTTAAGCATTTCTCCGTCAGCAGTATAGACCGGAATCTCCGGATAATGCTCCGAGCAGTATTCAATAATCGCTTTGCCGTGGTTGTCGAGCTGTCTGCGTTCCATCAGCAGCGAAAGCGGTACATTGCCTGCGTCCAAGGCAAGCTTGACGACCTTGGCGCTTTCCGCAATAAAGATCCCCTTTTCAGGATCAATACGGCTGCGCAGCTGAGGCTCCGTAAGCCTTGCAAACACATCCAATTCCGGCGCGCCGATATCGTTTATCTCAATAATTCTGATCATTTGAACTCCGTTTTTGCTTTTGCTTCCTACATTATAGGCCAAATCCGCCGAATTGCAAGGGCTATTGCGGCCATGACAAAAAAATAGCCCTTTCAGCACTTGAATTTACCATACGCAGTTGGTATAATTGACCCATGACACAGAAGAATTCCCACCGCAGAGGCAGCCGCCTCCGTCCGCTGAAAATGAATATAACCCTTAAGGGCGACCGAGGAAAGCCGCTCCGCATTGCTGTCTTGGTGATAGCGGCGATAGTGGTGCTGGTGCTGGCAGCCAATATTTTCAGGCCCAAAGTTCAGCTCCAGAATACCCCGGAATACAATCGCATCCAGGAGCTTGGCGTCCTGACTGTCGGCGTGCTGGACGATATGCCCGGATTTTCCGATAACGGAGAAGGCTTCGAGGTCGAGCTTGCAAAGCGCTTCGCTCAATACCTGCTTCCCGACTCCGAGGGCGATGCTGCGATTAAGCTTGTCACCGTGACGGATATGACCGCCTCAACAAAGATCTCCGATGGCTCTGTCGATGCTGTGTTTGCCCTCATGCAGAAGGGCGGAAGCAGCCGTTTCAGCTATTCATACTCCTACTATACCGATGAATGCGTCGTTGCTATCCCCGAGAACGCTGACGAAAAACCGCTGAACGAGATGGTCATAGGTTATGTCCAAAGCTCCGCTTCGCAGAGCGTATTGAACACCTATATTTCGGAGCACAAGACCACCGTTAAGCAGAGCTTTATAGATAAGCTGCTAAAGCGCAAAGTCGAGCTGCCGCCTGACGCAATAACCTTTACCACAAAGGCATTCGCTTCATATCCGGATATGCTGCTCGCCATGAGCAAAGGCTCTATCGACGGCGCCGCCATCGCTAAGGTGTATCTCAACAGATACAGTGAAGGTTACGACTTCAAGATACATTCCACAACACTTGGCAGCATTGGCTATTCGCTCGCCTGCTCGTCTGATGAGCCGGCAATCGCACAGCTTGCCGACATGTTCATATATAAACTTCGCGAAAGCGGTGAGCTTGATGAAATGCTGTCAAAATATGGTTTAGAATAATGTTTAGTCTATTATGCGCCCGGGTTCGAGGCGCATTTTCATTTATTACTGGTTCATCCTGCTGAAGGCTGCTTATTTTATGTGCAGAGATTTGGCCCTTTCGGGAATAATAAGCCTGTGCTTCCGTCACTACCGGAGCAAATTAAAACATAAAGGGAAAATCAAATATGAAAGCATATGCAATGCTGAGAATCGGCAGTTCCGGCTGGATAGAAAAGGAACGCCCAAGCTGCGGGCCTCTCGATGCCATCTGCCGTCCGCTCGCGGTCGCCATCTGCACATCCGATGTTCACACGCTTTGGGAGGGCGCGATCGGTGAGCGAAACAATATGATCCTTGGTCACGAATGCTGCGCGGAGGTAGTCGAAGTCGGTTCCCTGGTCAAGGATTTCAAGCCCGGCGACCGTGTGTTGGTGCCTGCAATAACCCCCGACTGGAACTCACTTGAAGCCCAGGCCGGCTATTCCATGCATTCCGGCGGAATGCTTGCAGGCTGGAAATTTTCCAACTACAAGGACGGTGTATTTGCCGAATTCTTCCACGTCAACGATGCTGACGGCAACTTGGCGCTTCTTCCTCCGAATATAAATACGGTTGAAGCGTGCATGCTGTCCGACATGGTGCCAACGGGCTTCCACGGCGCAGAGCTGGCCGACATACAATTCGGTGACACCGTGCTGGTTGTCGGCATAGGTCCCGTCGGGCTTATGTCGGTAGCCGGTGCGAATCTTCGCGGAGCAGCCAAGGTCATCGCGGTTGGCACGAGGCCAAAATGCATTGAAGCTGCAAAACGCTATGGAGCGGACGAATTGATCAGCTATAAGAACGGTCCTCTATATGAGCAGGTTCTGCGTCTGACCGATGGTAAGGGAGTCGATAAGGCTATCATTGCCGGGGGCGACAACGATACCTTTGCAGATGTAATCAAATGCCTTAAGCCCGGAGGCAAGATAGGTAATGTTAACTACCTTGGCTCCGGAGATTCCATAAGCATTCCTCGTGTTGAATGGGGCGTCGGTATGGGACACAAGCAGATAAACGGCGGACTAATGCCCGGCGGCAGGCTGCGAATGGAAAAACTCGCTGCGCTCGTAAGCGGCGGCAAGCTCGATCTGAAGCCCCTTTGCTCGCATGTTTTTGAAGGCTTTGACAAGTTGGAAGAAGCCCTGTTCCTAATGCGTGATAAGCCGGCTGAACTGATAAAACCCATTGTCAAGCTCTCCGATTGATGAGCCCCATACGATCTGCGCGGTGACCCTCCGAGCAGTAAGGGCAGACATAAAGTGCACGCCTCACGTCCGGAAAAGCATTGCTCCGGCCTGCGGCGTGCTTCTTCATCCATTATCATAGATTATCATGCAGATATCTGAATGCTTTTACATCCTAATTCGCCGATAACTTTCATTTATTTCGATAAAACAAATAAAAAACTGGCGACCTTTAGCTCCTTATTTCGCATAACCTCAGATGAGTTCCTTCCTGGTGCTATTCGGATAGTATGCCTCATATCATATAAAATATCAATACTGACCGAAGCCTATTGACTTTTGTTGGATACTGGGATATAATATGGTAAAAGTTGGATTGAATATGTCCTTTTCGCAAGCTGATTGTGTCATGTATTTCATGGCATAAAATAAAAACAGGAAAAAGGGAGTGAATTAATGGTTGGATATGTAATTAAGCGTATACTGATGGCGCTGGTAGCTCTTCTGGCTATTACATGTATCACATTTCTCATCATGAATCTGGTGCCCGGAGGCCCATTCATGAGCGAGAAAGCCCCTAGCGCAGAGCTGCTTGCAGCAATGGAGAAAAAGTATGGACTTGATAAGCCTTTGGGTGAACAGCTTTGGAATTACCTGAAGGATCTTGCTCACGGTGATATGGGCGTCTCATTCAAGATGCAGAAGAACCGTCCGGTCAAGACCATCATTGCCGAGATGTTCCCCACTTCTGCCAAGGTTGGCGTGTTCGCACTGTTAAATGCCGTTATCATCGGCATCCCCATAGGCTGCTTGGCCGCCTATTACCGAGGGAAATGGGTGGACAGTATTCTCCGCGTCGTTATGACGCTTGGCATTTCAATTCCCAGCTTCGTTATCGCAACACTTCTTTTAATTATCTTCAGTGTCAAACTTAAATTGCTGCCCGGCACGGGCCTTACGACTCCGGCGCACTATATAATGCCGTGCTTTGCTCTGTCCTTCTATCCCATGTGCTACATAGGCAGAATGACCCGAGCAAGCCTGCTCGACGCTATCAATTCCGACTATGTGCGCACCGCAAAGGCGAAGGGTCTTCCCACCCGAAAGATTATCTTTAAGCATGCGCTCAGGAACAGCCTTATCCCTGTCATCACCTACGTCGGCCCGCTTGTCGCCTATATCCTGACCGGAGGCTTCGTTGTTGAGCAGGTGTTCACCATTCCCGGTCTCGGAAGGTACTTCATTCAAAGCATTCTGAACAGGGACTACCCCATCATTATGGGCACTACCGTATTCCTTTCCGCCTTCGTCATCCTGATGAACCTTATCGTTGACCTTCTCTATAAGGTCGTTGACCCCAGAATCGATCTGCAAGGAGGAAGCAACTGATGCGCAAAAAGAAATCTGCACCGTTTTCCATTGGTCATGTGGATGCCGATACCATTCTTGAGATGAATGAGCCATATACTCCTTCTGCCAATGACTTCGCTCCTGCCGATGCGGCAGAGAAGGAGAGCTTCATTACCAGGGCCAAAAGCACCTCCTACTGGAAGGACGCCTGGCGCAGACTCAGAAAGAACACGGTCGCCATGATCGCGCTCGGAGTCATCATTTTCCTCGTCCTGTTCGCATTCGTCGGGCCTCTGCTCACCCCATATGACTATTCAACTCAGATGCGCAACGAGGAAAACTGGCCTCCCTTCTGGCGTGATGCCGACCCGATCGTTCAGCAAAAAGCCGACGAGGCAGGAATAAAGATAGATAAATCCAAGCATATTCTCGGCACGGACAGCCTTGGCCGTGATAATCTCACAAGACTTATGTACGGCACAAGGATCTCCATCACGATCGGCCTTGCTGCGTCACTGATAGTGCTTATCATCGGCTCGCTGATAGGCGCGATTTCCGGTTACCTTGGCGGAGCGGCAGATGTGGTCATAATGAGAATAACCGAGATAATTTATTCAGTCCCGGATGTGCTTGTCGTGCTGCTGCTGTCAACCGGACTTAAGGAGAGCATCAGCGCCTACATTTCCAACCATCCCGGCAGCTTCTCCATGTTCCTCAATTCCATCGGTGCAAACCTCATAGGAATGTTCATCACCTTCGGCCTCATCTATTGGGTCGGTATGTGTCGAATCATTCGAGGTCAAGTGCTTATGCTCAAGCAGCAGGAATATGTCACCGCAGCCCGTGCACTCGGTGCAAGCGGCAGCAGGATCATCAGAAAGCATCTGCTTCCCAACTGTGTCGGACAGATAATAGTTACAACCTGCCTTCAGATACCGTCCTCCATCTTTCTGGAGTCCTTCCTATCCTTCCTTGGAATGGGCGTCAGTGCGCCGCTGACGAGCCTTGGCTCCATGGCATCCGACGGACTGAGCGGCATTTACTCTCCGGCTTATCAGTACAGGCTTATAGTTCCTGCGATACTGCTTAGCCTTCTCATCCTCTCGTTCAATCTCTTTGGCGATGGCCTGCGTGATGCGCTCGACCCGAGGCTCAAAAAGTAAGGAGGACACTATGGAACAGCAATTGATCAACAATGATGAGCTCCGCACCGAAGCGATTGGAGCTTCGGAACAGCCGAAGCTGCTCGAGGTCAGGGATCTCAGGGTTTCCTTCTTCACCCCTGCAGGTGAAGTCAAGGCAGTCGGCGGTATCTCCTATGACCTAAATGACGGAGAGGTCATGGGCATAGTCGGCGAATCCGGCTCAGGCAAATCAGTCGAGGCCTTCTCCATTATCGGACTGCTTGCAAGTCCGGGCAAGGTAATAGGCGGCACGATCAAGGTCAACGGTGAAAACGTACTCGATTATTCCGAGGAGCAGATGCGCGACTTTCGAGGCAATACGGTCAGCATGATTTTCCAGAATCCTATGACCTGCCTGAATCCCGTCTACACCATCGGCAACCAGCTTATTGAAGCTTTGACATGCCACAGAAAGGATATTTCCAAGACAGATGCCAGATTAAGAGCTATTAAAATGCTTGAGCTTGTCGGCATTCATGACGCTGAAAAGAGAATGAAGCAATATCCTCATCAACTCTCCGGCGGTATGCGTCAAAGGGTCATGATAGCAATGGGCCTTATCTGCGACCCGAAGATCCTGATCGCAGATGAGCCTACCACGGCACTCGATGTTACCATTCAGGCTCAGATACTTGAACTGATGAAGGATATCCGCAAAAAAACCGGAATGGCTATCATCTTCATCACCCATAACCTGGGTGTTGTTGCCGATATCTGCGATAAAATAAGCGTAATGTATGCCGGAAAGATCGTTGAGCAGGGCCCTGTTGATGACATTTTCTACAAGCCCTCCCATCCCTATACAAGGGGTCTTCTGCGTTCCATGCCCCGTGTGGATGCGGAGGAGATCGAACGCCTGATACCTATCGAAGGTACACCGGTCGATATGCTTAACCCACCAAAGGGATGTCCGTTCGGCCCGCGCTGCGAAAGCTGCATGAAGATCTGTCTCAAGCAGAATCCTCCCATAGTTGAGGTTGGCAGGGAACATCGCTCCGCCTGCTGGCTGCTTGTCAAAGAT
Organism: uncultured Clostridium sp.; assembly: GCA_900542285.1. Lineage (GTDB taxonomy): Bacteria > Bacillota > Clostridia > Christensenellales > CAG-138 > PeH17. The sequence goes on from UQNF01000025.1 coordinate 20,238, forward strand.
CAGTATCAGGAGGAGGAATAAGCTATGAGCGAGATCACCAACCTTGTTGAACTGGATAAGCTCCGCAAATACTTCCCTGTAAAGGGCGGCTTGTTTGCTGGCAAGAAATTTGTTCGCGCCGTCGAAGATGTCAGCCTGACGATAAGAAGGGGCGAGACCCTCGGGCTTGTCGGTGAATCCGGCTGCGGCAAGACTACACTTGGCAGAACCCTGCTTAGGCTGTACGAACCGACAAGCGGTAAAATCATTTATGACGGTGTGGATATCACCCATGCAAAGATGCTCCCATACCGCCGAAAAATGCAGATAATCTTTCAGGATCCCTCTGCCTCACTCGACCCGCGCATGACGGTCGGAGAGATAGTCGGAGAGGCGATTGACATTCACAGAATAACCGACAATAAGGCTGAACGCGCGGAAATGATAGAGTCCCTGCTTGCGCAGGTCGGGCTCAATACCGAGCATTCCAACCGCTATCCGCATGAATTCTCCGGCGGCCAGCAGCAGCGTATCGGCATAGCCCGTGCGCTTGCAGTCAAGCCCGAGTTTATCGTCTGTGACGAGCCTATTTCCGCGCTTGATGTGAGCATTCAGAGCCAGATCGTCAATATGCTTGAAGATATGCAGCGCGATATGGGGCTTACATATCTTTTCATCGCCCATGATCTCTCCGTTGTGCGTCATATTTCCAATCGCATCGGCGTAATGTATCTCGGTTCGCTTGTCGAGCTTGCCGAAAGTCTTGAGCTAAACAAGCATCCTCTTCATCCGTATACGCAGACGCTTATGTCAGCCGTACCGATTCCCGACCCCGAAAAAAGCCGCGCCCGTCAGCGTATTGTCCTTGAGGGTGATGTGCCCAGTCCCATCAATCCCCCATCCGGCTGCAAGTTCCATACTCGCTGTCCGTATGCAGAGGATCGCTGTTCACGCGAAACACCCGACTTCCGTGAAGTAGCCGCAGGCCACTTCTGTGCCTGCCATAAGGTTTGATAAAAGTCATCTTGTGCGAAAGATGGTTTTTATAAATAAATGCCATAAGGCAAATCTTTAGGAGGATATCACAATGAAAAAACTGATCGCAATCGCATTGGTTCTGATCATGGCATTCAGCGTTTTCGGCTGCACAACTTCAACCGAAGACTTTGAGATCGCCGTGAACTTCGCATCGGAACCCAACACCATCGACCCGGCACTCAACTCCGCAGTTGACGGCGCAGTTATGATCAACCACATTTTTGAAGGTCTCTACAAGTGGGTTGATGATGGCAGCGGCAATGCAACCCTGGCTCTTGGTCAGGCAAAGGAAGTTACGCCGAACGCTGATAAGACCGTTTACACCGTAAAGCTTCGTGATGACATCAAGTGGTCCGACGGCAAAGATGTTGTAGCAGCTGACTTTGTTTATGCATGGCAGCGTCTTGTTGACCCGAATACCGCTGCAGACTATTGCTACATGGCAGACATTATTCTCAATGCAAACGAGATAATGGCAGGTGAAATGGACAAGAGCGAACTTGGTGTAAAGGCCATCGACGAGAAAACCCTCGAGATTACCCTTCATACCGCTTGCCCATATTTCGAAGAGATCATGGCTTTCCCCGCTCTCATGCCCATACGCTCTGACATCATTGAGCAGTATGGTGATCAGTGGACATTCAGCCCCGAAACCTACATCGGCAACGGACAGTACAAAATGGCCGAATGGTCCCACAATGAGTTCATCAAGCTTGTTCCCTCCGAGACCTATTATGACGTGGATAAGCTTGGACCAAAGGTCATTAAGTTCGCCCTCATGGACGATACCAATGCAATTTATGCCGCATATAGATCCGGTTCGCTAAACTTCATCCAGGAAGTACCTGTTGATGAGATTCCCGGACTGCTCTCTTCCGGCGAGCTCAAGGTCCATCCCTACTTGGGAACCTACTACTGCTGCTTCAACACCTCAAAAGCTCCCTTCGATGATGTAAGGGTTCGCGAAGCATTCAGCCTTGTAATCGACCGTAACTACATCGTTGAGAACGTCACCAAGACCGGACAGAAGCCTGCGACTGCATTCGTTCCTTCCGGCATCAGCGATGCTCCCGGGACAAAGGATGATTTCCGTGCCGTTGGCGGCGACTATATGGACGTTAGCGCAGAAAAATATCAGGAGAACTGCGAGCGTGCCCGTCAGCTCCTTGCAGAAGCCGGCTATCCTAACGGCGAAGGCTTCCCGATCGTTGAGTACCTCTACAACACCAGCGATAACCATAGGCTTATCGGTGAAGCACTGCAGAACATGTGGCAGACAGAGCTTGGCGTAACCGTTAACCTCGTGAATCAGGAGTGGAACACCTTCCTTGACACCCGTAAGAACGGCGATTATTCCATTGCCCGCAACGGCTGGATTGCCGACTACAACGACCCAATGAGCTTCCTCGATATGTGGCTCACCGGTGGCGGCAACAATGATGCTCAGTACTCCAATCCCGACTATGATGCGCTCATCATGCAGGCAAAGTCCACTTCAGACTTGGCAGAACGTATGAGCCTCATGCATCAGGCAGAGGATATCCTCATGGGTCAGGATGTTGTCCATGCAGCAATCTATTTCTATACCGACAAGTATATGTCTCAAGGAATAAAAGGAATGTACTTCACTCCCCTTGGATACTACTTCTTCGGCTACTGCAAGCCCAGTAAATAATACTCAACAGCCGACTGTCCGTGGCAATAGACCGCGGGCAGTTTTTTTATTTTTTCTTTCAGGCAGATTTCCTCAGCTTACTAAAATCATTTTCCTATATTCATTATCATATTACTCTTTATTCAATAATTCGATGGATATGCGCAAGGCATTAATGCTACGCAATACTGCTTATATCAGCTGATTATAAGTCTATGAAATCAGCTATACTATCCGCTCTCAGTAATCAATAATTACTGGTTCGATGCTTACCTTACAAAGGGAATATTCAGTGTTTTGCCTATGAGAATTTGGTGATTGCGTGAACTTTCGTGTTATTGCCGGTCATCATTTTTTCAGCAAATCCTTTATGCAAGGAGTCCGTATTCATACTGATGGAACTCGTCCTCTATTTGCCCTGCACTTGAAGCCATGCTCGTTGTATTGTTTTTGATCTGATAGTGAAGATAGTATTCATATCAAGATAATTTTGCAGAGCCGCCCAAATGGGCGGCTCTGCCGGAGTCAGGCCGAAGTATTCTTCAGCCTTTTAGTTCAATTAGTCCTCTTTCTTCCTGAACAGGACGATGCCTGC